>NZ_JBHFNS010000087.1:0-223265 GCF_041929135.1 Floridaenema fluviatile BLCC-F154 | reverse complement strand
CAAGCTTTGCAATTGCTGCAAACACAAGAACGATTCCCTCACTTTGAAAGACAGAGAATGGACTTGTCCAGTATGTAAAATTCATCATGACCGTGATGAAAATGCCGCGAAAAACTTACGGGAAGAGGGTATTAAAATTCTGTCAGCAAATACCGTTGGGCAAACGGAATTTCAAGCTTGTGGAGAAGCAGTAAGACTCGGTGGTACTTGTACCAAAAAGCGTGTTTCTGAGAAACAAGAATCTCCCGTCACAGCGCCAGCTTGACGGGAGAGTGTCAAGGGTTTTCGTTCAAGTCTTCGCTTTTTGGCGACAAAAAATTATAATTTCTGGGATGCCAATTTTGGCTAAAATTAAAATGATGATTACCCCAAAGCTACTTAGTTGATTTGTGCAGATTTATGGATATAAATTATGACGATCGCTACTTCAACACTTGCCGAACAAAGAACTTGGTTAGAAAGTATTAGTTGGTCAACTTTTACCACTTTGCTGCGCGAAACTGGCGAAAACCGAGGTTCGAGATTTGCTTATGATGGCTACAGGCTGGAAATTATGACTCCACTCTACGAACATGAAAGTTATAATATTCAGTTCGATCGCTTTATTTTCGCTTTAGCAGAAGAGTTGAATGTCATAATTAAAAGTGCGCGATCGATGACTTTAAAACGAGAAGATGTTGGAAGGGGAATAGAACCAGATAATTGTTACTATATTCAAAATGAATTAGCAGTCAGAGGTAAGCGAGAAATAGATCTGGCTAAAGATCCGCCACCAGATTTAGCGATCGAGGTAGATATTACTAGCAGTTCTGTTGATAAGTTGCAGATTTATGCAGCTTTGAGAGTACCTGAACTTTGGAGATATAACGGGCGAGTTTTGCGGTTTTATCAGTTAGGAAAAACGGGATATACTGAGTGCGATCGATCTTTAGTTTTCCCTGTTTTGTTAGTAACTGAAATGGCTAAGTTTATCGAACAAAGCAAAACTATTGATGAAATTAGTTTGGTGCGATCGTTTCGCGCTTGGGTGAGGGAGAAAATATAAACATTATGAGTCGGAAATATTTTCTTTTGTTGTTACAGATTTAGCTTTTCTTAACCGATAAGCTGTCAGGGGACTGTTACGAATATCTTCTTCTGCTTGTGCGATCGCTTTATCCAGCAATATATTCAAAACATGGCGTTTGATCATTTCTGGATCTGGCTGTTTTGTTTGGTTATTCATGGCAAGTTCAAATCCCTTTTGATTTCTTGGATTGTAGCTTCTTCCTGGGGATATTTTTTAAACCGCGAAGGACG
Source organism: Floridaenema fluviatile BLCC-F154 (assembly GCF_041929135.1). Taxonomy (NCBI): domain Bacteria; kingdom Bacillati; phylum Cyanobacteriota; class Cyanophyceae; order Aerosakkonematales; family Aerosakkonemataceae; genus Floridanema; species Floridanema fluviatile. Next base: position 221,966 of record NZ_JBHFNS010000087.1, on the reverse strand, counting down.
CAAAGAGCGCGAAGGAAGAAGAGGAAGAAGTTAAAGAGAGAGTTAACCGGGATTTGGTATTACTAAGAAGTTCAAGATTTGTTAGTTTGCTCGCTCGAATCGATCTGTTTTTCGGCGGCTAATTCGGCTTGTACTTCTGCTACTAAATCTTGCCAAACTTCTACGGCTTCTGCTGCGGTATCTTTGCTTTTTTCGTAAAGTTCAAAACTGGTTTTAATTGTGGTTTTGGCGATCGCTTTTCCAGCTTTAGCAACTACGGGAAGTACTATTGGTGCTAATGCTACCACGCCAATTCCGATCGCGATCGCTCGTCCTTTATTTTGAATTTGTAATTGTTTCCAATCAAAAGGCATAATTTCCCCCTCTTTCATCTATGTTCATCTGTGGTTTAAAAACAATTTTATTTCTCACTGTTCGCTATTATTAATAGTGGAAGTATAACGATGAACTAATAAAGGTCTTAAACCGTTGACTCCGGCGGCGATCGCAGATCCATTATGCACGACTGCGGCTAATAATGGGTTTAATCCAATTGTGGATGCTATTCCGATCGCGGCGAGATTTGGTACTACTGAAAGACCGATATTTTGGTGGGTGATTTGCATGGTTTCTTTGGCGATCGCGATCGCATCTAGCAAACTCCACAATTCGTCATTCATTAATACTACATCGGCGGTTTCTCTGGCGACTTCCGAACCTCCTGCAAAGGATATTGAAACATCTGCATAAGCAAGCGCCACTGAATCATTTAAACCATCTCCCACGAAGGCGACTGTTTTACCTGATTCGTGCAATTCACGGACTATTTCGGCTTTGACTTCGGGGAAAGCTTCGGCGTGAATTTGTTCGTTTGACATTTCTAATTCTCGCCCTACTGCATTGGCTCTGGCTTGATTATCACCTGTTAAGAGATGTATCTCTAAACCATAGCGCGATCGTAATTTTTCTAACACGGTTTTGGTTTCATTTCGCAAAGGATCAGCATATTTTAATACTCCTTTAAATTCCCCGTTGCTGGCGATATACATCACTGAGGAATTGGCAGAAATTGGACAATCAGTATGCGGAGAACCGCAATTTCCCCAAATACAAGGATGCTTTTCATAGAAACAGTCGATGCTAATTCCTTGTTTGCGTAAAAAGCGATCGCTTCCTACCAAAACTTTCTCGCCGTCAATTTCTGCACTAACTCCTAAACCTACATCAAATTGCAATTGTTCCCTTGGCAAAATCTCAACATTTTGCGATTCTGCATAGTGAATTACTGCTTCTGCTAAGGGGTGAGTTAACCTTTGTTCGGCGGATGCTGCTAATTGTAAAAGTCGTTTTGGAGTGGTGCGATCGCTAACAGTATCAACTTCAACAATTTGCAAGTCTCCTTGAGTTAAAGTTCCGGTTTTATCAAAAACAATTGTATCGACTTTCGCTAATTGTTCTAAAGTTCTGCCGCTACGAATTAAAATTCCGTGTTTCGCTGCATGGTTGATTGCGGCTAAAAATGTAGTGGGAATTGCGAGGCGAATTCCTGTGACAAAATCTAAGCTTAAAATGGAAGCAACTCTGGCAGAATCACGAGTAATTGCCCAAGTTGCACCTGCTAAAGCTAAGGCTGGTAAAATGGCTTTATCGGCTACATTTGAAGCGTAATTTTCCATTCGAGTATCGTGAACTGGCGCTTGTTTTACTAATTCGATACTTGCGCCTGCGCGAGTTTGATTTCCGACTCGTTGGGTTTCAATATAAATTTTACCCGATCGCACTAAAGTAGAAGCAAAAACGCTTTCTCCTAATTTTCTCACTACTGGCATTGCTTCACCAGTTAGTCTTTGTTGATCGATCGCTGCTTCCCCTTTAATTACTTTCCCATCAACCGGAATTTGTTCCCCTGGATAAACGACGACGATATCACCAACTTTGACTTCTGTAGCGGTGACTTGGCGAATTTCTCCGTTTTCTTCTACCCAAGCAAAGTGACTTAAACTATCCAAAAGATCGGCGGTTTCACAAGCAGAAGAACGGGCGGTGCGATCGCGTATTGCATCCCCAGTTTCATGCAACAATAATAATAACGCTGGGGTTAACCAATCTCCCTGTAAAGAGGAAGCGCCTAACGCTAAAACATCTAAACAATCTATGTTTAATTTCTTTTCTTGAACTAAGCTTTCTGCGGCTCTTTTGGCTACAGGTAATCCGGCAGCAATTACGGAACCTGCTACTACAATTTGGGGAATCGGAACCCGAAAAGTAGCTTTTAATAATGCTAAAGTTGTCGCTAAGGCTGGTAATGCTAAATCAGAGAAATCAAAGGATTCTTCTGGTTCAGATTTCTCAATTTTTGGTTTAATTACTTTGGGTAATTCGACGTTTGTTACCCGCAAATCAATGTTTTGAATGTGACTCGCTAAGAGCGATCGCATTTCAACTTCTGAGTGGATTTTAGTTGTATACTTAATCGCAACTGAGGCAGCATCAGGGCTAACTCGCACTTGAATTACGCCCTTTAATGCTTCCATTGATTTTTGCAAACGTTTAGCATATCGCGGATCTTTACTGAGTCTAGGTACGCGAAACCTGACTCTACCGGGAACTGCATGAACTAAACTACAAACAGATGTAGAAGGTTGAATTATTGGGCTACTTTCTATTTGGTTAATTTCTAAATTCACCCTGTCTAATTCAATTACTGAATTTGCCATCTCTACATTTCCTTTGCAACTTAAGCCGCTAATGTAAATTTTGTTAAAAATGAATTCAGCAACTCTAACGCTATTCCAGGTTTTAAATCTTGCCAACTAGTATTCATTCCCGATGATTGAATTTCTTTAGTTGCGAAAGCTGAATTGCTATTACTCTCTAGTTTGGGAACCGATATTGCAGGAGAATCAGTTAAATTTTCTGGTTCTTCTGCGGGGGAAATCGTCGATTTTACTACAGCGATTAAACGATCGCGCACTGCACTATCCGGCATCCCATTTGTATAATAACTGATTGCCACTGAACCAACGCGATCGCTAATGCGAAGATTAGTTACTGACGAATCTGTGCTGAGAAGTTCTTGCAATTGTTGCACATATTCAGGATTTTTTAACAATTTTGGTACTCGCAAACGAATTCTACCGGGAATTGCATGAACTATTTCAATTGAGTCATTTTCAGAAGAGATTGTTTGGGGGGGAATTGCGATCGCTTCTAGTTCAACTAACTTAGAATCTGTGTTATTTTCTGCTGTAGCGAACACCGAATTAGAACTTGCTTCGATTTGATTTAATAACTGTCGAGTGAAACTCGCCGTCATCAAATTTACAAACATCGCCCAACCACCTTGAAGACGCAATGTTTCTGTAACAATCATGCCAGTAATCATCGGTAATAAAGCGTCTACATTCGGATGTTGATATAAAAAATTACCCACTTGTTTATCCGGCGACATTTGCGGCGGAGTTATCCCACTGACACCCCACTGTTGCAGAAGATCCAACATTGAAGGTAAGGTGAGAACTCGCGGATCGAAAATAATAACTAAGTTCCCCGTTGCTTCCTCAGTTTGAATAGCACAAACACCTTTTTGCTGTTGTAATTGTTGTCCTAACATATTTAACCACAGGTTACTAGCAGGATCGTTTGCTTTTAATTGGATGCAACCTGCGATCGCTTGCACTAATTCAATACTACTAGTTTGAGTTGTTTCTTTCTTACCCATTTTTACGAAAAGTCTCCTTTAAATTCACAGCAAAAAACTTTCGATTTCAAAATTGTAAATCTTTAAAATCGAAAATTCAAAAACCAAAATCTAGAATCTGATTATCTCCAACCTAAAGCTAAAGCACTTTGGTAGAAAATGAAGCTAGCCAGCCAAGCAAAACCCAAGGAATAAGCTAAAGCAAATAAAGTAAATTTCCAAGTTTTAGCTTCATTAAATAACGTCGCTGTTGTGACTAAGCAGGGAGTGTAAAGCAAACAGAAAATACAGAAACTATAGGCTTGAATAAAGGTAACTGATCCGGCAATTTGGCTAGTTACCGCATCTTCACCCAAAGCATAAATTACCGCCAAAGAACCCACTACAACTTCTTTAGCAATCACGCCAAACAATAAAGCTAAAGTTAAATAGGGATTAATGCCAATTGGTTCCATAATTGGACTTAAAAATTGCCCAATTTGTCCACCAATTGTATCTAATCCTGTTGCACCTGGAGGCAAATTTGTTACTACCCAAACGGCGACACAACCCAAAGTAATGAAACCTGAAGCCCTAGTCAAAAACTCTTTTACTTCTCCCCAACCTCTGAATAAAACGTGCTTTAAAGTTGGGACTCGGTAAGGAGGTAATTCTAATACAAAAGGTTCTTCATTTTTAAATAACCCTTGGAAAAGTGCAGCGGTAACTATGGCAGCTACAAAACTGAGGATATACAAAGAAAATAATACTAAAGCACCGTTACCCTTGGGAACAACTGCCGCAATAATAAATACGAAAACTTGCAATCTCGCTGCACATAACGAAAAGGGAATGATTAACATTGTTAATAGTCGCAGGGATTGAGAACGCATGACTCTTGTTCCCATTAAAGCCGGAACATTGCAGCCAAATCCCATCATTTGCATGACAAAACTGCGCCCATCCAGCCCTAATTTTGCCATGAAAGCATCCATTAAATAAGCAGAACGAGATAAATAACCGCTATCTTCTAAAACTGCCATAATCATGAAAAACAACACAATTAATGGCACAAAAGAAGCCACAGTTGCTAATCCGCCCCAAAGTCCATTAACCAGAAAGTCTTGGGCTAATTTAGGTAAGGGACTAACTAATGGTTCAATCAGATTACTTTGTAACCAAGTTGTGATTTGATCCATGATGTCTTGGGAGGGTAATCCCACATTCCAAACTACCCAAAACACCACGAACATTCCCGCAAAGAATAAAGGTAAACCTAAGATTGGGTGGAGTAAAAAGCGATCGATCTGCTGAGTAATATTAACTGCCATCTGCGAAGGCATTTGTACCGCACCTGTGAGAACATTTTCGATTTCTGCAACCGAAATATCCATCTTTTCCGCTAAGGAAGTATTCAAATTATCGATTTTCTCAGTAGTAACGCTTTCTGCTAATAATTGGCTGATTGCTCGATAAGCCCTTTCGTAGCCTCTGCCATATTTAGCAGTCATCAGAAACACTGGTAATTCTAAGCGTTTCCCTAACTCATTTACTTGAATTTCTACTCCGTAATGTTTCGCCTCATCTGCCATATTCAAGATGATAATTGCTGGCAAACCTAAAGCTTTAATTTGCAAAGCTAAGCGAATTTGCCTGTCAATTTGGGCAGCATTTAAAACTACCACAACTAAGTTAACGCCAAAGTTCTCTAAAAATTGGTTAACTACTTTTTCATCCTCAGAAAAACCGTTGAGATCGTAAATTCCTGGTAAATCTACAAACTCTACCGTTTCGTTATTAATATTAATATGAGCTTGTAATAAATCTACTGTCACTCCCGGCCAATTTCCGACGAATGCTGTCGCACCTGTCAACCGATTAAACAAAGTTGATTTTCCGGTGTTGGGCATTCCAATTAGCGCAACTCTTTTTACTGCTTTAGCGGTGTTTACAGCAGTAGCACCTGAGTGACAGTTCATAATTTCACCTGCACAAAGTTAATAATTTATTAATAGCTGGGTTTAATAATTGTCAGCTTAATTTGTTGCTTCCATTGTCTGAATTAATACCATTTGGGCTTCGGTTCTTCTAATGGCGATTTCCGTAGTAGAACCGACTCGAATGTGCAACGGGCCACCAAACCAAGCTTGGCGCAAAACTCTAATTGGTCTGTTAGGAACAATTCCCATTGCTTCTAAGCGTTTCGCCAATCCTTGACCATGACGGCTTAGTTGTACACTTTTGACAATCGCCAAACTACCCGGTTTGAGTTCTGATAAGGTCATTGTTTGAGTTAGGTTTATTTTTATTGTTTCTGATTATAAAGTACAGTATTTGGGAAATATTTTCAATTAGTCTTGATAGCGAATTTACTTGGCTTTTCCGATGAGACAAAAACCTCTGATGCTGACGGTAAGCAGCTTTTAGGTACATCGTCAAAAGTTAATTGTCTCTTATCATTAAGAAAACTTATGCAATCAACGTATATCTTAATTTTTAAATAAGAAAATTAAAAAAATATTAATATTTGGGAAATATGGCTAAGTTAGTTTCCGGGTCAAATAAATGAATTTTTTTACTTAACAACGCTAAGGATATTTTATCACCAATAGTTACTTGTTTTTCCGGTGGAATTCGCACTTGTAAACTAAAATCCGGGTTAGTTTCACCCAGCAAGTGAACTGATAAATGAGTTTCATTTCCTAACGCTTCCACTAAATCTACTTCTACTTGTAAATTTTCTGGCGCGGGAACGCTGAGGCTAAAATGTTCGGGACGAATGCCTAGAATTAGGGATTGCCGATCGAACTTTCGCAAAGCATCAGCCCAAATTTCTGGTAAAGTGAAGCGAAATTGTGGATGATTAATTAATAGCGGCGCTTGGAAATGTACCGGGATAAAATTCATTGGTGGGGAACCAATAAATTGAGCGACAAACATATTAGCGGGATGGTTGTATAATTCTAAAGGTTTAGCTAATTGTTGCAATTGACCTTGATTCATTACGGCGATGCGATCGCCCATTGTCATCGCTTCAGTTTGATCGTGAGTCACATAAATAGTAGTAGTGCCCAACTGACGCTGTAATTTCACAATTTGAGTACGAGTTTCCGCTCTTAATTTAGCATCTAAATTAGATAAAGGTTCATCCATCAAAAAAACTTGGGGATTTCGAGCAATAGCACGTCCTAAAGCTACCCGTTGTTTTTGTCCCCCAGAAAGCTGCTTTGGTAAACGTGACAAAAGCGACTCAATTTGTAATAATTGCGCCACAGTTTTTACTTGCTTCTGCACAGCTTTTTCCCGTTCCGAAAGGTAACGCAAACTTTTCGGAAAAGGCTTAGTTACTCTGACTAAGAAATCTTCTTTAAAGTGGGAAAAGTTCTGTTTTGGATTGACAGGCAAGATGCCTGTGCTACGGTTCATTCGGCGCAAACCAAAGGCGATGTTATCATAAACAGTTAAATGGGGATAGAGAGCGTAATTTTGAAATACCATTGCAATATCGCGTTCTTTTGGTGGTAAATCATTTACCAAACGATCGCCTACCCAAATATTCCCGCCTGTTAACTCTTCCAATCCCGCAATTAACCGCAATAACGTACTTTTACCACAACCAGAAGGGCCGACTAATACCATAAATTCGCCATCTTCCACCGTCAGATTAATCCGGCGTAAGACGGGAGTAGGCGATGAAGAATTTTCTCCCTTTTTAGCTTCCGATTCCGAATTTTCCGAGCGATCGGAAAAGCTTTTATAAACATTTTCCAGAACAACTTTTGCCACGCTGCAACCCCTTACGATTCACTATCAACGCTTACTAAATTGACAACTTTTTCCTCTTCCTTGAGCTTGTTAATCCGATCGCCAGTCCCATCCTTACCCCAAAAAGGAATCCGTTCCACAGATAAAGCGATCGTTCTAGGTGTATCAGTTAACAGCATAACTTTAGTTTCAGGAATTGCTTCTACCATGCTAACTAAAGCATCTGATTTGCTGGTATATTGCAAAGCTTGAGTTCCAATATCACCCAAATTAGCTAAACGAATTGCACTAATTGGTAATCGCTTGGCATAACCTAACTGAGTAACTAACAACAAATTATCATCTTGATTGATACTAACCGCACCAATTAACTTTTCGTGACGACCTAATCTTAATGCTGGTAAACCTCCAGCACCACGACTCATCACAGGTAATTGTTGTTCGTTGAGTAAGAAGCGCAAAATGCGTCCATTAGTAGTAGCTAAAGCCATCTCTCCGCGATCGTTAGCGGGGAAAGCATACAATAATCGATCGTCATCTTTTACTTTTAAAACTGTTAAACCGCGCCGAGTTAAATTAGCGAATTCCGAAATTGCTAACCGCTTAATTCGTCCTTCTTCACTCACCACAACCACAGTATTAGAATCCTCTGCTGACGGCGCGATAAAATATCCCGCCAAAATTTCGGGAATTTCCTTAACTTGAGGTAACAAACTAACTAATGGTGTACCTTTTGCTTGTCCCGAAGTCGGGGGAATTTCCCCAACTTTCACCGGGAAAGCTTTACCGCTACCAGTTACTACTACTAAATCAGCTTCCGTAGTGGTGGAAAAAGTTTTCACTACACAATCATCAGCAGATTTAAAATTTGATTTACTGGCATTTTTTGCCAATCTCCTGATATAACCTTTGTTAGTAATTTCTAAGTTTGCTTCTTCAGGAGTAGAGGTTAAAGGAGTAAATAAGGAAAGTTGCCCTTCGGAATCTTCGGTTTTTGATTTATTTCGGCGACGTTCTTTAGGAACTCTAATTTTCTTTTCGGGGCTGTTTTTGGCTTGGCTTGCGACAACTACAACGTCTTTGTAAATGCGCGTGCGTCGAGGATCGTTGTATTTCTTTTTCAAAGAACGCAAATCTTTTTTCAAAGCTTTGAGTAATTCATGTCGATCGCTCAATAATCTTTGTAAAATTTGAATTCGTTCCCTAAGTTCGGTTAATTCCTGTTGTAATTGCTGACGTTCTAATCCAGTTAACCGACGCAAAGGCATGGCTAAAATGGCATCAGATTGGCGATCGCTAAAATTAAATTGACGTTGAAAAGTAGCTTTTGCCGTCGAACCATCAGGCGCATTGCGGAGAATTTCAATAATTGCATCTAAATTTTCTAAAGCAGCAATTAAACCTTCAACTAAATGCAAACGTCTTTCAGTTTGTTCTAATTCATGGCTATATTGTCGAGTCAGAGTTTGTTCCCGGAATCGGAGAAATTCTTGTAAAATTTCCCGCAAACTTAATTGTTTAGGTTGTCCATCTACTAAAGCTAACAAGATCGCACCAAAATTAGTCGCTAGTGCCGTTTGTTTGTATAAATGTTCCAGAAGTTCTGGCGGACTAGCATCGCGTTTTAGTTCAATAACTACACGCATTCCTTCCCGATCGCTTTCATCCCGAATATCCGCAATCCCCTCAATTTTACCTTGATTAACTAACTCAGCAATCTTTTCAATCCAAGCCGCCTTATTCACTTGGAAAGGTAATTCTGTAACTACGATCGCACTGCGCGTAGTTCCCCTTTGCCGCTGACGACCTCTGCCAATCTGAATTTCTTCAATCTTGGCAATTCCCCGCACCGTAATCGTACCCTTTCCAGTAGTGTAAGCCTCACGAGTTCCTTCAGTTCCCACAATTTCGCCCCCAGTGGGAAAATCCGGGCCCGGAATTAACTCCAACAATTTATCATCAGAGAGATTAGAATCGTCGATTAAAGCAATTAACCCATCTACCAACTCACCCAAATTATGTGGAGGAACATTAGTCGCCATTCCTACCGCAATTCCAGCGCAGCCATTAAGTAATAAAATGGGTAATTGGGCAGGTAGAACTACAGGCTCTTGCTGGGAATTGTCAAAATTAGCGATAAAATCAACTGTAGCTTCGCCAATTTCGCTCAACATCGCCTCATGACTAATTGGTGCGAGGCGTGTTTCTGTATAACGCATCGCCGCTGGAGGATCATTATCTACTGAACCAAAATTGCCATGACCTGACAATAACGGATAACGACAGGAAAAATCCTGCACCATTCGCACCAAAGCATCATAAACTGCTTGGTCGCCGTGAGGGTGGTATTTACCTAAAACATCTCCAACCACACGGGCACACTTCCGATAAGGTCGATCGGGTGTTAATCCCAATTCGTGCATCGCATACAAAATGCGTCGATGTACGGGTTTCAACCCATCGCGGACATCTGGTAAAGCTCGCCCGACAATCACACTCATGGCATATTCAAGATAAGACCGTTGCATCTCTGTATGCAGAGCAGTAGTGATAATCTGTCCTGAAGAGAGTATGTTTAACTGTTTTGCCATGAGTTAATGTTCCTTAATGTTGACGAAAAAATAATCTATGGGCGCGAAACCAGCAATTTTTACAGTAGTATCAATCGGCATAGCCAATACTGTCTTATTCTGAATTTAGGGAAAGGGAAACTAAAATGAAAACTGTTCTAATAGTTGAAGATGATCCAATTAACCTTCGTGTTTTCTCGAAGATTCTTACTAAGCGGGGTGGTTTAGAAGTTAAGGGTACTGAAGATGTAGAAGAAGTAATGAAAATTGCCCAGACTGGTCAAGCTGACTTAATTTTGATGGATGTTTCTCTACAACACAGTAGTTACCAAGGTAAATCTGTGGATGGGATTAAAATTACCCAAATGTTGAAAGCCGATCCGCAAACTGCCAATTTGCCTGTGATTTTGGTAACGGCTCATGCGATGGAGGGCGATCGGGAAAACTTCCTCAAACAAAGCGGTGCCGATGGCTATATCTCTAAACCTGTAGTCGATCATCAACAATTCGTAGATCAAATCATGGCTCTGCTGCCTAAAGACTAAAAACATAACTTAATTCAATACCGCAGACACTCTCACACTAGCCTACCTGAGCTATTCCTTGCACAGGCAGGCAGCAGGCAGGGGGTAGGTAGGCAGAGCGGTAGGGGAGCAAGCAGAGAATTAGAGCTATTTTTTCGGGGTTGATTCATCTTTAACGCGATTCTAATTTAGGTCTTACAAGTACTTATGTACTACTTTATGGTCTTTTCAGCAATAAGTTTACTGAAACTGAGCGAATAAATTATAATGTAAAGTTAAGCTTTTTTGGCATTTGAACGGGATTAGGGAGTAGGGAGTAGGGAAGAAAGGGTAAAGGGTATAGATAAAATCTAATTCCCCCCCTGCACCCCTGCCCCCCCTGCACCCCTGCCCCTAACGCGGTGCTGCTTGAGGTTGAGAAGGTTGAGAACCTTGGGCGATCGTGGCTTGCATTCTGGGGGTAGCGAGGAATTTTTGTGTGTCGCTAATTAAGCGAGTACCCCAAAGATTTTGCTTTAAAAAGTCGATATCAGCATAGCGATCGTCACTTTTAATCGCAGCTTCTCCCAAGGTTAAAGCCTTTTCTCGATCGCCTTTGGTGTAGAGAGCGACTGCGATCGCTAACTTAGGTTCTACGCCATCCTTTTCAATAGTTAGAGCTTTTTGCCATTGCGTAATCGCCGCATCGACATTACCCTGTTCATATTTAATCAGACCAATGTTGTTAATTGCAGGCCAGAATTTAGCATCAGCTTTCACAGCTTTTTCGTAGCTGTCTAAAGCTTGGGGAAATTGATTTAACTTGTAATAAGTATTTCCCAAATCAAACAAAGCTTCGGGAGAATTGGGTTTAAGCTTCAAGCCACCTTTTAAAGCCGCCAGCGCCGCATCATACTTTTCCTGTTGAAAGTATGCCGAACCCATCGCAAAGAAAATAGCAGCTTCGTCAGGTTTTAAAGCCTGAGCTTTTTTAAGCGCCGCAATAGCTTTGTCTAATTGATTATTCTGCACATACAATCCACCCAGGAGAAACCAAGCTTGGTAACTTTTTGGGGAAAGCTGTGTTGCTAATTGGGCACGGGTTAAAGCTAATTCATACTGTTGGAATTGCGCCAACTGAGCAGCTTCTTGTGCTAGGCTTAACCCTTGCTGCTCCAACTGCGATGTGTTGAGTTGGAGTGCATGGGGAACAAGCGCCTGTCCAAAAGCTGGTGCAGCCACGCTCCAAATCCCGAAGATGAACAAAAGATGAAACCAAGGTTTACGTTTGGTTGGCACAGTACAGCCTCGAAGTCAGAAGATGTCGTCAGTTTAGTTTAACGATACTCTACCTCATTATTTCGGACAAGTTCGGCTAGCCAGTTAACTTTCTCGATCTCTAAGCGGATTTATTGATTGTGAACCGGAATTAAGTTGCTGGTGTCTTTAACTTATGTAGAGTCAGAATCGCATTTCTCTGCCAAGCAATACCCAATTAACCGATCCTGCTCGATCGCGAAAACTCGTTACCATTAAGAAGAGTAAACTAAACTGACCACTTATGTATATTTTTCAGTCAAACCAACCGATATACTTACCTGAGATCGGGATTAAGGTTAAAGATGAAAATCAAACCATTGATAAAACCTACACTCAAATCTCTGTACTGTTCTGAGCTTATATTTATTGTCTGAGTAATTCCCCTATCCCTCACCGTTCCGATTACATAATTTCCCAATCATGCAACTTCCTTTTATTGGTAAAAAATCTGACCAACGCACCCCTTGGATTGCCGGGTTAATCGCTGCTGGACTATTAAGTGTTTCAGCTGGTACTTACGTCGTAGTCAACCGAGTAACGCCGCGAACTGATGTGGCGCAAGTAACTGTCCCTGTTGAAGCCAAGACAATTACCCTGCGAATTACAGCCAGCGGTACAGTAGTGCCAATTCAAACAGTTAACCTCAGCCCAAAAACTGCGGGAAGAATTTCTGAGTTAATGGTTGAACAAGGCGACGAAGTAAAAGCAGGCGATATCATTGCCAAAATGGATAATGCGGACATTCAAGCGCAACTAGCGCAAGCGAAAGCAGCATTAGCCAAAGCCCAAGCCCAGTTAGCCGAAATTCGCGCCGGAAATCGCCCGGAAGAGATTTCCCAAGCTAGAGCCAGATTATCACAAGCCCAAGCCCAGTTAGCCGAAGCTAGAGCCGGAAGTCGCCCAGAAGAAATTGCCCAAGCAAGATTTCGTTTAGATCAAGCTAAAGCCCAGTTAACCGCAGTGCAAACTGGTAATCCTCAACAAATTGCTCAAACTCAAGCGCAAGTTCAAGCCGCCCAAGCTAGGTTAGATTTAGCCAGACAACGTTTAAAAGCTAATCAAAGTTTAGCTAGTCAAGGGGCTATTTCTAACGATCGCTTGCAAGAAGTTACTTCTGAATATCGCAGTGCAACAGCGAATTTAGAAGAAGCAAAACGCCGATTAATACAATTAAAAAATGGGATTTCTCCCGCAGAAATTGCTCAAAAACAAGCAGCGGTTCAAGAAGCAGAAGAAGCTTTAGATTTGTTGCAAAAAGGTACTCGCCCGGAAGTAATTGCTCAAAGACAAGCAGCGGTGAGAGAAGCACAAAAAGCCTTAGATTTGTTAATAGCAGGTTCTCGCCCCGAAGATATTGCTCAAGCTGAAGCCGGAGTCAAAGAAGCGGAAGCGAGAGTTAAACAAATGCAAGTGCAATTAAGTGATACGATTATTCGCGCTCCTTTTGAAGGAATTGTTACTCAAAGATACGCAACTATTGGGGCTTTTGTTACGCCAACAACTACGGCTTCTACTAGTGCTTCAGCAACTTCTACTTCGGTGGTAGCGATCGCTCGTGGTTTAGAAATTCTCGCCAAAGTTCCTGAAGTTGATATTGGGAATATTAAACAAGGACAAGATGTAGAAATTGTCGCCGATGCTTATCCCGATCGAGTATTTAAGGGGAAAGTGCGCTTAATTGCTCCCGAAGCAATTGTCGATCAAAATGTTACTTCTTTCCAAGTAAGAGTGGAATTAGTTACTGGGTTGGAAGAGTTAAAATCGGGAATGAATGTGGATTTAACTTTTCTAGGAAAACAGGTTAGCGGTGCTTTAATGGTGCCGACGGTGGCGATCGTTACCGAAAACGGACAAACCGGGGTTTTATTACCAGGTGAAAGGAACAAATCAGTATTTCGTCCGGTAACTATTGGTTCCACAATAGAAGACCAAACTCAAGTTTTAGAAGGTTTGAAAGAAGGCGAACAAATCTATATTGATTTGCCCAAAGATCGGAAAAAAATTCAACCGTAGGGACACAAGAGATGAGAGATACTCATCCCAATCCAAAGATTAATTATGCTCTGTCCCTACCTAATTCGGGAAAACATTTTTGGAATAAGCTTTGTTAGTAATTAACTGGAAAAATGGATATTGTTGAAAGCGTAAAAATGGCAACTACTACTTTAGTTGCAAACAAATTGCGTAGCACTTTAACGATGTTGGGTATCATCATTGGTAATGCGTCGGTAATTGCTATGGTGGGAATTGGGCAAGGGGCGCAAAGGTTAGCATCAGAACAGTTTGAATCCCTGGGTCCAAATGTTTTGTTTATCATCCCTGGTAATCAAAATGCTCAAAGAAACCGGGATATTCCCAAAACTTTGATCTTAGATGATGCGAAAGCGATCGCACGTCAAGTACCCTCGGTGACAGACGTAGCGCCACAAATTCAAAGCCGTCAACCAGTAGTTTATAGTAATAGAAATACCAACACTCAAATTATCGGTGTTACCCCAGAATTTTTACCAGTTCGCAGTTTTGATTTAGCTAGAGGTAGATTTTTCAGCGATCAAGATTTGAAGAGTAACAACCAAGTAGCGATCCTGGGATCTGATGTAGTTGGTAAACTTTTTGGTAATCAAAACCCCATTGGTGAAAAAGTGAGAATTAGAAATCTCAGCTTTTTAGTAATTGGGGTGATGGAATCAAAGGGTTCTTTCTTGGGAAGTAACCAGGATGATACAATTTTTATTCCGATCACTACAATGGCTAATCGCCTCAGAGGAAGAACTTCTCCTTACGGGACTGAAATAGATTTTATTGCGGTTTCGGCGCGAGATGCTAATAGTATTGGTGCGGCTCAATTTCAAATCAGTAATTTGTTAAGATTGCGCCATAAAATTACCACAGAAGATGATTTTACGGTCAGAACTCAAAGAGATGTTTTGCAAATTGTCGGAACAATTACAGGCGCTTTGACTTTAATGTTAGCTGCGATCGCCGGAATTTCTCTATTCGTCGGCGGAATTGGCGTAATGAATATTATGTTAGTGTCAGTGACAGAAAGAACTCAGGAAATTGGCTTGAGAAAAGCGATCGGTGCAACGCAGCAAGATATCTTAATTCAATTCATGATTGAAGCAATAATTCTCTCTGCTGCTGGTGGGATTGTCGGAACTGTAATTGGAGTTGGTGGAGTCGCTTTAGTTGGTGCTTTAACTCCTTTAAAAGCAGGAATTTCACCAGTTGCGATCGTCCTAGCTGTAGGAATTTCCGGTGGTATCGGTTTATTCTTCGGAGTAGTTCCCGCACAACGCGCCGCCAAATTAGATCCAATTGTAGCTTTGAGAAGCGCATAGATTGGGAACTGGGAAAACAATAATGTAATTATGTAGGGGCGGGTTTAGCAGATAATCTTTGTCACCCACAGACAATATCTCAACAAAACCCGCCCCCGACAAATTCTGTAAGGGCGGGTTTTGTGGTTAATTCTTCTGTTGTGAGTACAGATTCATCTGCTAAACCCGCCCCTACAAACTCAAAGATTTAATTCGGTAAATTAGGAAAAATCAAATATGCTCAAATCAATAATTATTAGATTAGAAGACATTAGCAAAGTTTACGGTAGTGGTGATACAGAAGTAAAAGCACTACAAGAAGTTAATTTAGTAGTTGAAGAAGGTGAATATTGCTCAATTATGGGT
Organism: Floridaenema fluviatile BLCC-F154; assembly: GCF_041929135.1. Lineage (NCBI taxonomy): Bacteria > Bacillati > Cyanobacteriota > Cyanophyceae > Aerosakkonematales > Aerosakkonemataceae > Floridanema > Floridanema fluviatile. The sequence goes on along the minus strand of NZ_JBHFNS010000087.1, from coordinate 206,464 downwards.
GCTTCTGGATCGGGTAAATCTACAGCAATGAATATTATCGGTTGTCTCGATCGCCCTTCCTCCGGTAACTATTATTTAGATCGAGTCGATGTTTCCCAATTACCAGATGCAGAATTAGCCAAAATTCGCAATCAAAAATTGGGATTTGTCTTTCAACAATTCCATCTTTTACCCCAATTAACTGCAATGGAAAATGTCATGTTACCAATGGTTTATGCAGGTGTTCCAGGGGGAGAAAGAAAAGAACGGGCGGTGGAAGCACTTACCAAAGTGGGATTAGCCCAAAGATTAAATAATAAACCAAATCAACTTTCTGGGGGGCAACAACAGCGGGTGGCGATCGCACGCGCCATAGTCAACCGCCCAGTATTATTATTAGCAGACGAACCCACAGGCGCATTAGATTCTAAAACTACCCAAGAAGTAATGGATATTTTTACAGAATTAAATGAAAGTGGGATTACAGTCGTCATGGTAACTCATGAACCAGAAGTAGCAAAACAAACCAAGCGCATAGTTTGGTTCCGCGACGGTGAAGTATTACACTCTCACCTCACCCCCGAAGAAATTGCCACAGTCGCCGTTTGACACTTTTTAATGGAAAGCCCAAACACCTGCAAGCTTTGGCAAAATTAAAAAACATTTGTATGACGATATCTCAATCAGACTCTCAAACTTTCAATCTTTACGATCGCGATTTTTGTTTATGGGCACAAGAAACAGCCAAACTTTTACGAGAGGGAAAGTTGGCAGAAATTGACCTACAACACCTAATAGAAGAAGTTGAAGATATGAGTGGGAGTCAAAAGCGGGCATTACTCAGTAATCTTCGAGTTCTTTTAATGCACCTTTTGAAGTACAAATATCAGCCAGAGAAACGTTCTAAAAGTTGGCGAAGTACGATTATTGAACATCGGATTCGTTTGCAAGAAGCTTTTGAGGAAAGCCCTAGTCTGAAAGAATATTTTAAAGAAATTTTTGATCGAGCGTATCAGAAAGCTAGAAAACAAGCAGCACAGGAAACTGAATTACCTCTCAATATCTTTCCTAGCGAATCACCTTTTACTCCCGAACAAACTCTTAACGAAGATTTCTTACCCGAACAGTAGTTAGCAATTAAAAAAAATGGAATCAGCCCAAACAATAGCAAGTAATACACCAAGTCTTTACGATCGCGATTTTTACTTATGGATTGAAGAAACTCTTAGGCTACTGCGGGAAGGCAAGTTAGCCGAGATAGATATAGCCAACTTAATCGAAGAAATTGAGGATATGGGCAAAAGCCAAAAACAGGCTGTTCGCAGTAATTTAATCGTGCTTTTAATGCACCTTTTGAAGTACAAATATCAACCAGAAAAGCGATCGGGAAGTTGGAAATATACCATTAGAGAACACCGACGACGCTTGATAGAAGCATTTGAAGATAGCCCAAGTTTGCGTAATTATTTGGCAGAGGTATTCGATAAGTGCTATCAAAATGCCAGAAAGGAAGCCGCAGACGAAACTGAATTACCTCTCCATATCTTTCCTAGCGAGTCACCTTTTACTCCCGAACAAACTCTTGACGAAGATTTTTTACCAAACCCCTAATATATCTATTTTTTAAAATGGCTCAGGTCGGATTTGAACCAACGACCCCAGGCTTATGAGTCCCGTATTTTATCACATAAAACGTAGATATGACAAGGGTTTTCAATGATGCCCTCTTCCCAAATCAACTGATTTGGGTAAGAAACAGGGTAAAATGTACCAGTCAAAGCCACCACAAATAAAACCTGTTGATAGCGAAGGGTGTATTAGAATTCAGTTCGTTATTAACGGGGTTAAGTACAGAGCTAACCCTATTTATCGAGGCAACTATAACAATCCAGCACATCTAGCTAAAGCTGAAAGTATAGCAGCACAGATTAAACATGATATAGCTGCTGGGTTATTTGATTATTCGGATACCAAACTATCTAAGTACTGTATTAAGAAAGAAGTACCCTCTATCGTTACTTCAAAAAAAGTTCCCAACCTATTAGAGTTATGGAACCAATTTGAAGAAAGGCAAAAGGGCAGGGTAGAAGAAACTACTATTAAACAGGATTACTCAAGAGTAAGGAATGCTTTAAGTAAACTCACTACAGAACAGTTAAAGCTTGATAACGTTCACCTCTTAGGGGATATCCTTTTAAATCATTATAGTGCCGGAACACTTCAAAAGGTCTTTACTCACTTAAAAGCTTGTGGTAATTGGGCAGTTAAAAGTAAGACTTTAACTAATAACCCATTCACAGACTTATTAGAGCAATTACCAAGACAAAAGAATAAAAATAAGAAACCAGAGTGTTTTACTGCTGAAGAAATACCAATAATAATAAAAGCCTTCAGAAGTGATACCTATACCCCAAAAGAATCAAGGTTTAAACATAGTCATTATGCTGACTTTATTGAGTTCCTATTTCTTACGGGATGTAGACCTGAAGATGCGATCGCTTTAACTTGGAATGACATTAAACAAGACAAAATAACCTTTAGTAAAGCCTATAGTAATGGAGTACTAAAGGGAAGTAAAACAGATGTTATTAGAAACTTTCCGATAAACAGTCAGCTAGAAGAGTTTTTGGAAAGGAGAAAAACTAATCATACTTATTTCCCTAACTCCCTTATATTCCCCAGTCCTACAGGCACTTACATTAACCTGCATAACTTCACTAATAGGTGCTGGAGAAAAGTAGTTAAACAACTAGTAACAGAAGGCAAGGTTAGCCAATATTTACCTCTCTACAATGTCAGACATACCTTCATCACACTGATGTTAAGGAAGGGAGTGGATATGCAAACTATAGCTATGCTTTGTGGCACTTCAACCCAAATGTTGAGGGAATACTACTGGAGTCCTGACAGACAGGTGAAGCTACCAGAAATCTAAAACTTAATAAATATTTACCTAAGCTTGCCTAGTAAGGGCTGAGTCCGTCCCCTGGTTTTATTGGGTCAGTATTTGGGTAACTTTGGTCAGTATTTGGTCAAATGTCAGGATAAGACAGGCGATAGCCTAAAAACTTTATACTATATACTTAGTGTCCGTACTTTTGATGTACGTAGCAGAAACAGAGAAAACTAAAACCACCTTTGTATACTTGGTGGTTTAGTAAAGTTTAATATCTAGCCCTATACAGGGAAAGCGATCAGATCGTGTAGACCTATTTGCAATAAAATATCCAATTCAGCCCTTACAGGGGTATTTCGTTAAGTCATGTAGACGACTTATTTGGAACAGAATCTTTCAATACCTGATAGGTATTCCTTAGACATTCAACAATTACATAAGGCTACCCAATAAGTCAATTAGTTTTAACATAACTTCATGAAGTCGCCTCGTATCGCATCAGGCGATCGCCTACAATCACTCTCACCAAACAGACTTAACAATGGAATGCGTCTATAAATAAGGTATTGATGCGCTTAGGGTTTTTGTGACAAAATACCCCCATATTTTTGTGACAAAATACCTTACTTGGGGTAACATAATAAAGAAATAACTGCATACCAGTTATTCTGTTGCAGATAAGACTTCTTGGTTTTTTGCACTGAATAACTCTACACCAGTTACCACCTTGAAAACCTAAACAGGCGGGTTTAAACCCTAGTAACTACATTTATGTCATTAGACATCGTAGTTAATAGGTGGTGTTTGGCTTGATATTAGCCCCTATCCCCGGTAGGGGACTGAAACTCTAAGAAGAAACTTAGTAAAACCAGTCAAGCTAATCCTACTACCTGATATAAGGAAAGCCTGATAGTTGCGGCTATCAAGCTATCTCTAAAACAGGTGAGTGGAACCTATTTACCTATTTTCCGTTCTCCTTATTGTTTGTAGGGAAGTAACACCCTTTCTAGAAGGGGTTTGTCTTCTACCTTATGGTAGATATTTATTCCGTTTACTTTTCTGGGGCATCGCCACCGGAGTTGAAAGTAATCCCAACGCATTTGTTGGGTTATTACGTTTACATCCTTCGGTGACAAATCTGCCAGTAGATCTGAGTAGTCTGCCTTAAGCCAGTCTACGAGAAAGGTCATACCGGGGGGTAACGCCATTGTTTTCATTAAATAGACTCCTGCCTTAGATAGGCAATAATTTAATAAGTTGAGCAAATGACTGGGTGAGTGTACCAAACTTGTAATTCAGTCATTTTCCTCATTTCCAAGAATACTATATACCCATAGTAAATGGATCGATTTCGCACCGTCCTTGCCTTAGTAAGTATCTAGTAAGGAGAAATACTTGGTTGGACGTTTCACCATACCAAGCTGTAGTCCACAGGAGGTAAAGCAAAGCCCAAGCTTTTATGGACGTAGTATAATGAGGCAAAAACAAGGGACTACCAAAATATTTAAGAGTGATCGCATCATCGTCAGCAATTAAAACCTGAAAACTAAACTGTTTAGTCTAGCAATAGCCAAAAGAAACACCTGGCAAGCATAGATACTTATCAGATGCTATTTGGTCATTATTAGGTCAACACCAGAATAGAACAGGTGATCGCCTAACCGCCTTTAGCCTCAGCCTTTAAGCGCCGGATCATGTAGGTGATGCGATCGCGTAGTCCGATAGTCTTAAAGTCACAATACGCACTTAATGCCTGTTGGTTTCTGTATTGCCTGTTCTCAAAAGCAAAGTATTCTAGTATATCGATCGCAGCTGTACTGTCCACTACGGCTGTTCGGGGTATAACTGCCACAGACTTGTTAAAAACTTTGCCTTCTAGTCGCTTTAATGTCGCTGGCACTGGGGTATCAGAGATACCTAAGAGACTATCTAACAGCCTAACGATAACCGCTAGGGGTACACCAGCAAGGATGCTTAAGCCTTTTACGTCAACCCCTACAGCTTGACTCTGGGAGTGCTGAAAGTAAGTAATACCCTGTTGAGTCAGTACGTTTACTTGATCCATTATGGTTCTAGTCCTTGGTTAATGTCTTGGTAAGTCTTGGTTACTTTATACTTAACAAAGTAGGTCAACCTGCGTAACAGATGCTATAGCTTAACGTGGTGAAAATGACTATCTGCGTAACTGGCTATGCCTAAAGTATTTACTGAGCTACACTGGGAGGCTCCCCAGACAAAAATATTGTATTGGTAGCCAACATTAAGAATGGTTTTCAGATGTCTCAGGTCATCTTTACTGATGAAGTGACTGTTAAAGTCGTCTAGCATCAATAGGAATGATCTACCGTTCCTAACGCCGTGAATCATGCGATCGCGTAAGATATCGTAAGCTACATCTATAGTGCCTGTGAACGCTGTCTCAGGTTCTAACTCCACTTTGAGCGCCTTAAGTGTGGTTAATAGCAGAGTTTTACCGCTTCCTGTCTGACCTGTTACCCAAATATTCTGACGTAACTGCTCTTTAACTGGTCTGTTGTCTATCCAAGATATGATGTGCATTTTGGCTGTGTCCTATGTCTTGGTTATGGTTCAATGCTCGTAATAGTTAACCTACTATGTCAACTAGTTATCTAAGGAAAACTTTGTACTTTTCGCCTATTCGCTTGATCTCTACAAACCGAAGATCATCTCTGGGTACTCGTTCCAGGGTTAGGTAAATGGGGAAGTCATCAGTTATGCCGAAGTCCTTTCGATGCAGTAAGGTTTTGTAGGTGACGTGAAGATCGTTAGTGTAAATAGGCTTAGGCTGTATTGCGGCTAGAAACTGTCTGATCAGTTCATCCATCTTATTACCTTTGAGTACTTGTACTTATGGACTGAGAACTAGTTAAGGCTACTGGTTAACTAGTATTTAGTAGCCTTTACTGGGATTAATAGCAGTAAACTTGGTAGTTGACTTTACGCGCTTCTGCTATGTTGTTTAAAGCTTGCATGGCTTCTGTAGGATGGTTGGTAACATCGGGGTGATACTTTTTAGAAAGCTTTCTATAAATCTCTTTCCAGGTCATACCAGCGATCGATAAGATGCCCCATTCTGATGTAATAATGCCGAAGTAGCGATCGTATTCCTGAGCAGACTTACTTGCCTTAGCTTGTGCCGCTTGCTGTTCAGCTTCCTTTCTTGCTTGTTCAGCTTGGTATCTCGCTTGCTGTTCTGCCTGCTGACGTTTTAACTCTTCATACCATTGGGTGTACTGGTCATCAGATGAGGTTTCTTGTTTTTGCTGTCTATCTCCGAAATACCAAAAGTCGTTATACAGGCGGATAGCTTCTTCTTCTAGGATGAACTTTTTGCTGTTGAGTTTGACTGATACTCTGTAACCCGCTTGTCTGTAAGCTTTTAAAGCCTTTTGAAGTCTTCTGTAGTTGTGGCTATTAGCTGCTGATCCGAGTTCGTTAACAAGTAGTTCTTGAGTAGTCATTGCTGTAGTTCCTTGGTTAATGTCTTGGTGGGCTGTGTGGCGCTGCCCTGTTCTCTATACTTCTTATTATGCACTAGTTGACTAGTTATGTCAACCAGTTAAACATGGTTTCAAAAAGTTGAGTATATTTGCTTAGTATGTCTTACTAGCTAGTCAACTAGTGAACCTGCGATCGCTTATGCTACCTGATTTCCCATATAAAGGTAAGAAATACACTTGAGCGCGTTTAGTGGGTTGTCGTCATCACCCAACAACTCTGGGTAATATTTTTCTTTCAGAATATTATATGTCTGCTCTTGACTAATACCTTTATTTCTGAGGTCGCGCCATTCGTAAGTTATCCTATCTTCCCAAGTGTAGCGCCTACCCTGTCTTAGTTCAGCCTCTTTTCTTTCTCTGTCTAAATATGACTGCTCTACCTTATTTATTCTTTCTTGCCATTCGGTGTAAGTCTCCTCTGTAACATCGGGTAAAACATCCAACAGAGTTTTTATTATTTTTCTGTGGGCAGAATAGTCAGCAAGTACTCTGATAACCTCTTGATACAGCGCCGCTTTAGTTGTGGTAAGTTTCCCGATAAAAAGCGTGTAACCAGCTTGTTTATAGTCTTTTAATGCTTTTTGGAGACAGAGGTAACTAGTTTTAAAACTGTTGTTTGAGATGACATGGTTTAGTTGAGTAAAGACCATTGCATCATATCTCATGGTTTAAGTCCTTTGATGGCTTAGTTTCCACTATATTTACACTAGTTATCTTAGATAGTTAACTAGCCTTGTCTAAGGCTGTCTTTGTACTATACATTATTTTGTACTGGTTGACCAGTTATGTATACAAGTAAAATAAAAAACTGCCCTATTTTAAGGCAGTTAACTAGACTCAAATGTTACTGGGTATAGGTTTAGAAGTTGCTTAAAAATGCTTGACGTAAAGCCTCAGCAGTGGTTATCTTCTGCTGACCTGGTTTATTTTTGTTGGGTGCAGGCGTACCAGTGCCATTAGGTAAAGACTGAGCAGGTAGGAAATGTTTACCAGCTTCGGTAGTTAAAAAAGCATCTACCGCTTCTTGTAGAGTTTGCCCGTCAGCAGTATAGAAACTTCCGTCTTTCTCCAAAGCATTATTTTTAAACCTGTTGCTTAGTAACTCGATAACTACTGGTTTATGCAGTACAGGTTGCTTGTCTAAGGCAGTCAGCAGGGTATTGTCAAACCTCATTGATACAGCCTCAGCATCTCTACGTTTCTGCTCTTCTTTGGCTTTATTTAGCTCAGTTTCTAAGTTTCTCAAGCGGTTCTCTAAAGTCTTAACCAAAGCTTCTTTAGTGTCCTGTTTGTCTTCTTTCGACTGCTCTGGTTTCTTCTCAGGTTGCTTAGGTGCTGAGTTGTTTTTCTCTAAAGTTTCCAGTCTAGCTGCCAAAGGTATTATTAGTTCTGTCAGCTTGGTAGATAGTATCTCAGTTAGATCTTGGGTTTGTTTCTCAGCAGGCTTATTTTCTTGGCTATCAGGCTGAGTCTGTTGGCTATTCTCGATCGCCTCTTCAGTTTGTGTACTTTCAATATTTTGGTTTTCAGTGTCCATAGATAATAGTTTTTAGGTTATTGCTACTATTACCTAGTATTTCTGAGCTTGGGTTAATATCACAGGTTAACTAGTGATATCTGCATTTTTAAAGCAGCACTCGCTTTTAAGCGTCATCGAATACATCAGAAAGTCTGAAAGCCTTTGCTCAGTCTGACTGTTGTATTCTCGGCAATAAAAGGTCATCGTGCCGCTATCCATCACCATTATAACGTCATTGGTCAATATTTGGTCAAAATATCGTGGTATTTGGTCATTTATTGTAATGGTCAGTATTACACAGCTTTTGGTCAGTGTTATTACTATCTATCAGGTTTGAACTTTAAAGCCGTTTACAGTTAACAGGCGGTAAGTTACTAGAGCCTCTATGATGACATCTGTTTTACTTTTTCCAGTTACCTCTTGATAGTCCAGTAACCAGTCATTGAGATCTTTATCTATCCTAAATGAACAGGTAGACTTGTCTTTTTCTTTTTCCATTATTTTGTTACTCCCTGTTATTAAGTTTCAGGTAGTTCTAACATATTCCAAATGTTGCAACCTTCTTTATATTTCTTGCCTCCCATTTTCCAGATATTTTTTATTATCTCGCCTCGTTTCTCACCTTTAGCGATCGCATCTAAGGCTACTTGTTTAAGTTCTGTCTTAGTCCAACTTTTCCCGAAAGCCTCTATAGTCTCTTCAGAACCTAAAACACTATCATTAACAGTTCTACTATCAGACTCAGCAGGAATATTTGTAAAGTGAACTTTGTTAACATCCGAAATGCTAGATCCAACTCCGTCATTTTTATTATTTGTCAACGCAATATTGTCAGGATTATCAGAAATAACTGAGCGATCGGAAATATAAGAATCATTCTCAGAGCCATCATCGTTATCAGACTCAACAGCTACAAGCCTTGAGTTATCAGCGTTACTGTTATTAGTTACTGAGTTATTCATCACATTGCTTAGTCTGTCTGCAATAACTGAGGATGGTAACTCCTGTAACGTAGTATTGGTAATGGTTTCAGAGTTTAAGTTATTCTGTAATACTATAGTATTATCGGACGAGGCTCCCAAAGACTCGGAACTAACAGGCTCTTTTTGTGTTTTTAATCTGGCTACTTTTTGGGTGCTATTTCTAATGCTTTGTAGGCTCTTAGCTGTACCACTTACTAGGCTATTTTGAGCTTTAGATCTCCAGTCTAAGCGAGTCTTAGAAAACTGTGTAATAGCCTCTTTCATTAGTTGATAAGGTGGTCTTTGAGCATAGTTTTCTTCCACCATACACGCCCATCTTTCCTCTAGTAGACGTTGGTAAAACTCAGGGTTAATGTCATTACTTTTCATCAACTCTTTAGCATATTGTTTAGCAAATGAACCTAAACGAATATATGTTAAAGACTCTCTGATCTCTCCCTTACCTTCGATACCTAAAAGCTTAACCGTCTGACCTTGAGCTAATAGCCAAAGTCTTATTTTTACTTTTCTTGCCTCTAAAATAAGCTTTTCCATTACGTGAGCTAAAAGCTTTTTCAAGGCAGAAGAAATAGCGGGTATTTCGTCAATGAACCATTCATGCTGCTCATAGTCTTCTATGCCTTGATCGCGTAGTTTATAGCGCCGATCCATTTCTGCATAAATGGCTTTTAAGACTTGTGAAACAGTAGGCGGTTTATCTAACCGATAGTTGACAATATCTTCATAGCTAACCTCTGGATCTTTCTCATCTCCGTAATACCTACCACCACCAAAAACACCATCAAAACCTTGCCAGTCATCCGGCTTAGTGTGAGGAGCAATAGCGTAACGTTTACCGCCATTTCCTGACATTAATAAGCCTAAATATTCAGCCAGTGTACTTTTACCATCCCCAGTAGCACCGACTATTAAAATATGTGGAAACTGGTCAGGATCTTGTCTGAATACATCAAAGTTAAAAGCATCTCTGTAAACAGGCTGTGGTGCTTGCTGCTGCATCATCATCTGCATTTCCATTGGGGTAGGCTTAACCCTTGGTGGTGGAAGTTGTAAAGATGCAAAATGTTTATTAGCTTCTAAAAGTGCTTTTTGTCTGTCATTTAGTTTTATTTTTGTCGGTAGTTGTCCAGCCGTTAAAGGTCTACTGGGGTTTATGCCAAATGGGTTTTTACGCTGTGATGCGACAATATAAGCATCAATAGTATTGTTGTCTAAACCGTAACCCTCAAGCTGTTCTCTGAGTTTTTGCTGTCTTTTTCTCTGTACGTAGCCAGAAGCCGCTGAGATGCCAGCTAAGGAAGTATAAGTAGTTTTAAATGGTTCTTTTTCATTCACTGACAAGCCAAGAAAACCTAGAGAAACAACTAGGCTTAGACCTGCAAAATGTTTATTTAGGACTGATCTAATACCTAGTTCTACTAAGTTCATCTGGGGCTATTTCCTATTTACTAAATGGTTACAAAATGGCGAATAAAATACCAGTGGCTATTAAGCAAAGTCGATAAGCGTAGAGTGTAGATCCGACCTGTTCACCAGCTATTAAAACCAGATACAAAATGACCAAAATAGCAAAACCACCGATAAACAAAATAGGTATTAAAAGCTTTCCCGAAACGGCTGGTATGTAGGCGATCGCTAAATAAGCACAACGACTGATAAAGGCACTGGTACAAGTCCATACAACCGCGTCTTGTACATAGTCAAAAACTGTAGGCGGTACATTTAGATCTGATCTAAAAGCCTGTTGTAGTAGTTCTTGCGGATCTTCCTCTTCTTCCTCTTCTGGTATTTCACCAGGTAGGTGTAGCTGTCTAGATACCTCTGTGCCTGAGTATTCATCTTTGTAGCGGATCTGGACTACCTGATCTACATTTGTCCCGTCTTGGTTTTTCTTATTGGGGTTTACCATATTTTTCTTCCATTATCTTAAAAGCTTTGTACAGTGCTGTTCCCGGCTCTGCTGTGTACTCCTCTTCAGGCAACCCACCACCTAAAACCCAGTCATTCGGGGGCTGAAATACGCAGATAGTAGCCAAACGCCCGGATGGAGCCTTAAACTTGATGATCTTTTTGCAGGTGTCCGTATAGCCGATGTATGGGATAAATGGCTCAACTTGGTAATATTCCACATCTGGTTTAGGTTTTGGTGTGGCTTTAGCTTTTGGGTTTAATACTGGCTTATCGCGCTTAGGTTTAGTTTGTTCCGGCTGATCTGTCTGTTGAGTAGGCTGAGGTAAACTAGGTTGACTACCTCGATAGCTTTGATAAACTTTCCAGCCAACAGCTAGAAATATTGCTAGGCAGATAAAAGTTAATGAACCCCATGCTAACTTCTGACCTAGATCTATTTCTTGCAGTTGTTCATCAGTCAGACCTTTCTTTTTACCTTTGCCTTGTTTGTTAAGTTTTCCATTGCTAGTCTTACTGTTTTGGTCTTGTTGGTTTTCTAAAACTTCATTATTTTTCTGTTTATTTGCCATATAAACGCCTCATTATTTGACAGGCTTTAAACATTGCCGATCAACTGGCAACTGTGAGGTTTAAGGTAATAGCTTCTAGTAGACTATTGAGAGTTATTTTCTGTAGTTGATGGCTGATAACTCTGCCCATTACTTATTACTATTGAGGTGACACTTAAAGCGAGAAGTAATGCAGAGAATAGGGCTATTTTTGAAAAGTCATTAACTAAGTTAAGCGGTTTGTTCTTCCTGTGGCGTATTAGGTTAATGTTCAGTTTCATTGTTTTGGGAAGGTAGAACCCAGACGGGCTAAGACATCTGGGCTATTTAGGTTTAGCTTAGTCTTCTCATCAGATCCCCAAATATCTGATCGGCTTGTAAAGGCATCTGTGAGGGCTGTACAGATGGTTTAGTTGTAGGTTCTGGTAGCCCTAGAAACATTTTTGGAGGCTCTGAAGAGTTTTCCGGGGGTGTCTCAGGAGGTTGAGAACTTTCTGGCGTTATCTCAGGGGGATTAACCTGCTCTGTAGGTTGGTTAGGTAAACTAGGGTTGCTTAGAAGGTCTGGAGTGAAGCCAATAGCTCTCTGATGGTTATTTATCGCTATTGGTACATAACTGTTTATCAGGACTCTTAACGCTTCAGTATGCGATCGCAGTCCTAAGATCTGTCTATACCTGTCTAATAAGTTATATTCCTGCTCTCCTAGATCAAACCTGTATCGCTTGTTCTGTTTGGGCATTTACGATGTCCTCATTATTTTCTAAGATGCCCAAAAGGTTAGCATAGCGAGGATCTGGCATAGACAGAAACATTGGAGTATCAGCAACCAAGTCTTTAACTAATAGGCTTGATCCGCCCGTCAGAATAAAGCGAGTAATGTAGCCAAAATACGGGGCATATTCGGCTTGAACTTCTGCCAAAATGCTAGAAAACCAAGGCTTTAGATATTCCATGTAATAGTCTTTCCAGGTAACTGGTAAGCTGCCGTAATGTAGAGTACCGTTGGCAAGACCGTCCATGATCATAGATGGCAGTGGTCTACTGGGTAAAGCTGCTCTCAGTCTTCCATCAAAAGCAATGTTCTGAGCTAAGGCAAAAGCACCGCCCTTTTCATTTACTGTTGAGCCGATAATGTCCCCATCTTCATTGAAAAGCCTACTGATCCAAGTACCGCCACCAATGTCGATCAGGACTGTATAACCCTTGTCTGGAACCATGCCCAACTTCTTAGCGTGTAGGTAGCTTCCCAGACCTTCAGGCAATACTTTAACGTCTAGGACTCTGACTTCCATTGGTTCGCCGTTGTATTTAAACTCATGCTTACCAACCAAGGAAGCGCGATAACCTTGAGTAACCATTTCTGGGATAGGGTGAAACGTAGTGAGAAATACGCCATATTCGTTCCGTCCCATTAATGGGGGTAAGCAAGCAAATAAAGCGGGAATGATGCGATCTTGCTTATTTGCTAATACGGTAGGCTCGTTACTGCGATATTCGTTAGCCTTAGCGCCGTAGTGGTATCGAATGCCCTGGTACTCAATAAGCGGTGAAGAAGGGCTAGACTTGTGAGCTACAGTACCCCAAGGAAGCTGAAAGCGTAAAGAGCGAATACTAGTAGGTTGAGATCCATTAAGGCTGTGTTTGATATCGTAGTTGCCAAAGTCAAAAATAAGTCTATGGTTTTGCTGTTGTTGTACATTGATCATGGTTCTCGTTGTTGTTAGCGTCGTTTAATAGGTTGATAAATATTTCTAGGGACTTATTGACATTGCCCTAGTTTATGGTGAACTTTACCAGGGGTTTACCTTTGTAGTTAACAAGCCTAGTTAACTAGTTAAAGAGGATGTTAATAACGACCTTTACCGCCGCCATAGCCGCCTTGACGGTTTCCGTAGCCACCACCTTTATTAAAACCGCCACTTTGACCACCATTGCCGCCTCTATTGAAGCCGCCGCCTTGACCACCTTGACCACCGTAGCCACCACCGTAACCGCCGCTTGGTTCTTCATAGTCTGACAGGGACATCAGACCATAGCCCACAAGCGAAGCACCACAGGTAAAAGGAGTTAAGGCTAAAGAAACACCGAAGTTCCAGTCATCTTGTCTTAGTTGGCTGTCAGAGTACCAGCCATCCAAATGATGCCATTCGCGTTCTCCCGTTTGGCTATTGATCCGGTACTGACCATAACCGTTACCCATTTGTCCCATGTCTTGAGGTCGTGTCATTCAATATCCTCCGTACTGTTTTTGTTGTTGGGGTTGTCCGTGCTGGTACATGGCTTAAAGTCTGAAAAAACATAACCAAGCGTGAAGGAAGAGAGAAAGACCTAAAGTAAACGGCGCTAAGACAATGGCAATAACAAGGTTTAAGTTATCTCTAGCTATCTCATCTTTGGTATAGAAACCATCGGCATAATAAACGCCATCTTTTCTAGGCGCTTGCCCTTGCTGTTGCTTATTTATCTGTTGCATTGTTTTTAAAAACCTTTATGTGGTTTTATCTTTCTCTGTGGCTCACTCCTTTAATATAACTACTTTTTGGTCAGTTTTACCACGTTTTTGTGACCAAAATGGTCAGTATTTTTAACCTTTTTTGGAACCCTTGCAGGCAGCGGAGCTTAACCGATGAGTCAGTTCGATAGATATTTTTATTGAGTATTTGTACCTGTAGGAACAGCAAGCGCGTAGCGTATCGCATCAATAATGTGATCGTTCTGTCCTTCAGCCGGAATATCTAGAATAGTCCCGTCTTTAGCCGTTTTCCGGTGATAGCTCATCATTAGCTCATACGCATCTTTACCAGATACATAACCCTTAGCATTACTCGTTATTGCAGTCGTAAACAGTAGCTTACGCTGATAAATAAGACTGTGTACTTGGTTTATACCTTCAGCGATCGCGTTAAAGCCTGCTACCGTCTGCTGTAGTCCTCTTACGCTATTTTGAGCGCCCATAGTACGCATTCTTAATATAGATGCTGGTCTTGAGGGGTCACAGTAGGTTATATGGACATTCCAACGACTTGCTAAACGTAGAGCTTGACTGTCAAAAGTAGGCTCTGGTACTACTTGACCTGTGTTGTTTTGCCAACCTTCTAAGTAGTACCAGACACCGTTATTGCGCCCTATTACGACTACTGCGGGGTTAATATCTCCCCAATCGCAACCCATAACCACCAAGTCAAAACTATTAGGAACATAGTTAACTAGATTTTCTTCTGAAAGTTCGGTGTAAAACTGGTTATCAAATGATAAAAATGAGGCTTCGTACTCTTGCCTAAATAGTTTGGGAGGTAGTCTGAGTCTAGCCGCTTGTATTTCTGCCCTTGGTATTGTTGGATTAGTAGATGTAGGCATATTAAAAGAGGCGTACTCATAAGGCAACTTCTCACACATTTGAAACATTTCATATAAGGTATTTTTCTTACCTTTTGGTGTACCTGTGATTAATGCCCTACTACCTTTTGTGTCTGACATTGCAGGTAAAACAACAGTCTCAAAAATTCCTGGTTTCCAATCTTGGTACTCATCGCATAATATAAAATATACTCTTAAACCTCTTAGGCGATCGCCATTTTGGTCATTAGCGCCGCTAACAATAATACTCGGTTTACTGCCTTTAAAGTCGATTCGATATTCGCTTTTATTAATGTTTTTAACTACATGGAATAACTCAGTTTCAGCTAAGTTAACCAAAGGTTGCCAAAGCACTTTTTTAGCCTGTTGTAATGTGGGTAAAACTCCTAATACGACTTCTGGGGACTCTAAACTAGTCTTACCTTGAAATGATAAAGTTCTTACTAATAACTCATAGGTAGCCAACCTAGTCTTGCCAAACCTACGTCCTGCTACTAAAGTCCTGATTCTATGAGGATCGTTAAATACCCTCATTTGTCCCGAATGCAGCCTTATTTCCACATCAAAAACACCCTAGAAACTTATCATCTCTAAGGTGTTTATTGAGAGGGATTTTTTAACTTTTTAACTTTTTAAGCTGCTTTAGATAATAGCAAGTTGATCTTAGTTTTTAACTCCGTTACTTCTTCATCAGCATTTAGTCTGTCCAAAACGCCTAAAGCTCTTTTTAACTGAGAGATGTCAGCATCAGGCATGATCGGCTTTATTGTCTTGAGTTCATCTGATGTTAGTCTTAGAGTCCTGGTCATCTTGTTGAGCCGTTCCGAAATGGCTTGATGATAGCCTGGTAACTCTGAGTTGATAGCCTGCAACTCTAAGGCAATACTGTCTAAACGTCTTGCATAACTCTGGTAGACCTCAGAAGACTTATTTGGATTAACTGGCTCTGTGTTGGCTGCTAGAGCGTCACAAGCTGCAATATAAGCAACTCTGAGGTGATGACGGACTAGGAAAAAGTCTGGAGTATCTAAGGTATTGATAGCGGTGCGGATAGCGGTAAAAACTGAGTTAATGACCTGTTCTTTCAACCGATAAGTTAATGCCATTAAGCTAAACTCCTTATTTCATGGGATCTGTAGTGGTCAATGCCTGAAGTCCTAAGACGATGTTGCAGCACTTGATCCGGGCTGTATCGACTTCTTTTAAAACCTTTTTGCCTGAATAGTCCTCACCTTCTAAGATCGCCGCTTCCTGATCTTGGATCATTTCAGTCTGCAACGAGGTTAATAAACTTACTACTTGTCTCAAAGTAGCAATCTGTTTTTCGTACATTTTCTTACTAGTCCTATTTTTTCTATATACCACTATTTTATTTATGATAACCTACTATGTCAACCAGTTTAACGGTTTTCTTCCTCAAGTGGCAGAACATTCACGGTAAAACTAACATCTGTCTCAGTTTGGGTATCGTTGGC
This sequence comes from Floridaenema fluviatile BLCC-F154, assembly GCF_041929135.1. Lineage (NCBI taxonomy): Bacteria > Bacillati > Cyanobacteriota > Cyanophyceae > Aerosakkonematales > Aerosakkonemataceae > Floridanema > Floridanema fluviatile. The sequence continues at coordinate 190,273 of NZ_JBHFNS010000087.1, read as the reverse complement.
TCTGTTCATCGCATCTTGGAATATTTGGAACTGAAGCGCGATACAACGGGCTGCTATTTCGGGGTACTTCTCCAATAGATCGACCTTGCCAGTCTCCGATCGCGTGGCTACTTTTTCCTGTTCCCAACCTGCGATCGACTGTAGGCGTATTTGCTCCAGTTTGGCAGCTAAACCTACATGGTTAACACCTAGTTCTGATAGTTCTTTTAATATGTCTTTAAAGTTAATATCCATAGCAAAAAGTCTTAGGTTTTGTATTAGTAAACCTAAGACGTTATTAATATTTTCCTAGTTAACTAGTTTTTATCTTGTTCTTTGTAATGTTCTAATAGTTGTAAAATGCTGCTGTGAGATTCTAAAGAATACCCAGAGCTAGAGGGTAGTTTACCGTAGTCTTCAGCTACCTTTGAGAGTTTTCTAACTACTTCAGCGTTACTTAAGCCCTTTTTCTTTCTAGTTTTCTTGTCTTCAGGTCTAACAGTTTCTACTAAGTAACCGCTCACGCTTCCTGATAGTAAAGCTACCGCTAAATGTCCGAAGTCCTCAGAAGCTAACCAAGCGGGGAACCCAATAAATAAACCAGCTAGAGCGCCTACAGAAACAGAGTAAATGGTTTTTTCTTCTTTCATTATTTCTGGTAAAACTCTATTTTGTTGCCATCACCGTTTATCTCATCAATGTGAATATTTGTTGTATTGTTGTGCTTATTCATGTTTCCCATTGAAACCAGTAACGATCCAATACCAACAACCATCAAAATATAGACTAGGGCTGTCTTTTTGTCCCCTACATTGATAGAAGAAGATGAAGAGTAAGAGCTATCATCTGAGTAGTTACTGTCAGAACTATCTGAAACATAATAACCAGACTCGTAAGGTGTACTATCATCGTTAATATTTGAGTCTGACGAACGGCTATAAGATGAACTGCTACCAGATGAGATAAACCCGCTATTACTACTATCATCCCAAGTTTCCCAACTTTCTTTGATGTGTCGAGTACGTCTAGCCATTGGTTAACCTTCTTTCAACTTCTTTAAAGTTAACACTGGTAAACCAGTAATGTCAACTTGCTAAAAGAGTTTTTTCCTGTTTATTTTTGAAGTTTGCTACAGAGGACTTTTTAGGCATTAACACACCTAGCAGGTTAACCAGTGTAACGGATAACAACAGAAATAAAGGTAGCTTTAAAGGCTCTGGTTTATCCTCAGCTTCTCTTTGGTCATCCGGGCTGTAAAACAAGGCTGTTACGCCGTTGTCATCCGACACAGAAGCAACCTCTGTCAAATAGTCCATCATCAGATCGTCAGTTGCGGTCTGATAGCGGGTAAGTTGGTTGATGGAATGACGCGATCGATGTTGGGTATTTTCGTAAACACCTATCAGTTTAGGTAATAAACTTAACACTTCTTCAGTACAGCCATAGTCATCTAAAAGAGATCTCACCAATGAGGTAGCAACCGGATCGGTAGCCTGACGACCATAGAGCATTTGAAACTTTGCTTGTACTGCACTATGAGAGATGCCAACTTTACGAGCGATCGCTCTCAAAGACTTACCCTTGAGCCATTCTAGGTACTGCTCTTGTATTTCTGCTTTCGTTTTCATGACAAAACCTGTGTAGCATTAGGAACTTTACTTTTTCCTAAATACTAACACAGGTCAACCTGTTATGTGTGTTAGTTATAGTTAGTTAGCACCGTGACTTACTATAACTGGACATTAGACTATATGTAAGTCCTTCAAGTAACTTACAGGCTAAATCTATAGTTGGTACGAAGTAAACAATGATATATGCCTGTCATGTTAAATGTTGAGGAGATTTTTACTCAATTTAAGTAGGTACGTATGTAGGTACGAAACATTGGGTCTGGTACAGTGTAGCGGCTATAGTTACTCTTTCTGATAATCTGTTTCTCTATAAGAAAACGTAAATACTCCTCGGTATTTTCCGAACAAATACTCAAACCCCGCGATTCTATGAGTTTCTTAATTTCCTGAGCTTGGATAGGATTATCGGCTTTTGCAATAATACTAATAACCTGAGCTTCTTCAAAACTTAGTTGATCCAGCCATCGTTCAAATATTGCAATACCTATATCCTTTAGTGTAGCTTGCAATGCCTTATCCCAAGTGTCTACTTCGACTCGTCTAGATAATTGATTACTGAAAAGGTGATAGCACAATAATTGCATTTGAAAAGGATGACCTTCTGTATATTCAAATATTAATTTTATTACCTCTGAACTGAAGGAGACACCTGTTCCAGATAGTGATTTATAGATAGTATCTTGAACTTCTGTTTCATTAAGTGGAGTAAGTTCAACTCGCGATAAAAAGTAACGAGAAAGAGGATGATGCTTTTGGACTGACGTAAGTTCAAGCCAGCTTGCTGGTGTTGATGCTAGTCCTAACAGGAGTTTAGTATTCCTGAGCGAATCCATTGAAAGTGTTGATTTAAGGGTCATTACAATCTCAGAAACTGCCATAAAGTTTTCGAGATCATCAAGGAGTATCACAAAGACTTCAGTTTTATCCTCAAGGTCTTGCCATAATCTGAGCAGAGTGTCGTGAAGAAATGCCTGTGGAGATAGTGCTTTTCTAGAGGTATCTCGCTTAAACTCTAAGCCACTTCCTAAAATGTTAATTCCAACCGATTCAAAAAATTGAATAACTCTTTTAAATCGGTCAACAGGATATGGAAGATCACGTAGAACTCCTTCTACAATGGAACGTGCTGCTTCTGTTAAACTAGTACCAGGCGGCCAGGGTTCAAGTGGAACGATAGATGCAATATATCCACGACTCTGACAAAGTTTCTTATACTCTCTGAGTAAAGTTGACTTACCAATCCCCCAGTTACCAAGAACAATAAAATGTTCACAGTTTTTTGTATAGATAGCCCTATTTAGCTTCTGTTCAAAGAACTCTAATTCCTCAGTCCTACCACCAAAAATTGTGGGTTCTACACCTGTCATTGGAGTGAACGGATTACCAGCACGTCTTATCTTTTCGTCACGGCAATCAATGGCTCTTTGTACGGCATCTATGAGATCATCTACAGCTTTATCAGACTTCTCTATAAAATCAAATACGCCCTGAGTTAGCGTTTTTCTTGCTAAAGCTATACTTCCGTACCCAGTAATAGCAATGATTGGACGCAGTGGATCGAGTCGGAGAGATTCTGAGATTAGTTCCAAGCCTCCCATTTCCTCTCCAGAAAAACCTGGAATTTTCAAATCAACTACTAGTATTTCAAAAGGCTGTGCCTCTAATTTTTCTAGGGCAAGCTGAACCGTATCTGCACTCTCAACTTCAAGTATTGACTTTGGATTCAAACTTTCAGGTAAATTACATTCCCATTCCTTGTGCCTAATTCTACGTAGAAAAGCCTTGCTGTATGTTCTAAGAGTATCACGATTATCATCTACTATGAGAATTCTTACAGGCATTTTAACGCTTCCTTTTATTTGTTAGCTATAGGGATTAAAATTGTAAATTTAGTTCCGTATTCGGAAGACGTATTCAATTCTAATTTTCCTCCCATATCATTAATTACTTTATGAGAAAGAAATAAACCTAAACCCAAACCTCTCTTGCTTGAAACAGCTTCTTTAAATAACTTATCTTTTACTTCGTCTGATATACCAGTACCATTATCTTTTACAGATACTGCAATATATTTGTCGTTTCTTTCAATGTGAAACACAATTTTCCCGCCGTGTAGAGCTAACGCTTTTGTAGCATTTTTAGTTAATTCAAGCAGAACGCTCATTAGTTGTTCAAAGTTTCCTAACACCATCGGCTTTTGCAAGCAATAGTCAATTGCAACTTCTAACTCAACATTTGATGGTAAACGTGGTCTAACTAGCGATTCAGTTTTTCTTATTAGTTCTATAATATCTATTTGTTCTATTGAGGTCTTACCTAGATTAAGGTAATCTAGGAGCTGTCGTAAAATTAGTTGGCTGTATCCGATACTCCGCTCGATCAAATCACATTCTTCTTGAATCTCAGACAAACTATTACCGAATTCTCGAATATTTTGTATTGATGAACTTATGTTCATAAATTCACCTTTCAGACCATGACTAACAGAACCACAAATAGCTTTATATTTTCCAATATTTATAACTTCTCTCAGTTCTTCGGATTCTTGAGCATCCTCCAGTTCTTCGGATTCTTGAGCATCCCTTCGTTTATTCTTTAATTCGTTATAATAGAAATTTAGTAAATTAAGGGAAACTTTTCTACTAATCTCTACTCCTAATTGAAAACTGCGTTCTCTAAAAGAAGCTTGGATGTCATCAATAAATTCTTGATGATCGACTACAGGTTTAGAAATATAGCCATCAGCACTGCTTAGTTTGAGGAAATTTTCCCGATCTCCCGGCATCGTGTGAGCTGTAACTAGAATCACAGGTATGTCGGCAGTTCTGGGATCAAGCTTCAGCATTTGCGTGATTCTAATGCCGTCAGCGCTCTGGCCTTGGTAAAAACTATTTGGTAGGGAAACATCCATCAAAATTAAGTCTGCCTCACCAGACTGGGCAATTTGCATTACTTCTTCTACATTTTCAGTCCCCTTAACTTCTAAACCACCCCGCTTAGTAAGAAGCTTCGAGAAAACACGAAGGTTTATAGGATCGTCCTCAACTATTAAGACACTTTTACCAGAGGCAGTCCCTACAGGTGGTAGAAAAATTGCCTCAACTAAGACATCAGTTACATCCCGACTAGTTAATTTAGCCAAATGTTTAGCGCGATGATAGACCTGATCGGGTAGAGTAAGAGTAACTTGGGTACTCATGCTGATTTAAAAAATATAGGCACAATTTTATTATCCTCTACCAAATTAGCAAAAGAACCTCCAGATATCTGTTGAGCCATCTATAACCCTACCCTGACTGAGAAGAAGTCCTAGAACTCGAAACCATCGCTATATTTGAAAAACTTGGCTAAACGCCACCAACTACTACGAAGAAATGGAATAGCCAAACTAACACATTAGGGCAAGAAACCAGAAACTTAAAGATCGACGACCAAAAGAAACTGGAGTTTAGACTGTCGAACCTGCGGCGCGATAATCTAAACTCCAGTTTCTAGGCTTAACTGTTCTATTTCTCTACAGATAGTCAGCAATTCACTGTCTGCTTTATGTCAACTTACTATGTTAACTAGTTAAATAGTTGATTTTTCTGCTGTTGCGGCTGTTAAGTCACTCACGATCTTTAAAAGTTCTATTTGTAATGTAGAGGGTGACTGGTTAAGTTTTGGGTGAACTGTTACGCCTTTGTTGATGAAAAAGGTTAAATGCTCTCTCAATGTTGCGACATCCATTATATTAACTAAGATGCTATGTTGTAAGTTCTTTTCTTCCACATAACTAGTTAACTGTCTCAAGTAGAAATATTGCCCTATTTCTTCCAGTTGAGCGAGTGCAGGAAACCGGGGGCTATTGATGTTATTCGCTTTATCTTCCTCCGACAAAATACTTTTGTAATAGAGATAGCTATCGTGAAAGTTTGAGTAAAAAACTTTGTGCCACTCTACACGACTTGCCATGTATTGAATATCATCGACTATTCGCTTCCATTGCAGTTTTAAGTGTTCTGTAGAAGCAGATAAGTTAACTTTGATTTCTACTCTTTCTCTGATATCTCTTAGCTTATTTTTCAAAGTATCGCGGTCTAAGTTTTGGTAGTCAATGTTAGCTACTAAACGCCAGCTTTTCATGACATCTGTAGCTTTCCTTTTATTCACTGCCTGTAAGACCATTTAAAACCCTCTTAGTGATTTATCCCATGCTAACAATGCTAACCAGCCATGTCAACTAGTATAACTACAGGTTAATATTGATGTCTCATAGCAGAAAATATGGACTTAGTTTTCGGTAGAAGCTATCGCTTAAAGGCTGAAGGTGTAGAGGTGCGGTATCTGGGGACTATCTTAGGTTTACCAGCCTTCAGACGCTTGGATAACGGTATGGACATTAGGATCGATCCTGAGCTTTTAAACGAGCAACTAACGCCTATGGATCTTGATACTCAGCCGATGCCCGATCAGTTAGTTGCTACTCCAGACGAACAAGCCGAAAAGCTAGATGCTCAAGAGGAAACCGTACAAACTGAAGTACAAGCGCCATCAGTCGTTAAGAAGCAACCCAGAGTGTCTAAAAATGTAGTTTCTGAGTAACAAAAACACCTTAGTAGGGATGTCATAGGTAACAGCAATGGAGTTTAAATACATCCCTACTGAGTGCTATTTTGTGCCTGAGATCCACAAGGTTAAATACATCGGATCTAGGGAAGGTTTACAGTTTTTTGAAATGCAGTCAGGACGCATTTTTTCACTGCCTAAAGAACTGGTGAAAGACAGCGTATTTATGTCTTCTCCAAGTGAGGTTAAATAATGGCGCTTGACGGAAAACGCCTACTAAAATACATGGCATTCAAGGGGTACGAGATCGAACCTTGGAACATTGTATATATTGAAGACTGCGATCCTGATACTTGGCAACCTATAGCAGGCAGACTTGATAAATGGGATGATGCCCGATCGGTAGTTACTAATGAGGGTATTGTACTTTTTAGCAATATTGCAACCTCAGAGCCGGGGGCGTTTTATACAAACCGACCGCTTAACCCGAATGGTGCTGCACGTATCGCTTTAATGCAGCATAAGGACGCTTGGGCGTTAGGCGATCATAAAGGTCAACCCGCTTTAGTCCAAGTTGGCAACTTAAAGATCCATCGTGACCTTAACCAGGACGGGCTACGCATTGGCGATCCTATTTTCACTGGTGATGGTTACGGCATTAACCAGCATTCTACAAGTCCAAGTTTTAGTAATAACTCAGTTGGTAAGTGGTCAGCAGGCTGCTTAGTTGGCAAGTTTTACTCTAGCCACTTGAACTTTATCGAGTTGTGCCGTGAAATACAGCGAAAAACTGGTAAAAAACGGTTTACCTCTACCATTATCGATGCCTCAGACTTTGCCAAGTTTGCAGGCTAACGAGTAAAGCCCTTGTGATAGTTTCATCTATCCAAGGGCATACATAAACGTTATATATTGAGTTGTTTCGATCATGACAGAAGAAAATATTAACTGCAACAACGAACAGCCAGAGCAGACCTTTATTGCAGAAATGCCAGCAACTAATGAGCAGGTAGCAGTCAAGCATACTGAAGCACAACCAAACTACGGCTTAGTACGTATTGAAGCTATTAGAGCCGCTTTGGTGGGTATTGCGATCGCCGGGGCTATCTTTCTGGGTATCCGCTACCCTGAACACTACGCACAGGCTGTCTCAGTTACTTTATCGGCTGTTACTGGTGGGTACTTCGGACTAGCACAACAACGAGGTGATCGTTAGTGTTTATTGGTTTTGGTTTTGGCAGTATTTCAGGTATCGCTAAACAAGTAACCGGATCTGTATCAGGTATCCGAAAGGTTTTAGACCTTAACCCCCAGATATCGCCTTTTAAGTTTCCTCCACAGGTTGACATGGGTATTCAACTGTTAAACCAAGTGGGGATCAAAGTACCTACCCCAGACGACCTGATCGGGCTGGCACAAGGCAAAATAGACATGGTTTTAAAAGGTGTTAGACGACCTATACTAGACGCTCTTGGTAAAGTTGAGGGCGATCTATTGGGTAAGTTAGGCGGTGTCGAAGGCATTTTAAGCCAGATAGACTGGTTACTCTGAGGTAACTTACCATTTACCCGGAAAATGGGGCAAAATGCTACAAGGAACTGTACTCATGAGGCTGTTACGCTTGTAAAAGTCGTTATCTTCATTGTTGCGAATAGCGCCGCCTATTTTTGCTTGCCTCATTTCGTACCAAGGGGTTAACTCTCTGATCGGATCTGCCCACTTTAAAAAACTTCTTTTAATATCGGGTAAACCATAACTAGAAGCCCATTCATTAAACTTTTCGATATACTGTTGCCAGTATTTAACCCGCCCGTGTACGCGGTTTTTCGCGTCCTGTAACATTTCTTTGGCTGTCTTAGCTGGTTTGGCTAAGTCCTTATAAAACATTAGTTCACCTGACTTGTTGCGGTATGCCATCCCTTTAAGTTGTTTGACAGCATCCTTAGCGTCTTTGAATGATGACCGGATACTACCTCTACTGTAGAAAGGTCTACCACTAGGGGACTTTTGAGGTTTTGCTGTTGCAGGCTCGATTTCTTTTTGAATATTTCTATAACTGTTTAAAAAAGTTTCAATGGTGCTAACAATGCTATTGAAAACTTCTGCTTTATGTATAAACCTTTCTGCTAGTTTTTGATACTTTTTCGCAAAAAATGCTAGTTTTTCCGGGTTTTTCCTTGCTTGTACAACCTCTCTAGGGCAACCTTTCCACCACCAGTTAATATTTGATGTCATAGTATCCCTCTTATTTGCTTAAATATTGTTCTAAAATAAAGAAATATTCCTGATAGTTACTAGACCAACTTAACAACTATCAGGTATCTCTAAAGCCAAAAAGTTTAAGCCTTCTTAGGGCATCTTGTTCAGTCTTCAGCTTGGCTAACCACGCCTTAACCATGCTTGGACTTTATTAGATGCCCTATTGGGCTATGAAACCTTATCATTGCTGAGTTATCAGCCGTCTACTTTGAGGCGTGGTCATCGTTTCCGACCTTACCTCAGCTACTTTCAGGTTTTGTCAAGGTTCTGTGTGGTTTATAGTCTCACTCGACTTTTAGCTTGAAAGCTCTCATGTAGTTTCAGGCTCATCACCTTTCACTCATGCCGTAGTAGCTAGTTGATGGTTTAGGAGTTACAAACCGCGTTTATGCCTAGCTCTCTTGCAACAGTGGCTTTAGTCGTCAGTTACCGTTGGCAGATCCAATGCGTTTCATTCGACGGTGGTCTGTGCTAGGGAGTACCAGTCCCTCTGTTGCCTTACATTTACCATGTTATACGGGATGACCTACCTTGTCAACCTGTATAAAGATATTTTTAGTATCGTATCTCTATGATACAAAGTTTACTCATGCCTTGTATGGTGTACAGGTTGACATAACAGGTTTTATAAAAGTAGAATAATATCTAAATATATTAAAACTTTCATAGAGAGGGAACATTTTTAAATGCAAGTAGTCTTAAACCAGTTAAACCGAAGCAAGGACAGCAGTAATGAGGTTCATTATTTAGAGTTAATACCTAAAAAACAAATACTTAAGCTTTTAGTTGCGGCTTTAGCTCAACCCGCACAATATGCCTTAGCCTTAGCGGACGACTTAAGCCCTGTAGAAGAAAATACACCCGCAAAAGATATGATAACTCTATCTGAATGGCTAGAAAGCAAGGGTTTAGAACTGGAACGCTCAGAAAAGCACAAGTTAGCTTTGTTACTATCCAGACTATACAAAGAAAAAACTGGTAGCACTCCCAGAGTGATCACCCGTCCAGATAGCCGGGGTAAATGGCTCAAGAAAGCTAATGGTTTTACTCAGGAAGAAACACCTATTTTGCAAGAAGCTTTAAACGAGGTCATACCAGACTGGAAAAGTCGATCGACTCTTGCTACTCCTTCCAGAAAAAACACCAAAAGTAAGACGACAAAAGCAACAACTACCAGCCAAAAATAGCTTGAAAAGCAGAGTAGTATTATGATGTCACATTTTTATAAGTGGCACGGGTTAGAACTGTCACACATACAGGTTAACCCGTGTTATTATGAAACAAACGTTATATATTACGAGTGCTAACTAAAATGCAAACTACTATATCCCACTGGTTTACTCTGGGGTTAAAAAGAGCTTTTGGCAAAATAGCGAGTATTGATAAAAAGTTGAAAGAGGCTGATGATATTGATGAGATGCTACTACTTGCTTGTGAGAGGTTAAACTGGGCAGAGTCAGCCGATCATGTCTTTTTAACAAAAGAAGCGAATGTAGAAACTATTACAGCCGAAGTTGTCAGCCTACAAAACTGATATGGGAGAACTATTATACTGGTTGACATGGTATGTTAAACAAGTTAATGTTAGGGTACAACACCAAGACATTAACCAGTTTTACTATGCAAAAAACCAGGCATACAACAGTAGTTTTCGACTACTCAGTTTTCTGTCATCAACTACACGCGATCGTAGGTAATGCAGATATCCCAAAAAAGCATTATTTAGGCGTTATTAAAGCTCAGTTAGTGCAGGTTTTATCGCAAGAATATTTAGGTGTTTTAAAGCCTAACGAAAAGTTTCAGACAGTATTTTGTGTAGACTCAAAACCTTATTGGAGAACAGAATATTTATTAAGACCTGAAGTGTGGGAAAAGGTAGAGAGGTATGGAAAAAAGGGTAAAATGTTAGAACCTCAACCGATACATTACAAAGCTGGTAGAAAGTTTCCTGAATACACTTTTACTAAGTTAAAAAACAAGATGCTAGAGGTTATTCAAAACCAAGGATGGTCAGTGATGGCTGGTCAAGGTTTTGAAGCTGATGATATGGCAGCTTGTATAGTTATGTGTAACAGGATGTTACCGCCAGAAAAACAGCACAGGTTGATATTAGTTACAGTCGATACTGACTGGTTAGGTCTGTTGGACAATAACACCGAATGGTTTTGTATGAAGGGCTGGTTTCCCAGAGTTAGGATGACTCTGGACGATCTAAACCATTGGTCACACAAACGACTAGGAACTTATTTTGATATGCCTACTAAGTTATGGGGACATAAAGCGGTATTCGGGGATAAGTCCGATAACTTACCGCCTAATAGTCCCTTGGAGGTGATCGACTTGTGTGAACCGCCTGCTGAGTTTTGCTCTTGGGAACTCTCTGCAACGAGAAATAAAGCTATGCAGTTTTTACAGTATCCGGCTGATCACAGTGAGAAATACTTTACTGACTCAGCTAGTCGTTATCTAATGCAGCTTGGAATGCCAAAGGCTATCAGACCTTTAGACGTTGGTAAAGACTGCCTACCAGCGTTACAAAGTCAGTTAGGCTATTACCCAGAGTTGGAACTACTGACAGCTTAAGCGCGGTTAACCCTGGTTTTGTCTGGGGTTGAGCCATTTGTAACTGAATGCAACTAGCTAGTTGACATAGTTAGTAAACATATATAATAATGGAAACAACAGAACATTGATAACTAAATGAAACTTTTGGATCTGTTTTGCGGCGCTGGTGGGGCTGCTGTTGGTTACGATCGCTCTGGTCTAGTTTCAGAAATACATGGCGTTGATATCGTGCCACAGCCAAGATACCCATTCAGGTTTTACCAATACGACGCGATCGAGTTTCTAAAGCGGTACGGGCATCAATATGACATTATTCACGCTTCACCGCCTTGTCAGAGGTTTAGTAGTGCATCGGGTAAGCACAAAGAAAAACACCCAGACTTACTGACACCGACTTTGGAGATATTAAGAAAGTTAGGCACGCCTTATGTAGTGGAAAACGTCACAGGAGCTAGACCACTATTACAGAGTCCGATACTACTTTGTGGTTCTATGTTTGGGTTAAAAGTCTATCGCCATCGGCTTTTTGAGGTGTACCCAGACATCGAAGCGCCCTTACACTTTCCCCACAATGACCGATCGCCGGGGGCTAATAAAGGGCTATCGCCTAAAGGTTTTGTTTGTGTGGTAGGGCATAGAGCCGGGATACAGCCAGCAAAAGGCGTTACTAAGGAATATGTAGAGACTGCTATGGGTATTAACTGGATGTCAGCAACAGAACTGAGTCAGGCGATACCTCCGAAGTTTACTCAATACATCGGAGAACAACTTAAGAAAAAACTAGTTACACTAGTTGACATGGCTAGTTAACTAAGAGTAATATTAAACCATGAAACAGCGATGAACCTTGATAAATGAATAACACAGAAAAGCCCAAACTTGAGTTAGAGGTTGCTTACAACCTGCTGATCGAGGATAGCAAAGTACCTAACGAGGTCTTAGTTTATCCCACTCGCATAGAAACCGATCGCATCGTTGAAAATGTGATGGTTCCATTTTTCAAAGAGTCTGATGTACTCGTTGCACATTGTTGCACGATGCCTAATACAAACAAAGTACAGAGGTTAAGCCCTTGGTAAAACCCTTAAGTATCGGCATTACTGGCGTTATGGGTACTGGTAAAAGTACCTTGGGAATGAAGTTAAGCAGAGAGTTAGGGTTAACCTACCATGTAGAACCCTTCGAGTTAAACCCTTGGATAGTCCACAGCTTAACCACTCCAGAGCCATCAGAGTCTAACTTTGACTGCCAAGCTGTAGCGATAACTTTAGGATGGCAGAACGTTTATAAAGTATCGCGCTTGGGTGGTATCGTTGACGCGCCTTTTATGGGTGAGTCTGTTTTTACGCCTACGATGTACCAGTTAGGACAGTTAAACGATGCACAATACGAAAGTTTACTGCTTATGGCGGATAACTTGCCAAAAGTGCGGTTAGATGTCCTTATTTGCTTGAAAGCTGCTGTTAGCACCATGCTATATAGAATAGCTTGCCGGGGTAGAAGTTTTGAGAGTGAGGTATCAACTGAGTACCTGCACGCTTTGAAAACAGCTTACGATCATTGGGTTGAGTACGCAGCCTATAAAATGGCTACGGATACTCTAGTAATAAATACTGATGAACTAGAAGCTGAGGAAGTTTTAGAAAGTTCTCTAAAATGGTTGGCAAACACAGGTCAACCTGCTATGATAAGAGTGTGAGGCAAAGAGAAGCCTGATAAACGCTGAAACCAAGACATAAAAAGACTTACAACACTTAAGGAACATAAGTATGCAGTTCGTAACAGAAGAAGTAAAAAGCTTGTTCAACCGCGCTAAGTTTTCCAAAGAAAGAACTGAGATCCCTAATAACCATCCTGCGATCGCAAGAGTTCAGAATGTTATCAATGACGCTTTGAGCATTTTAGGTCTTACAGATGTTTTCCTATCCCGTACTCGCTTCACTTACACAGTCATCTATAAAGATGGTGAAGTAAACATTTATGCTCCATACGTAGGCAGTAAAGACGGTGTGGCTGTTCTGTGTTGGGGTGATGAGAAGTTCCCCATTAGCGACATTAAAGCAGACCTAGACATTATTGAAGATAACAAGCGGTTTTTACTTGAGGTTGCTGATGAAGAGGGCAACGCGCTTGAGTTAACTATGATGGTACGCCGCAAGGACAAAGACGGCAATGATGTCAAGTTTGAGAAAGCAGAGTTACGTAAAGCCTTAAAGCAAGGTCGCTTAGGTGAGTACCTTTCTCAGTCATTCGTTAAACCTCTGAAACTCAAGGACGTTCAACCTGGTACTTACACTGTCACTGGTTACGACTCCCGTATTTATGAGGGCGATGTAAAATACACGCTATTTCTAGAAGGTGTCGGGGCTGTCTCAGCTAACACAGCGTTAAATAACCGCTTGAGCTTTGAGCCTGAGATCACCCCAACAAAACCAGCAACTTTAGTTATTTCTCCGTCAACCAAGACAACTAACCAAGGTCATCCTATTATCCCTACCCAGTTAACCACTGCTAAAGACTTAGAGATCCCGGTTTTTGACTTCTGCGATGGACTTGTAACAGATAACTTTGCTGAAGATGAAAACCTAGTGGATAACATCGCTTTCTAAGCTAGTTGACTAGTATATGAAGGCTCTAGGGTTAACTTAGAGCCTTTTTTATTCACCAAGACACTAACCAAAGTCAACAACACTATGCCTAAGAAAACATCACCAGGACAAGACAAAGGTAAGACTGGGTATAGCAACATGAGTAACCAAGACTACAACGCTACGCATGAAGAAGAAACAGTAAGTATTTCTCTTCATTCCTACGCTGAGGTGATGGGAATATTGATCGCAGACCTTGATTATAAAGGCTTTCAGCTTATCGCATCACCTTTAGGCGAGTTCTGCGGTTATGAAGTCTACACAAAAAGTAAACTATCAATACCTGGTATAAAACCAGACGATAACTTCTGGTACTGGAAGCGGGTAGACCCTACCAATACTGGAGAGCGTTTAAAGTTCATTGCTGCTGTTCGTAGTGCGATCGAGGGGCATTTAGAAGAGGCAAGCAAAGAGGAAGCACGATACTGGAAAGAAGTGTGGTCATGTTTCGCAGATAAACCAGCCGATGTTAACAGCAAAGTCTTTATACACAGTCGGACTGAAGCATCTACTTACTATCGAAACAAGAGATCGGCGCTATTGGGGACTAGCGGCGGGTTTAAGTTCGTTCCTAAAGTTGAATGGTTCCCAGTTCAACTACAAAACTATGATGCTAGGGACTTGCTGACGCTTTTACCCGATGCTGAGGCAAAACAGTTAATGTTGCTCTTAGGTCGCTTAATGGCTGGTGCTAATGGCACTGAGGCTGTAGAAGGCGTGATAGAGCATACTTTCCGGTCTATGGCGCTCATCGTTGGGAACACAGCCGGAATGGGTAAGAGTACTTTTCTGGGTTACATCAGTTCTGCTTTAGTTCAGCTTGGTTATGCTACCAACTGGATAAATACCAATGACACGCGGTTTGGTTGGGGAGAGGTAGCGACTACAGACTTGGCTATTGTAGACGACTTGACAGAAGAGGTACAAAAACGCCTGATCCGAGATGTGCGTATTAAGTCCATAGTTTCCAACAACTACCTAAAAGTAGAAGAGAAAGGGATCGCAGCAGTATCAGTAAGAGCAACATCGGTAGTTTTGGGGTGTACTAACCTCTCTAACTACTCCCACTACATCGGTATGGATAGCGGTAGCATATCGCGCTTAAACCAGCTTGACACCTTGAGTAAGACCGACTTAGCCGCTAAATATCCTCATGTGCCAGATGCCCGGATCAAGCCATTCTGGGAAGCTAAAGCAGAAGAGATGAGAGTCAGTGAGTCAGTTTTGGCGATGTACTTGCTCAGACGATCGCTTGACTTATTTCTTGAGGTAACTGGCTATGATGTCACATCAGCAATGTTAGTCAAGGATAGGTCTAAAGACAGGCTGGAAGAGGTCAATAATGAGCTTAGAAAGCAGTTTCGGATCGATATCAACATTAGTCATGCTGAGGAACTGACAAGGGTAGCGGCACATTTAGCGGCGTTAGTTATTGCTGATAGCCGTCAGAGCGATCGCACAGAGTTAGAGCAAGGTCTAAAAGCTTTGGAATATTGTCCAGAGCTATTATTGACTGTTGCTGAGTTGTTCATCGATCAGGCTAAAATGCCAGATGAGTTAAAGGGACTAGCACTTTCACAGATGAGCCTAGCTGTTCGGAAGTACCTCAAAGCTCAGATCAGTGACCTTAGACAACTGGCAATAACTAAGACTTTTGAAGAAGCTTTTGCTATCATCATCAAGCATTTCAAGAGTACCAAAGGTTTTGGTTATCCGGTCGCATCATCCCACTATCAGAACCTATGGCAAGCTGAAAAGCGACAAGTAGTAGAACTCGTTACGGAATACGAGAAACTGCTAGAAAATGGCTTTAAACTGCCTAAAGCCGTGCGTAACGCAATGGATAGCATGAGATCGTTGTTAACCGAAATGACTGAATAGCCTACTGGTTAACCTGTGTGTAAACATATATTGCACTGGTTGACATGGTTAGTAAGCCAGTGTTAGCTTTTGAATATCAACACTAGTTAACCAGTTTACCTAACCATGTTACCAAGACAATATCAACAACTAACCAGAATGAAGACTACAGAGAACAGAGGATACAAAAAAGGGGATACAGATTTTGCTAAAGCTTACAATGAGGGACTAGATGAGGAAACGCGGATCTTGTGTTTCTTAAATAGGTTGCCTGGAATGGCAGTATTAGCTACAGAAGAGATACACGACCAGTTTAATGATATTGACTGCTATCTCAATGGAGTCCCAACAAGTATCAAGACTGAACACGCCGGAACCCGTTATGGGCATATATATGTGGAACTGGCTACACAACGCTTTCAGCCTTTTGGCTGGGAAGAGTCAGAAAGTGAAATGATGAGTAAGTTATTGAAACAGTATTTTATAAAGAAACGAAACGATAAAGCCTACCGCCCGTCTTGGTGGTTTAAAGGTAAAGCCGAACAGTACCTTATTCTACAGGGTGAGATTTTATACCTGATCAGAAAGTCTACTATTGCCGAAATGTTGGAAAAAGGACAGATAGCAAGGGTTTTAGGTTTATCGGCTAAAACGCTGCTACAACAAGGCAATAAAGATACTATTTGCGCCTTCTTTAATATCTCAGAAGTCGAGAAAGTGGCGCAATGGCAGCTACCCAACCCAACAGCTAGACCTAAGCCATTAAGAGCTATTGCGTAAAAACTAACATCTTTTTATTACGCTAACACTAGTTGACATAGTAGGTTAACTAGTGTTAGTATTAGACCATCACCAAGACATTAATACCATGACTAAAGTTAAAAAACTCTCGGACTCGCTACACCAAAGAGTTTTAGGCTACAGTCCCGCACCTTGGACAGCCAAAGTATTGAAGACAGCAGAAGACAACTGGCGTAAAGCAGGCTTATTGGATGCAGAAGACTTGACCGAAGTGGTAGAACTTCCTTTACCTGAGTGGTTTGGTAAATATCAGGATATGCTCAGTAAAGCGGTTTTTAAGTATGGCATACCTCATATTGTACGCTTAGACGCTTTTGCACAAATAGACATCCCAGAGATACCGGAAATAGCGCCATATTCTAAAGTTTCTGGCTGGTACAAGTGGACGGGCAACAGTTGGAAACCGGGAAAAATAGCCGATGACAGCACTCTGGTTATAGACTTTGAAACGGTTAATGTACCTACTGACGACTACAAAGATGTTTGGTGTCCCGTCTGTGCAGTAGCCTACACCTTAGATGGTGGCTGGTTTTTATGGTTGGCAGATCTGGATAACCTGACAACTACCATTGACTTTCCCAAAGGTTGTACAGTTATTAACCATAACGTACAGTACGATCGCCAGTTTTTAAGAAGTGAATACTATTACAAGGACTCAGGCAACCGCTTCTTTGACACGATGGCAGCTTGGATCGCTTGCCGGGGTATTTCAAACCAGCAACGTCCTGTGTTACTGAAGACTGAGGAAACCTACCGCCCTGACTGGTGCGATGAAACCGCTACAAATGGTTTAGATGCTGTTTATCAGTTCTATTTTGGTGACGATCTCGACAAAGGTGTTAGAGATGCCTTAGTCGCTGAAGGTTTACCGTTTGTCCGTAAAAACCTCTCTGATGTAGTGAAATACTGCCTTAAGGATGTACAAGCAACTATTAAGGTATTTCAGGCGGTTTACCCGGAAAATAAGCGCCATAGACCTTCTTTAATATCTCAGACAGCACAGTTACTCTTGGGGTCTTGTTGGTTGCCTTTGGATGGCGATCGCTTTCCTGAGTATTACCCTAAAGCTGAAGCTGCTTTTGATGCGGTGATGTCGGTAGTAGATGCCCGTATCGCTGAAAGATGGGCAGAAGTTTCCGAATGGGTGCAAACCTACTACAAATGGTCAGACGATAGCATCAAAGCTTTCAAAGCTAACCCAGATCAGGTGTTGGCAACTTATTTAAACCAAGTGCCGCTACAGTGGCGATCGCTGGACTGGACACCCGGACTATCCGGCAAAACTAAGGGACTACCCAAATGGTTTAGGACTACTAAGCTAGAAGACTTAACCTTAAAGTCCAGACTGACTCCGATACTTTTAGAGCTTAAATGGCGTGGTGAGGATGTTTTATGGAGTAACGATCTAGGCTGGCATACGGAAAGCTTTGGTTGTCTACCTCACCCGGAAAAGCGGGGGCAAAAAGTTACAGACATTTTTGCTAAAGGCTTTATTCATGCTGTAGAAGAAGACGTTTTGACAGCGCCAGGGGGACTGCAAGAGTTATTAAGGTCAGTGATGTCTACGATCAACTGGGTATCTTTAAGAAAGAGAGTTGCAGCCATCCACACTGAGCAAGTAGAAGGCTACCCAGTAGTTTTACCTCAGCTAGTGGTCACAGGCACAATAACGGGCAGATGTGCGGACAACCTTTGGCAAGTAGCAGCCAACCCCAAAAAAGCCCGGATAGGGACAGAGTTAAAGTCGATGGTTTCCCCGATGAAGGGTTACACCTTTGTCGGTGCTGACGTTGACAGCCAAGAGCTATGGATCGCGTCGTTGTTGGGTGATAGTATTTCTGGCTTTTGCGGTTCCACTGCGTTAGGTTTGGCGGTAACTATCGGGTTAAAAGAACAAGGATCGGATGTTCATAGTTTACAGGCAACTAAAGCGGGTATTAAACGAGATCTGGCTAAAAACATGGTGTATGGCATGGTTTACGGCTTAGGGCTTAAAGGATGTACCGACTACCTCTTAAAAGCTCTACCTCATAAGTCAGACGGGGAATGTAAGCAAATGGCTCAACAGTTCCTTGATGTCTTCAAAGGGGTTAAGTCAGACCATACAGGGCATTACATGAACGGTTTAGCGTCTGACTGTTTCAACGTTTTAGAGCAGGCAGTAAAGAAACCAGGTCAACCGACACCAGTTTTAAAATGCAGAGTTACTAAGAGTCTCGACGGTACTAAGGACTATCAGACAACCAAGATAAACCGGATCATACAAGCGTCAGGAGTTGACTTTCGTGATATGTTGGTCTGTCTGCAACGTCTTTTTTATGACCTACTAGGGATCGATGGTCGTCTGTTGATGACTATTCACGATGAGATCAGGACTGTGGTAGGAGAAGAAGACAGCTATAAGGCAGCTTACGCGCTACAACTGGCACATTTAGCCGTTAGAGCTTCATTTATCGATGGTTTAGGCTTAGACTGCATACCTGCTAACGTTGCTTGGTTTTCAGCAGTTGACATCGATCCTTACTGCCTGAGAAAAGATCCGTCCGATCCTCAACTTACACCAAGTCAGACAGAGCCGATCGCCAAAGGTCAAGCGATATCGCCTAAGCAGTTGCTTGAGTACCTGCAAAACAACCCAGAAACTTTATTCTAAAACCTTGTACACAATACAGGTTGACCTGTATTAGAATAAGGGAACAGCTTACAAATACCAGGGGGCTAACCATTCCCCCTGGATAAACCAAGACATTAACTTATCAACACTAGCCATAGGTCAACGTAAGTATGAGCTACAGCTACAGCGATAATATTGCCTCTATTATAGTCATTCTGGGCAACTCAGGAGCAGGCAAAGACACAGTTACAGAGGTGTTAAAAGCCGAAGTTAGTAACTGTGTTGTGCATAAATGGTCTGCACCAATGAAGAGAATGCTTGAGTATGCTTATGACTTGCCTACTGGTAGCTTAGAGGACAGAGAGATCCGATCGCAAGAAGTGCCAGATATGCCGGGGGTAACTTATTTAGACCTGATGGTAAGATGCTTTGAGTTTTTCCCAAAAATAGACCCTTTAATGATGATCAGAAAAGTTTTTCGAGCTATTCAGTCAGACGTAAAAAATAAAGGGAAAATAGTTATCTCAAATGACTTACGTAACCCATTAGAAGCTGAGGCGATCGCTAACTTGGCTATTTATTATCCTCTACACATCATAAGAGTAGAACGAAGGGGCTGCAAAGGTTTTAAGTCTGATAAGTTCCTTAAAACCAACTACCAAACTTTGTTAAAGGTTGCTAAAACTGCCCATATTGTTAATAACAACGGAACGTTAAACGACCTCAAACAAGCTACGAAAATGTTAATAAATGTCCGTTTAAAACCCTTATTACAGGAGACTAAAAGCAGTGTGTTCATTGGTCAACTTGGCTAACGAGTATGGTATCTACTTAGATGCCTTTACTAAGAAAAGACTTGAGTTATTATCCTATAGCAAAGTATTAGCTGTAGGTATTGTAAACTGGGACGATCGTTATAACAGATATACTCAACAAGTGAGAGACAAAAATATCGTTAGGTTCCCTGATAACTCGGAACTACATCAACAGTTGATGATAGACCTCGATACTTTTGAGTTTCAGGCTGAAGAGTCCCCAGAAAAAGCTTTGTACTGCTACACCATTGGAGAGGATAGCGAGTTACATTTCTCCATTTTTTCTCAGCCTAAACAGCATCTAGCCACAGCTTGTTAAACTTTTACTGGTTGACCTGTATTGTTTACCAGTGTTATAGTAAAGAGACAAAGCAAACACCAAGACATTTAACTTATGACAGTAGCCACAGCTAACCCAAGACATCTGAGCAACAGCAACGAGCATTTTACCCCAGACTGGCTATTAGATGGTGTCAGAGAGGTTTTAGGCAGTATTGACTTAGATCCTGCTAGTTGTGAAGAAGCAAACAAGCGGGTAAACGCTCAGATGTTTTATGATGCTGACTCTTGCGGGGTCGGTGCGTTAGGTCTTGACTGGGATAGTAGAGAAGTTAACGAGGCTGGTCAACTAGTTGTTAAGCCTGCTAATGTGTTCTGTAACCCACCAGGCGGTAAGGTAGCGAATAAGTCTCAGATAAAGCTTTTCTGGAATAAGTTGATCGAGCAAGTAGAAAAAGGAAATATCCGACACGCGCTATTTTTGGCGTTTTCTGTCGAGGCGTTACAGTCCACACAAAAGAAAACTGACAAGGCTATGTTAGACTTTCCGGGCTGTATGTTCAAAGACAGAGTGGCTTATGTTCAACCAGGCGGAAGTATTGCTAAGTCACCACCTCACAGCAGTTCTATCATTTACGTTCCTGGCACTTTTGACGCTACCGATCGGTTTTTTCGGGCATTTCATGGCAAGTTAGGCAAGTGTTGGAAACCTGTAAACAGCCATTTAGTAATGTAAAACACAGAACTGTAGGCTGATAAACATCCTTCGTTAACTAGTTAATATGTCTTTAACGGATACAGCGTAGTCCTCAAAACAATAATGCTCTTAAAAATAGAGACTCAAAGCCCTGCTTTCAACCTAGCAGGGTTATTTTCTTCCCCGCGTGTTTTTGAAGCCTAACAACCTTTCCGAAAATATATGCGATCGGAGTCGCAAAGTTTATTATTATTTTCAAAGTTCGTTAGGAAAAACACACAACTATAGCATGATAAATATTCTTGGTTAACTTATTAAGATGCAAATACAGAATTCATCAAAACTATGCTCCTGACGGCGAGTATTTCATAGCCCCGCTTGGTCGTAAAGCGGGGTTTTTATTAGCAAAATTTTATAACGGTTGCTGTTGATATTTACACTATTTTTGTTAGCAAAAACACAAAACCTAAGACTGATAAATAAGCTGGATTAAAGAGCATAAACTTAAATAAAATTACTAAAGCTATTCGTTTGGTGAAGAACCCTACTTTTACAGAGTAGGGTTTTTATTTGTAGCTAAACCAAGTTAGCTCTATGAAAATTTACTAAAAAATATATAACTATAGCATGATGAACAGGCTTGGCTAACTAGTTAAGATCTGTTTAAAGGAAAACATAACAATTATCCAAAGTGCTATTTTATAGACCCTAACGATCAACTTGGTAGGGTTTTAATTCGTCAATTATAGGTTACTTAAATTATTAACTTATGACTCACAATAATTAATATCAAACAGTTTTATCGTGGTTCAGTAAGGTTAGCAACAACTTTTACTAAATCATCAATATCAACAGGTTTAGATAGATGTTTCTGAAAACCTGCGGCAAGTGAGCGAATACGAGCGTCATCCCCAGTAGCCCCCGTCACAGCGATCGCAGAAATATTTTTACCTCTTTGTGCTAGACGGGCTTTTATCTCACGAACCAACAAACATCCATCTCCATCTGGTAAGGTAATATTGCTGATTACAATATCTACTTCATAGCTTTCTATTATATCTAAAGCTTCACTTGCAAAAGTTACTGTTATTATCTCTGCTCCTACTTCTTCAAAGATAATATTATATAAGTCTCTTGTGTCTGGATCATCTTCTACTATCAAAACTCGAAAACCTTTTAAAATTTGTTTCGGTATATTGTCATTAGCCATTTTTTCCTTTTTTATGAATTTTGAGTATAATCTATAATGCTTGTTCACAAATGGTCAAAACATCAGGCTGACAGCGTTTGATTAACACTTCAAGAACTTGAGAATTTTCACTTTCTAAATCCTCAACATAACCTAAACTAGCTTTCTTGGCTTCAACAAAATGTTGGAAAGAGCCAAAATAGTAAACGCAGAAAGGTTTAGCGGTAGTAATTTCTACCCACCAAGGCATATCCTCATTGGATAACTCTAATTGAACTGCTACTTTCATTACTGTTTTATATTGTTTGCAACACCTGATATCGTTTGTTCTTAAGTGTTCTACAAAACAAGTGATAATAAAAACATTCTTTAGTAGTATTAAATGTTAAGTTTAATTGTATGAAAGCAAACTAAGAGCTTTTATTGCAAGAGGAGTAAACCTCTAAATCACTTCTAGTTATCTATAACAACGTAGGTTTAGTTAAAAGTTTAAAACCTATGTTGCCTGAGAAAGTATTAGCTAAAAGACTAGAACAAAAACATACTGACTATGACTACTACAAGGAAGCTTGGGAAACGATCGCACAACTAAGAGAAGGATCGCCAGCTATTCTTAAAAATGCTACTAAATACTGCCCTAGACGACCGGGGGAAGCTGAAGACATTTACCAGATAAGGCTTAGTAAACTGTCTTACACTCCATTGATGAGTTATCACATCTTCCAATATGTCTCTAAGTTGATATCAGCGCCCGTCTATTTATCTGGGGTTGAAAATGAGAGTTATTGGGCAAAATGGCGATCGTCAGTGGATGCCAAAGGTTTAGATGAGCTTGGCTTTTTATCTAATATTTTCAGTTGCTTACTATATTTCGGTCGCTGTTACATCGCCTTAGACTTACCGAGTGAGGTCAAAAAATACCGATCGCACTGGGAAGCACAGGACGATCAAACCATGCCTTATGTCTTGCTCTATGAGCCTTTAGACGTTCTTAACTGGTTTGACGATAGTTGGTATATCACAAGGCAAGTAGAAACCACAGGGGACGCTCTAGACGAGCCTAAGATGCTCTGTAGATGGCTGGTGAGGACAAAGGAAGAAGTTAGCAGATATTCAGCCGAAGTCAAGGTTAACTCAGCAGGTAGACCTGTTGAGATCCTATCTGATACCAAATGGCTACCAATAGACCACCCTAACGCCGTAGTTTACCAAGATAGCCAATGGTTACACGGCTTAGGCAGATGTCCTATTTTATGCCTTGAGTTACCCTCAGAAGCTTGGATCGGTAAAGCAGTTTATAGAAAACAGGTGCAACACTTACAAATAGAGTCAGCATGGACGGATACAGGAACAATGGCGGGTATTATTCAGAGGTTGTACACGCCTACACCGCCCGTTGCACAGACCGATCCTAGAGTTGTTTATCAGCCTCAACCTGACTACAACCAACTGAGTAAAGCCGATAACGCCCACATTCTGATCGGGTCTAACTTTGAGTTTAAAGAAAGCTCTGGGAGTGCGATCGGTAACTTATCCTCTCAACTGGAAATAATAGAAGGACAGTTGAAATACTTAGCTTCTATGAGTTTTGCCAGTGTCACCAAAGGGGCTGTTATGCAGTCTGGAACGTCTAAAGGTTTCGATATGGCGATGATGGCTGATGCGATGAAAGCTTACGGGGCAAAGGTTAGGCAGTTTTATGAGGACATTCTACAGCTTGTCGCCAAACTATCGAACTCATCAGAAGACATCAGAGTACATGGTCTGAGTACTTACTCTGTAGACAACCTTGAAACCATGCTAACTCAGGCAGAAAAGCTGGAAAGTTTACCGCTTTTACCACCTACAGTAAAACGCATCTGGTACGGGAAACTAGTTAACCTGCTAGTTGGTACTGTTTCCCCTGATGTTTCGGTGAAGATAGAAGAAGAGTTAGATAGTTTATTAACTCAAGATCTATTAGATACACAAGAAGAAATAAACGATGATCGGTCAGTGGATGAGAAACCAACTCTCACCAAAGAATACTTAATGGAAACACAAGGAATATCGGAAAAAGAGGCTCAAATAATAATGATGATGGCGTATTACGACCTAACAGAAGATGAAGCGCAAGAAGTTTTAAGTTAAACCATAGTTAACTAGGTAATAACTATTAAAGACCTCTTAGAGATATAAGCTAAGAGGTTATTTTAATGGCTAAAAGTAAAACTAAGGGAAAAGCTTTTGACCCTGTAAAACACCCTAGAGGAATAAGAGGACGCTTTACGACTAAAGCTGTTAAAGAAGTTCCTAGTAGTACTAGGTTAGCTAGTATTTTAAAGCTAAGAGAAAGAAGACAAATAGAACAAGCACACTTAGAGATATTAGCAGATATCGGTAGAGAGAAAAGAGCAAAACTTTTTAATGTGCTTAGTATTAAAGCTAGAAAGAATGAGAATGAGTCTCAAAATGAGAGTGTCCAAGATTCGGAAGTTGCAAAAACTAATACTAGAAAAGTTTCTAAACGCTTGCCAACTTTAAGACCTGTAGCATCAGAGGATAGTTTTATCGTATCCAGAAACGGGTTAGAACTATGGAAAAATAACCCAGATTTAGAAAAATTTGATGATAGTTTTAAGTACCGAGAAAGAAGGTTTACCTATGAGGTCGAGTATGAAGGAAAAAAGCTAAAACTTAATGAAAATAGGGGTATTATTCACTATCAAGGTGAGAGAGTTTATGGAGTTCCTAAACTTTCTCAAGATATTGATAAGGCTACAAATGAGAAGCTTTTTGACAACCTTATTGCTTACACTTCTCACGTAGAAAATGCAAAAAATAGATCAGTATCTCCCCCTGCTCCTGAGTGGAAACCAACAATACACGGCTCACCTGTTGATAAATCTTTGGTACGTTCTAAACGTGGTGAGGGGAACTATGGAGAGATGCAGTTACACCATATACAACAGTTTGCTAGGAGGGACTTTGCAGAAGTTGTAAGAAGGCACGAGTTAGGCGAAATAACATTAGAAGAAGCCAAGAAAGAAGCTAGTAAACTATTAACGAGAACTGAAAGAATAAACGGTAAAACTGGAGAGACAGAAGCATTTTATGAGATAAAAATTAAGTCTCAAAAAGATCGTGCTTATGTGGTTTTGGCTAGTGGTATCCATGACATAAACTCGCCTCTTTATGCAGCTAACCATCCTAGTTTGTATCATCCAGAGACAGGGAAACTACAACGGTTTGGCATACCTAAAACCGGATCAGATGGCTCTAGGGATAGCCATAATACTTTTAGATCTGGTTTCTGGGAACAGTACTACAGGAAAGAAGCGATTGCCATTAAGGATGAGGTCAACCGTAGGATAAAAGCGGGGGATCTGACTTCAGAGCAAGCTAAAACTCTATTAAACCAAGCTAGATCTAAGGCTCAACGGGCTTATGATGCCATCGAAAAACTAAGAGAGGACAGACAAGCGGCAAAAGAAAACTAACAACTTTGTTGACATACTTGGTTAACCTGTATAAAATAGTGATGTAAAGAGAAAGGGTTAAATAAAATGTTATTCAAGGCTAATGGTAAAGACTACGATACAGATGATATTAGCGAGATTATATGGGAGGGAGAAGAAGACGGACTAGAGTATTATGAGTCCGATCTTTATTACGTAGAGTTTCATGATGGTCTAGTTATTGAAGTAACTTTATCTGCTGAAGATGAAAGTACTAATACTTTACTAATGGATTGGATAGAAACTATGTAAGCATAAATACTGATGGACTAAATGACGTGGTAGCCATAGTTAGATATTCAAAAAGCTATGGCTCAAAATACGGTCACAGTTAACTTAGTTGCTAATAACTTTGTTACAGGTGCTATTCAAAATATTAAAAACTCTATTGGAAGTTTAAGCGGTACAGCTAACAGTTTTGCCGCTAACTTTATGGCTAACCTTTCGATGGTTGGCTTAAACCTTGCTATTAACAAAGTTAGAGAACTAGGTAGCACCATTGTAGAGACTAGTAAGCTGCAAACTACGATGTTAGCGACCGCCTCAGATGTTGGGACTAACTTAGGGGTCGGTTTTGATAAAGCTAAAAATGTAGTTGCTCAGACTAATGAGGAGATCGCTAAAATGGCGGCTGCTCTGCCTGGTACTACAGCCGGATACAACGCCGTTTTTAATAGTTTGGCTGGTACTTTGGCTAAACAGTTTAGAGGCGATACAGAGCAGTTTTCTCAAGTGGCGATGGACATTACAAAGCGCGTAGGGGTACTCGCTTCTATTCGTAATGTTGACCCTGGTCAGTCTGGGGCTGTTATCGAAAGGTTGATCAATGGTTCATCAGGTTTCGCAGAACTGGCACAAAATGACATTTTGCAGAAAAATGCTGTGTTTAAGCAGGCGCTAATAGATCAAATGACCGCGCTTGGTATTGACCAAAAGCAATGGAAACAGTTAAGTAACGATGTCAGGTTAGGTATTGTCCGAAAAGCTTTAACTGTAGCGACTCCAGACACTTTGATCGATGCTTTTAACGGGACTGTAGACAGCACGATCGAGTCTATTAAGTCCAACCTGTTCGATCCCATGATCGGGGTGTTTGGCTTTCTGCGAAAAGTCCCCAGTGCTGAAGGTCGGACGGTGATCGATGCTGTACAAGGCTTTTTACAAGCTTGGTTAGGTTTTTCTGAGTCAATGGGTAAGTTAGCATCGCGTCTGGGGTTTAACTTCGATCCATTGGAACCATTGATCGGAGTAATAGACTTTTTAGCTGACATCGGCAATACTGCCCACCTGCTAATCGCAGATAGCCCTCAGAAAGTTTTTAAGAACCTGAGTGATAACGTTGAGGACTGGGTAAAAAACTTTTCTAACAACTTCACTGATGCGATCGCATCTCTGCCCAAAGTCGATCCGGTTGCTGTTGGCTACTTTTTCGCTCAAGTGGTCAACCAAGTTAATGACCTGTTTAACTCAGTTCTGAATAATACTGACTGGTCTGCTTTAGGTTTTGCAGTTGGGGACTTCATCGGTAAAGCGATCGTTACTTTTGGGGCATATCTGGTAAGTAGGGACTGGTCAGATATTGGTCAGCAGTTTTTCGCAGTGGTTATGGCAGTGTTAAAACTATTAGGTGGTGTTATTTTAGGAGCTTTAAACGGCTTATTAAGCGCCGTAAGAACTAACCTCTATGAGGCTGCTATCAGACCACTACAGGACATTGAGAACGTAGTTAACCAAACTTGGCAAGGTATCATCAGGTTTTTTAAAGGTCTATACGATAAGGTAACTAGCTGGTTAACAGATATAGTAAACCAGTTAAAACCTCAGAACGTGCTTAGTAACTTAGGCGCTGCTGTAATACCGCAACCTGTACAGCAGGCGGTTAGCAGTGCTACGCAAGGGGTAAGCGGTATAGGTCAAGCTGTCATAGATGCTGTAACAGCGCCTATCAAAGGGTTAGGGAACTTAGGGCAAGGACTACTAAACCGCGTCACAGGTCAGCAGAATAAGCCAACAACTGACCAAAATAGACCAAATAACAACCAGGTTAGACCAACAGTTAACCAGTCTACCAATACAGTTAACCAGCGTAGCGTAACTAATAATACTCGCACGGTTAACCAAAATACTGTAAGCAATACCAGGAACACAACCAATAACAACCGAACTACAACAACAGTCGATCAGCGTCGCGTCAGTAATACTGTTAACCAAAATAGGTCAGTTGTTAACCCTGTTCCGCAAGTAAGACCAGTTTCGATAAACAATAACCCAAAAATACAGGTTAACTTGCCTAATGTATTGGCTAGTCTACCTAGACAGTTAACTGGTATTTCTTCTATAACTCCTTTGACTACTGGTAGAACTAACCCAACTGCTCAGAATAGAGTTAACCAGAGCCTAGTTAACCCTGTGGCTGCTTTACCCATCAGACAGCCTCAAGTTCAAAACAATACAACTAGGACTCAACAAGTTAACCATTTTAACCCTCAAGTTAATGTTGAGATGACAGGTACAGACGCTAACCCGGATGCTGTAGCACAGGCAGTTATGGACAGGATAACGGTAGGATATCGCAGCTTTTTAAGGCAGCAAATAGCGTAATATGTACCAGGAAAATGTAGTAAACAAACTAGCTAAAACAGAAGCTTCTCAGGTCTGGGGTAAACTAACAGGAACTAAGACGACTTGGGACTTTTTAGTAAACCCTGAGTCTATAGACTGGGATCATTCTGGGGAATATAGCAAGCTACCAGTTTTAAACACTGAGCAACCATTAGTTAAGTATAAATATTCTGAGAGTGTCGTAGCTTTTCCCAGAGTTTTGTTTGTTACCAAGGATAATAATAGGGACTTAGACCCTTTATTAAAAGCCTTAGTTGACTTAGTAAAACCTGTGAAAAATGGTGATAGTCCAGAGCTTTTAAAAGTAGAACTAGGAGAGGTAAAGATCGCTAGATCCTACTTGAAAGGGGTAAAAATAACTGAGCAACAATGGCGATCGGGTAAATGCGTAATGGCATCAGGTAGCCTTGAGTTTATCTTAGCGCCTGAGATACCAAAAGCAGTTATAGAAAGCAATAGCACCACTCAGTTAACCGAAAGAGAACAAGCAAGCAACGCTCAAAAAGTTAAAGATGCTGTGACCAACAATAAAACCTTAGCGACTCAGCTAAATGTAAAACCCAGTGATACCTTTAACGTTAACTCTAGTGGTCAAGTTTCTGTTAGTGGTATCAATGGGAGTAGAGTTAATATTGGTAGCCTTAGCGATATTTTAGGTAGTAGTTTAAGACCTGGTTTAAAAGGACTATAACTTTTCTTGGTATTTTGCCAAACGTCTACTGAGTTCTAGTTCTAAAGTGTTAATAAAGCCTTTTAAAATGCTTGTAGACTGGTTTACAGCTATTTCCATTCGGTAGTTTTGTCTGAGGTTTTTTATTAGACTCTGAGCGTCTTTTCGGCTCATCTCGGTATGTTTATACTCTGAGATAAGCTTTAGCATCTCCTGAGTTCTTTCAGCTTTAGAAGCATCAGCAAAATAGCCATTATAAACTAGGTCTAGGTCTATCCCATACCTTATCCGTAAAACTGCTGTTTCGATCGCTTCTTGTGCATCATTAACCATTACTTAAACCTTCTATTGCTACACCTTAGTTCTGAGGTTTCTTTAACCTTTCTTGTTTAACGATAACACAGGTTGACCTGTTATGTCTACATAAGATGGATGATATTTATCAGGCTTTATCACAAGCGGGTAAAGCTTTTCACGATGTACAAGAGCTTATCGGGCGATCGCAAGGAATACAAAGCGCCGTAGTCCTCAGAACTGACGATCCTGACGGATACGGTAGGATACAGGTTTTACTGCCCTCTAAGGCTGCACGATCGGAGTCTGACTGGATATATCGACTGATGCCTTGGCATGGTTTGAGCGTTCCCGATCCATTGCCGGGGGATGTTGCTATGGTTGGCTTTTTGGATGGAGATCCCCATAAAGGCGTTTTACTAGGTATCGTTACCAATGACGCTAACCCTGCTGATAAAGAGAAAAGATGGCGTTATTATTTAGGCGATAAAGTCTTTTTAGTAGTAACTGAAACGTATTTGAGCTATCAGGTAGGTAATACTTTGATCTACCAAGATGCTGAAAATGACAGCGTAACTTTAAAAGCGGGGGATACTACCCTAAAAATAGATAAAAATGGGGATGTAAACTTTACTAATATTAAAAACTTTAGGATAAACGGTAAACAAGTTTTAACTATTGGTTCCAAGGATGATGACGGAGATTACAGCATAACAAGAGGCTGGTAAAACTATGGCAACTACTAAAAAGGAAACTGGTTTTAACTACCCTTTGAGCTTCGATTCTTATGGCTCCATTCTGTTAGTTTCAGACTGCCCAGAAAGGGTTAAGCAGGCTATGTTGTCAGCACTATTAACCAGACTTGAGGAAAGGGTATGGTTTCCAGAATACGGACTGAACGATCGCGAGTTTAGAGCAGCTTACCCATTGCCGCAACAGCTACGCATTATCAGAGAATGCTTGGATATGGCTTTAGCAAGTTTTCCAGATGTTAGTTATCTTCTCAGAGGTGCGATCTTAGAAGGCGGTGAGGTTTATGTAGAGGTACTTTACCAGGTAGCAGAAGAGGAAGAAAAAAGCTTAGGTTTGTATTTATGAAATATGAGGATATCCAGAAAATACAGCTAGATCCTGATGATGATGAGGCATTATTACAACAAGCATTTTTAAGGGTAAAAGCTGCTAGTAATAACCGGATAACAGACTTTACTTTAGGAAGTCCTGTAGCTGCATTATTAGAAGGGCAAGTTTTTGCAATGGCTGAGTTATTCTGGTATTTAAACCAGTTACCAGAAGCTTTGGCTATTGAAGTATTTAGGTTAGCTGGTATTCAAAGATCTTTAGGAACTAAGGCAACCGGGGCTGTTACTGTTCTTTTAAATGCACCTTTACGAGATGCTTTTATCATTTCAGCAGGTTATCAAATACCTTACAAAGATAGTTATTTTGTGACAACTGAACAGCTAGTTATTCCAGCCGGGGCTATTTCTGGAGATGTGGCAATAGAAGCGGCAACAGAAGGATCATCTTTTAATGTTGCAGCTTACGGCTTAGTCGTTCCTAACCCTGGTTTAGCTTATGTACAAAGCATTTATAACTTAGAGAATATTGTAGGCGGTAGCGACTTAGAATCCCTAGACACTCTGGTAAAAAGAGCGCAGTTTGTTTTACGTTCTAGAGAGGTTTTAGTTTCTAAAGAGGACTTTGAACAGGCAGCACAAGACTTATTAGGTGCAGGTTCTAGAGTTACTTGTGTTCCTTTGTTGATGTCGAATAAAGAGACTAAAGCGCCGGGGCAAGTCCACTTATTTCTAGTAGATGGTAGAGGGGAACCACCTAGTTTAGCTACTTGCAATACTATCAAAAATGCTTTACAAGAAAGGTCTTTTGCTGCTAGTTCGCTTTGGGTATCTCCTGTAAAGTTAGAGCCTGTTTATGTAGAGGTGACAGCAACGACTGAGCAGATAAGTTTTGATTTAGCAAATAGATGCTATGAAGCTTTGAAAGAATATGTTAACCCATCTGGTACTTATCCATTAGGCGGTAGTTTGTTCATCAATGAACTTGAATATATTTTTAGAACTGTAGCAGGTATTACTAGGGTTGAGTCAGTTTTGATCGATGGTCAACCTTTAAATAGGGCTATGCCAAACCTTTATAGTACGCCACTTATAGACACTTTGGCAGTGTCGTTGGTTCAGCCAGATAGTGTTAACTACACTTATTATTTGGGTAATGGAACTGGAGATACTGACTAATAAAAACTACCCCTAGCATCAGCCGGGGGTTTATTTTTCTATCGCTGTAGTGAAACTCCTAGCTGTATTTGACGATCATGTTAATTAGTTCGTTGAAGTAGATGCAACAGGTGTTTTTCTAGTAGATTGTTCAGATTCCCATGATTGGCGGGACTCAGCTTCACGCTGCACGTTCAAAATTGACTCGCCAATCGGGTCAACTGCCTTTAAAACAACCTGTCCTTTGTTCTTACCACTCAGTTCGATCACTATTTCATTCAATTCGTCTGCCGTAATCCAGTAAAGCTTTTTGTTACAGAAAATTAAGTATTTACCTAAAAGGGTTGGCTCAAACTTGTTCATTCGGAGATACTCGACAACCTTCTTGATCTCTTGCATAGATAGTTTCTGCCTTAGAGTGGCAATGGTTCTGAGTTCCCAAATTTGGCTCAAGCTATACAGTACGGTTGGGCGATGATTTTCACCACCAAGCTTGGTGGGTTTAACAATACCAGAATTATCCAGACGGCTTAACTGTCCTGAACTGAGTCCCGTTAAGTATAAAGCTTGTTGTCTTGTAAATACGTTTTCCATATCTTGCCACCTGCCTTGCGGCTCTAACCTAAGCGTCTCAATGGAGTGATACAGTTTTCTACCATCGGGTTAAATTTTCGCTTTTTCTGTATTTGTGACCATCATATCTATTATTTGGGTAGCATTATTACTGTCTTGATCAAGAGATATACCGTCACTTTGTTTCGATTGTTGTCAGAACCGAAACAATATAGCTACAATAAAAGCGCTCAGAGTAGCCGCTCTAAGCGCTTTCTTACCCAAAACATGAATGCTTGGGGGATTTAATCTTCTTCTGGAAGCCTACCCTACGCATTCTTACAAAGTCAAGGCTTCCAGAAAAGGAAAGAGCTATGATTTTGGTTACTTATGACCTGAACAAACGAGGGCAAAACTACCAAAAGCTCACTGAGGCAATCAAGTCTCTGGGCGACTGGTGGCACTACTTAGATTCTACTTGGTTGCTGAAAACTCGCTTGACTACAGAACAGGTGGCAAATCGGCTCAAACAGGAGATCGACGATAACGATAGTTTATTGGTTATCGAAGTTAATCCGCATAACAGCCGAGGTTGGTTGCCTGAAGAAGCTTGGGACTGGATTTATGACCGTGTAAGTCGTTAGCTAGTCAGTTATTTATAGTTTGTAGAGTAAGCCTTTAGTAATCTGCTAAGGGCTTTTTTATTTGAATGTTCTATTTAAAGCTTAGTACACTTTCTATCTTTTTAGATTTGTAATTGGAGTGCTGTGAATCAATAGAGGTATAAGCACTATGTAAACCGTAATCAAAATTTGACAACAAGAGGTATTTTCCAACAACTTTTATAATAGTTCAGGTTTTCTGAAAACTACCAGACTTTCACGTAATCTTTGATTCTTTTGGTTACGACTAAAACGGTATTTGCCAATGCGAATTGCTACAAGCTCCAAACCAAGTGCCTGACCAATTTTTGCTATGAGGGTATCAACAGGAATGTATAGATTTCCATGCTTCGAGTTGCCAACTACACAAACAATATATCCGCCAGGTACAAGCCTAACCATCTGCTCCTTAAGCATTAAAAAAACATCATCAAAGTAACCTCGTATGACTCTAGGCGCTCGTGTTTGAGCATAGCTTCCAATATCTTGGCATCTTGCTGCTTTCTCTACTAAAAGGTGTATTTCTCGTTGACTCGGTGTGTCTTTCAGATAACTTGTACTGGGAATTCGACTTTCTGGATGAGAGCGAAAAGTTTTCTTTCTCAGTTCTTTCCAATCTGAGTAAGAGTTTATAAAGCCTGTTAGCCATAGCTCACACTTATATACTTCACTGTAATCAAAATTATTTAGATAAGGAGGAGAGTATAATATCAAACCAAATTTATTATGAACTATATTTTGAGACAAGAGTGAGTCCAGTTGTCGTGCATCCCCCTGCAAAACTTTAGTGTCCTGACTTAAGCAATTTTCCATAGCTATTAAATCTTCTAGTATAACCATTGTGCGTTTGAATAAAGCTTCTTTAGGAGTTATTACATCACGTTGAATATAGCGAAGCAAACGCCCATCTTTACGGAGGCAGGATACATCTTCAAGAGAAGCAACAAGCGCCAATATTAGAGCATCTTTCACCTCTGGTGTAGTTTTACGTCTATGTATAGCATCCCTAAGCCTAACCAATTCATAAGCATTTTTATTAGGGAAGTATTCTTCATTATGAAATGTAGTTAGTTCAGGCAGAGGAAAACGAGCTGATTTATTATCTTTAAGTACTCGTTTGAGAACCCTTTCCAACTCTTCAGGATTAATCTTGAACCATCCTGTCTTTACACGGCTTAGAAAAGCAATAAAAGGGTTAATTTCTACTCCAACAGCAGGTAATTGATTAGCTTGCGCTACTAATAAAGTAGTGCCAGATCCACAAAACGGATCAAGAATAGCAGGAAAGTTCTTAGGTGGTGCATAATCCTTTAAAATAGTTGTTACTAATTTATGTGAATATCCTTCCTTAAACTGATACCAACGATGTATAGGATATTCCATATTTTTCGTATAACTCATTAAATCCTGAAGAGAATTATCCTTAACAAAAGGTAAGTCAGATTCAATTTTAGAAAAAATGAGCTGCATATCTTCTGCAATAGGAGAAAGTTTTGAAATTTCAGCCGATTCTTGAGTATGGGAGTATTGACAATCAAGTAGTTTGTTAGTCACTATTGTTAATGATTTAATAAAGGTTTTTCTGATCGGGAATTTGCTAAAAAAGCAGGTTGTTTATACTCTTTAATTTTAACTTT
This sequence comes from Floridaenema fluviatile BLCC-F154, assembly GCF_041929135.1. NCBI lineage: Bacteria > Bacillati > Cyanobacteriota > Cyanophyceae > Aerosakkonematales > Aerosakkonemataceae > Floridanema > Floridanema fluviatile. Next base: position 156,217 of record NZ_JBHFNS010000087.1, on the reverse strand, counting down.
TAAATGTCTCTAAGTAAATCTACATAAATTAATTAAGTAATTTTACTAAGAATGTTGTAGTTGGGGCTTCTAGATTAGTCATCAATATCAATATACGATTTAATCCCGATTCTGTATAATAAAAAATATGAGATTTACTGATCGTGAAAACCAATCAATAAAACACCTAGTTGCAATAGCTTGGAGTAATTTAGCTAACCATCAAGGAGATATTCTACTGATTCCCCAGCGCGATGTAGAACCAGAAAAGTTGCTCAATGAATCAGATAAACTAGCTAATGAATGCCGTCCAGATGAAGAGCTTCCCACTATAAACCTAACTGAACTAGGTAATGTTACTCGCATGAGCCGACCCAGAAGGCTTCATCCTCCTCCAATTATTGCTGTAGATGCTGGTGTAGTGAATTTGGGAAACTTAGCTAGAGGGGGAACAGTTTTTGCAGTCAGAGGAGCTGCTTGCTTATATACATCGGAAGGGAACATTATCATACTTCGGTATAACACAGGTGCAATAGCTATTGATAGTAGTAATAAAGTCAAAGTATTGCATGAGATGGGTATACGTCTAGGAGATCCAGGATTTTTTGTGAAGAAGATAGAAGAGGAGCCTTATTTAATAGACAAATCAGGTATTTCAGCTACTTCTAATCAAATACAAGATCGATTTCGCAATTTTACTGAAAGAATGATTCAAGAAGAAGCAGTGGGAATACTGAAAAAATATGGAGGAGGAATCCTTTTAATAGACGGTGCTTTACCAGCTAGAACTTTTGATACTCCCCAAGACTATATTCTCAATCAGAGCCGACGGAAGGGAATGTTATATGAATGTGATAGAAATAATATAGATGTTGTAGCTATTAGTAAAAAAACGAGGATTACTGTTGATGGTATTCCTATACAAAACCTTCTTACAGAAAAGTATGGTGTTGACTTTGTAGGATATGTTTCAATTAAGGATGCTTTACAGCAAGAACGTAAAAAAGCTAAACAAGCTGGAGAAAGTGTGAGAACTAGGGTGACTGTAGCAAAAAGAATGTATGCAGCTCGATTTGGATTTGGGTTATCGAGTATGACTTTTAGGGTAGATTTACATAATTGTCTTGGTAAAACAGCAGAAGAAGTCATTAACGATGTCTACAACTATTGCCGTATATATGGAGGATATCCTAAACCATTAATAGAAGCACATCATCATAGTTGTTTTTTATTTCAAGATTTTCAGAATATTTTAGCTCAGGCTACAGTCAGGTTAGGGGTTAAACCCCAAGAAGAGCCTAGTATGGAGGTTTTATTTCAACCTTTTGGCTCTTTTGGAAAATAGTTTAATTTGTAATCAAGTTTGGAATTGATGTATGACTAACGAAAAGACTACAGAGCAACAGAAAAAATCTCAAGGGAATAGTGGTAAAACTCCAGATTCAAGTGAACTTAAACCATCAGGTTTTCATTCTCCTGAAGTCGATATTGATACTCAATTGGAAGCAGAAGTACCAGTTAAATCTAAACTTTCAAGTGAAAATGCTGTTGATTCAGCACAACTTATGGAATTAACTGGTAGTGAAGGAAGTATAATTTTTTATCCTAAAGCTAGAGATTTTGAGGTAGGAGATGTTCTGTATTTGAGGGAAAGGAAGCAATCTGATGCAAATTACGAATCAAAAGAAAGTGAAAATGGGATAATTGTCCAGATAGTTTCTAAAGGAGTTGCTAGTTATCCGCAAGCCGATAGTAAAGCGTTATTTCGATTGCTAACAAATGCTCAATATAAAGAAATTCATCAACGTTCCCGCAATGAACCAAGGGAAATTATAGATGAATTTTTGATAGGTGAGTTTATTGTTCGTAACTCTATACAAAATGGGAAATGGAGAGAACCAGAAGGTAAGGTTGTAACACGAAATGTTGATATATTTCCTATAGATCCAGTTTTTCTAATAGATAATATTCTCAAAAAGGAAGATGGGTTGAATCTATGTTTAGGCTCTTACAAAAAGCACCATGTTAATGTTTATGCAGGAGGATTTGAAAAAGTTAATTTAATTACTGGTATGAAAGGAGGAGGAAAATCGCATATTACCAAAGGAATTATTCACTTACAAACAAATTTAGGTATGCCTTCTATTATATTTGATATTAATGGTGAATATGGTGAGCTTCCAAAAGCAAATAAATTTCGTCCTACTGTAGATCTAAAGTTTCGATTAGATCAACTACCTATACCAAGTATATTTAAAGTTTTTGAAAAACTTTCTTTGTTTAATACAACTGCTACAGATAATGCTGTAAGAGCTAATTTACCAGAAGTTATTGAATCTAGGAAATCGGCTGGTGGACTGCCAGATCTAGACTTTATACTTGAGCAAGAGAATGATGTTGTAGGAACTCAGGAGCAAATGCTTGGTGCTTATAGGCGTGGGATTAACAATTTGATAAGCTATAACCTTTTCTGTACAAAAGATGAAGCAAATGAAGAGGAAGCTGCTCGTAAAGGAAAACGTGATACGAAAACCGGAGTTGTATCACTTAGGACAGTCCTCTATAGAATGGCTCATGATATTGATAGCCAGGGTTCAGAAGGCAGTAAATCTCAAACTTTAAAGGAGCTTAGAAACAATGCAGGGGTCATCGTATTTGATATCGGCGGTCTTTCTCCAATTATACAAAGAGTCGTAGTTACCCTTGTAATTGACCAAATGAAAGAAATATGTCGTAAACAGTATGAATATTTTGAGAACGGAAAAATAGAAATTCCTATCTATCCCTCAGTATTTTTTGAAGAAGCACATATGTATATGGATGAGGGATATATCGATGAATTAATCCCTTTGATTAGACACTTAGGTATGAATTTATTTTTTGTAACTAATACACCAGGAGCTTTGCCAGACTCCGTTTTTCGCCTTGTGGATAATGTAATAATGACTCGGATGGTTAACCAAAAGGATATTGATAAGGTAGTCATTTGTGGTTTAGCTGATAAAAAGACAATACAGGGATTTGCAAAAGATCTACCTAAGTATCATAATTTGTTCCTAAGTGCGAGTAATGGCGCAACCAAGAACTTTCCACTAGTATTTGAAGTGAGAGATTTTACAGCCCCAATTGAAGACGGAGGAGAGGGTTTAACCAAGTCAGGAGTTACTCGCTCAATGTGGGAAGTGATTAAGCAAAAATTATAAAATTTGACTAATGTAAGTGAATAAATATGAGCAATTTCTTTCAAGCACAATAGTAGTTTCTGGCTTCTTTCGGTCTATAATTAAGTCGAACTACTGCTGAGAAATACAGAATTGACCTTTGAATGCCTAGAAAACATTTCTTATAGTCTTTACTGTCTCTAGATTCATCTTGTTGTTACATTTTGCTCCCCAACCCTAACAAAAGGATCATACTCATGTTTTTCTACTCTTCTGGATAGTCCTCAATATCTTCTGATTCTTTGGGTTTTCCCTCATGCGAACCACTCTGACATTCTTGTAACATACCTGCTGAAATATCCAAAACTCTTAAAGTATTTTTTAACTCTTCAGCTACTCTTTGAGCGTCATTATCAGAATAGTTAGACCTTTCTAAAATACGTGCAACACGGGCATTAGAAAGACTAAGCCTTCTTAGCGATGCTGCATTAGTTTCTAATACTTGCGAGTTCGTTCTAGTAGTTAAAGTTAAGGTTTCCATTAACCTTAAATGTTTGGCGATCGCATCTTTAACGCCTCTCCAAATAAGAAAACCAACTACACACCAAGAAACTAAAACAGCAAAAGCACCGCTATTAACGATCTTTGCTACATACTCCCAAGTTGTAACCGATGATGGTTCGGGGGTAGGTTGTTGAACGATAATAACCTTTTGATTAGAGCTTTCTTGCTGTTGATCTTGACCTTTAGCAGGCACTATATTAATGTTAGCCATCACCTAACCTTGAACACTTCATAAAGCTATTTAGTAATGTTTTTATTACCATCAGCCTTAACTGTTTCATTAGGTTGAGGTTGAGAAGTTTCATTAGGTTCTGTAGGTGGTTTAGTTGCTAACTCTTCCTCTCTTTGTTTCTGTTGTTGCTTTTCTCTCTCTATTTTATTCTTAGCGTGTTCTCTAAGCTTTTCTCTATATAACCGTTGGGTTTCCACATTGTTTTCATACCTAGCTATAAAATAGGCTAAAGTATCTGCAATAACAGGAGAAATACCGGATATTTCCCCATAAATAGCAGCAAAAACAGGGTCTTCACTAGCTTTTTCTATTTTTGGTTTATCGGGGATATCTTCAGCCCAACCTTTACCAGTCCAGTAAGCATTGTCTGAAGGTTTCTCAGGAATAACTTGGATCTTTTCCCCATCAAAATAAAGGTTATTTAAGGGCATTCTGTCAAACTCAAAAACCCTGAAACCTTCAGGTAAGTTATCTTTACTATCAGTTTCCCCTGCGATATCATTACCAACAACTAAAACCAGCATTTTCTATTAACTCCCAATAGGAATAAAAGGTCTTAAAATAAGTTTTCCGTTCTGCCCTGGAGTACCATCAACACGACTACCCGCACCGCCAAAACCAGCGCCAAAACCACCGCCTAAGTTTTTCGTGTAGCTTCCAGCAGCCTGACCTGTAACACCACCAGAAAGCAGAATATTAGCGCCAGAAACGTTGTTATCAGGACTAATAAGAACTACATAGCCACCACCGCCACCACCACCACCAGCCCCACTGTTATAGTCCCCAGAAGCTAACTGAGCGTACCCATCGCCACCAGCGCCACCTTTGACAGAAACAGTTGCAGACGGGGAAACAACGACCTTAGATAGGCTACTCAGTAGGACTAAACCACCCGATCCACCACCACCGCCCGATCCGTTACCATAGCCGCTAACTACTTTAGGTGAACCGCCCTTATTACCATTGGCAAAAATACCACCGTTCACCACGATATCTAAAGCAGCCTCAACCCAAAAACCACCACCACCTTCACCACCAGGAGCAGTAACCATCAAGCCAGTATTAGAAGTAGAGCCAACCGGGGAACCAATAACATAACCACCAGTACCGCCCGATCCGTAAGCTTGCCCACCATAACCATAAGTAAACGTCCAGTTATTCGATCCTGCTCCTGTAGCACTTGCAGAACCCGCACCGTGACCAGCTACACCACCAAAAGCACCATAACCATTAACAGGAGTACCATAGGAAGAAGCGCCGGGGGCAAAAGGTGTAACGTTGACAGTCCCATCAATACGCACGTAACCAGAACAGTATATTTTCGCCCACTTATCAATAGTGATGGTTACACCAGCCGGAACAGTAAAGTTTCGGTAATAGTACAAACCTTGATCGAAAGTTTCCCCATTGGTACACTCTTTATCTGTAACGTTAGAACCACCAAAAACCTTAATAGATGAGACTCTTGGCATAATATACTTGACCGCCAAAGAGCGTAAGTCAACGACCTGAGAAATAGCACCGCCTGACGTGATCACCTTGGCAAGTCGCATCAATAAAACTGGTGGGTTATCTGAGATCTTTACAGTGCCATCAGTGTCAACATATACATAACTAGTTTTATTATCTGGCGCTACTAACTGACCAGCCGCAACCGCAAAAGAAGTACCATCAGGCAGAATAACCGAGCCTGCATTATAAGCCAGCGTCAGACCAGCAACTTTCGATACTTGTAGAGCTTTTTCGATCGCATTGAAACGAGGTTTAATAGCACTCGGATCGTTAGATAGCTCATCATCTATTATTCTGCGATGATGTCCTAGATATTGCGGTTGATCGTCAAAGATCTGATGAAAAGCTAAATAAGCAAGGTCAGGTGTCCAAGCATCACCCTCAGAAAATGGGGTATCAGGATATAAAGCCATTTTTAGTAGTAACTTTTTAAACTTTTAACTACTACTAAAATGTCTAAACGCCAGCATAAATAATGTAGTTTATGGCTATGCTTGGCTGAACGTTATTATGTGCTGCACCGCCACCATTATTTACAGTACGGTAATGCAGGGTATTAATGAACTGTTGCCAGTATCCGTAAGAACTATCCGAATAATACAAAGTATCATAGTACTCGTAAAAAGTAGTACTTGAGGCTGCTTTGGTAGGGTAAGGGTTAGAGCCGTAAGATCCTTGATACTGCATACATTTTTCTACTATGTGGTTATGTGCAGGCATTTCGTTAGTAGTTAAGGTCACAGTTGCCGCACCGCCTACACCTCCTAAAGTTGTAGCCCAAGAGTCTGAAATGTAACTACCGTAAGATGGTGTACCTTGGTTGGTTTCACTGTAATACCGCCCTATCAGAGTTTTACCTCTCAGGTCTGGTAGTCTGAAATATTGAGCGTAGTCGCTATCAACAGCGCCGTAAGTATTACCGATCGCACTATAAAGTTGAGCGTACTTGGTCTTATCGATCATACTTCCGTCACACCTTAGCCATTTAGCCGGGATCGAAGTACCAGCAAAAGCAATGATAGTACCGATCGGGATAGTTACAGGAGCCGGGGCATTTTTTAAAGGTGCTAGTTCCCCTTGTACCCATCCCGTGTTAGCGATGAGTCCAGAGTTATTACCAGCCGGGGGAGAAGGTACGGTAGGAAGTCCAGAGAAACTAGGGCTATTGATGGGAGCGCGATCGCTTGGGATATCAGTTTTTCTGGCTAAAGTTTCGATAATATCCCTGAGTGCGTTCATGCTAGGGGCATCGATCCGCCCATCCCACAAAGTAGCGTCATAGGGAAGATCTACCCCAGTTGTGCCTGCTCCTGTATCACCTTTATAAGCAAGCAACTGCCAAACTGTAGAGGGACTAGCAGGCGTTACCCCAGAAACAGCGATCGCAGAACGGCAAAAATAACTCGATCCTGCATAGCTGACTACATCACCTAAACGATACTGACGATCCGCCTGATACTCGCCTTTAGACCTAAATATTTGCTCTTGCAGTGCAGACCAGAACATAGTCTCATTGTAGAGCCGTCGAGTGATGGTAACGATCGCAGCCGCTAAAGCATCCCTAGTTATCCCAGTAGGCATCAAGTCAGTTAAGCGGATCGGTGTACCTGAGTCTGGTACAACAGCATGAAAAGGCTCTCCTACAGCAACCAAAACAGTTTTAGTTGTAATAGTGCCATCCTCAGCAGTCTCAGTTACTTCGGTATTCTGTAATATTTCAAATAAGTAACTAACTTTAGAACCTTCTGTCTGTTCTAAGTTTAATGTTGCTTGTCCATTAACTAAAGGAACTTCAACAGGAACAGAAACGAACATTTTGCCCGTTCCTTGGTTGCCTACAGAATAGTCTAAAGTTACCCTAATAGCACCATTTAAAGGCTGACCACTAGAGTCATAAAGATCGCATAATACTTGAGTCATTTAAGTAGTTCTTTTTAACTTCTAGAACTACCAAGTAAACTTGTTAAACAGGCTTTTCAAACATTAGATCGCCTATACGACTAGTACCCATATTGAAATAAGGATAACTAACTTTAGTCTCTACAACAGCCGGGGCATAGTTCCTTAAACTTCTTTCGACTTCTTTCCAGTGTTCCCTTTGTCTGGGGTACTTAAAAGGCACTCTGACCACCAGCCGCAACCTTTCCGACTCGTACATTTTGGCACTAGCACCCATCTTAAAAGTCAGATAAAGTCTAGCTTTTGACCAGATATCATATTCTAACTGGTGAATGTCTAAAACTTTTTTGATACAAGCTAAAGTCCCCTTGGTACGCCAAAGGAAAACATGAGCATATCTAATAAAGTCCCGTTTAACTTTAGCAGACCATCTTACGTCCCAATAGTTACCAGACATCCCCACCAGAAACGCTAAATAGTCCAGCAAATGATCTGGACAAGTATCGGGGTCTAAATATTTATAAAAGTTCTCTAACTGTTCCTTTTTCTCAACCAGCTTCCTATCAGTCCAACTAGTTAGAGCGTCAGCTACTTCGTTATCCTGGTAGTTTTTCTCAGGCAAACGATAAAATACTGGTCTTCCTTCAGACCATGCTTTTTGCCCATCATTCATTTATTAAACCCTTAAATAAGTTAGGTATAGCCGTTAACGTCAAGCTTTCTATACCTACCTTGTGGCGTGAATAGCACTCACCTGTTAGCAACACATCCTTGATGTACACTCAGTTTATATCACCTACTGAGTCAGTGCTACCTTATACAACCAAAAGGGTTTTTAGTCTGGATAACCTCAGTTAACCATGCCCGATCGTTTATCTCGGAAGTTCATCTAGTGCTGTTCAACTAGCAGTCAGAACGGGGATCGTAGAAGATCCTGTAAGTGGTAGGACTACTCTAGGCTTCTTATACTTTGAGGTGTTTACTACTTCACTACAGATCAGTCCGTCTTCGGTCTAACGTGCCGCTACGGTAGGCTTATGGCATCCCTGCTCTAACTCTTACGAGTTGGGTTTACCTACTCCCAGAAAGTCTATCCTTTCAGTCTTAGCTGTTGGTACTTGCCCTCTGTTCTAGGGAGCTATCCGAAAATAGCCGTTGCTTACGCCCTTCTTCCCTTCATCCCGTACTAAGTAAAACCTAGCAGTCGGATGGTTTTTACTCACATAAACTAAACAGCCTTCAAAGGTCTTGTTTACTGCCTTAGCGGTTGGTCTGTCGTTAAAGCAATGTTATTACCTCTGACTCTTTAAAGATAACCCTTGTTAACCTGCTTTGTCAACCTATATGAGCAAGTATTTGTACTCAACTTTAACAGCTTAGTTTTGGTTGCTAGTCAGGTTTATTTTTAATGGCATTTAAGATAACAGTCACTTTAGAAGGTTTCCCGCAAGTCTGGGAGACAGGCAGAGAAATATTAGATGCTTCTGTCACCCTTGGACAGCAAGAAAAGTCTAGTAGTTGTCAGGTAACTATTGCCGATCCTACAGGCAGTATTGCAGCCGCAATGATCAAGCATACTCTAGCAGCCGGGGGTATAGCTGCTCTGCCTGGTAGTTCTGGCTCTACATCAGGGGTTGCTGGTGCTACAGCCGATGGGACTCAACTGGTTACAGTACAGCCTGGTAACTACCAAAAGCAGGGGACTAGTAGTAATGGTGAAGTGATCTGGAGTAATGCCCCAAAGTCGGATGCTGAGTGGGAACAGTCGATCGTCAGGGAATGTCTGAGGCAAGGGGTAACAGATAAAGGTCAGATCGCCTATATTCTCGCAACTGCAAAAGGCGAGTCTAGCATGGGTAGGGACATGGTAGAGAACGCTTCCGGTAGTGCATACGAGGGTAGGCGAGATCTGGGGAATACTTCACCGGGGGACGGACAGAAATATAAGGGTTAAACTTTGGCTCTTGTAAAACTCCTCTAAGTCAGTGGACATCCATCATTTTTGTTAGTTATAATTTAACTAGGTTAACCAGTTTGGTTAACCAGTAAAATAACAACCAAAATGGACAATACTGAGCTAAGACGGGTAGAAGGTACAAATAGCTATTTAGTATCTGCTGATGGGAAAGTGTTTAAGAAGTTGAAACATAAACCTAGAGCGCGTCAGAGACAGGATAATAAAATATTTTATCTCGATAGTTACTGGGTACAACTAAAACCTTACCCTTGTTCTAAAGGTTACGTGAGAGTCGAAATAGACGGTAAAGCTACGGCAATACATCGTTTAGTTGCTCAAACGTTCATACCTAACCCAGATCAGAAACCACAAGTAAACCATCTAAATGGTGTCAGAGATGATAACCGAGTAGAAAACTTAGAATGGGTCACTAACCAAGAAAACTCCATACACGCTATTGAGCAGTTAGGTAGAAAGCCTAGTTATGGGGGTAGGAATAGAAAGGGTAGTGAAAATAAAACAACTAAAGTTCTCTACGATAAAATACAACATCTCTTAGAAACTACGATGATGACTAAAGAAGAAATAGCTCAAGCTTGTGGTTGTAGTTATCCAGTAGTAAAACGCTGCCATTCTATCCGTAAAGTGCAACGACTATCTCAGTACGATCATAGAAAAGCTCGTACATCAAGAGAGTAGGGGGTAAGCACCCTCGAAACGGGGAGCAACTAGCACACTGGTTGAAGATATAGTCTGAACTGTAGGGCAACTTACAGAGGGTTAGCGGAAGCGGCTAACCCGTAACACATTTGAGAGGTTTAGTACAGATCACAGGTAAGGGGAACTATCAGAGGTTTTCTAAGCTTACTGGTACTGACTTGGTAGCCGATCCCGATCAAGCCACACGCCCGGATATTGCCTTATTTACGATGGTCTACGGCATGAAAAACGGTACTATAACGGGTGCTAAGTTGGGAACTTACGTAAACGGGGAAAAACGAGACTTTTACAACGCAAGACGGACAGTAAACGGCATTAGAGCCGATCAGGTTGGCAAGTACCAAGCATGGGCTAATGAATACTACAGCCAGATCGATCGCCTCATGAGTACAGCCAAGCAAACACCTTTAAACCCTGCTCCCATCAACAAAACTACTATCGAGCCTAAGAAAACTGAGAATAAGCAAACTAGTCAACCTGCAAATACTACTCAAGATCCTTTAGCTACTTCTGAGGTTTACAAAGGTTCTAAGCTAACAGTCTCAGCCGAAGGGTACAACTGGGAGTTTTACCACCAAGGAACTGAAACCGACGATCAAGGAATGACCAAGATCAACGGGCAAGGTATTAGATGGGTGCTATCTCGACGCGATCGCAACAAAACCGAGAAAAGCCTATCGCTTAAACTACTGGCTGAGAAAATAGCCAAAGCACACGGGGCAAAACTGGAATGGTTAGCAGACTTCGATCCTCAGTACACCTTCATCGATCAGACTGGTATCTCTGACTATGCCCTACTAAAAAGAGAGGCTGAACAAAACGGCTTATTTGTTTCTGAGCAAAACTTAGTAATAACTATCAAAAGCTTGAGAAACATTCAGGATAAGCAGATAGTTATCAGCCCTGGTAGTAACCTGATCGGCTATGTTATTCAGGACTTAGCACTAGACAAGCTGAAGGATGACCAAAGCTCATCGTTAGTACAACAGGACGCTAAGGTAGAGCTTGATATACTAACAGGACAGTTTAAGCAGGTTAAGCCAGAAGTCGATCCGGCAAAAGACAAGGCTAGTACAGGGAAGAAACAGGAAGAGGCAACAGGTACTTTAGCGCCGGGGCAAGATGCGATCGCCAGTCAGCAGAAAGGCAGAGTTAAGCGCGTCCAAGGTTTACCCAGTCGGTTTACTGTCGTTTCCGATCAAGCTGTTCTAGGTCTTCAGCCGTTGGATGCTGTCAGAACTACCGGACTACCAGGGGTTTTATCTCGCATCTGGTTAGTGGACTCTGTAACCCATAACTTAGGCGATGGAACCACAGATATTAACTGTTACAGTCCTATTGAAGTTATTGGTGCTGTTTCTGATGTCTCAGGACTAACAGGCAGTTCTAGTTCTCAAGGCTCACAGGAGGCTTTAGCGCCTTCCAGTCCGTCTGGTTCCTTCATTCATGGTACTACTGGAACTATTACAGATCTCAGACGAGCAAGGTCAGCAACTCGCTTCCATCATGGCATCGACATTGGAGCGCCTACAGGAACACCAGTAGTAGCATCTAATGATGGTGTAGTAACCATTTCAGGTGTTCAGTCCGGTTATGGCAATGTTATTTACATCAAGCATCAAAACGGAATGACTACCAGGTATGGACACTTATCACAGTTAGGCGTAAGAGTTGGTCAGCAAGTCCGACGCGGTGAACAAATAGGAAAAGTAGGCAACACAGGACGGTCTTTTGGTAGCCACTTACACATAGAATGGAGAGATGCCAACGGTAACAGCTTAGATCCTTCTCAGGTAGGTCTACCAGTAACTAAAGGTCAAAAAGTTAGTCCATAGCGACACCAGGAGTTAACATAGCTTAGTCAACAAACTGCATTTCTTTGTATTAATATAAATAGCCTATAACCTTGTCGATTATAGGCTTTATTGTTTTGCTACGATGTTTTTATGCTGTTAAGCTGTGGTCAATAAGTCCTAGTTTCACCTTAGCTTTATTAACTTTATTTGCTATTTTCTCTAGTGTATCAAGTGGTAAGTTTTCATCGGGTAAGTCATTCTGGTAAACCCCATCACCTAATAGTAGACGAGAACCAATATTATAAGCCTTAGCTGCTGTTAGTTCATCTTGGAAATAACCGAAGCAAACTTCTTTATTTTTAACTTGCATTCTAGCCTTATAACCACCTTTAGAGTACTCATTAACACCTTTATACTTATTTTTTGCATCAGCTTTACGAGCTTTCTTTTTAGGTTCTCTGTTAGTTCTCTTTATCTCATTTTTCAACTTTTTAACAGTCTTAGCTTGTGCTAGTTTCTTATTCTGTAGATCAGTTTGTGTTTCCTCATACTTTAACCAGTTATCTAACATTACTGATAGCTCCTGGTCATCCACAGCGATCGCATAGTAACCTAACTCACGACTGAAACCATAGGGTTTAAACTTATTAGACTTTAACCCATTTTCTTCTTCAGGAATAACTCTTAAGTTAGCTGGGTAGTTAAGTCCACAAACTAAATGATGGTTAACCGGATCAATATGATCAACGACATACTTAACCCCTGTAACCTTTGTCATATCTTGAGCGTGACTGTAGAACGCTTTAATAGAGTTTAACTCATAGATGTTAGTAGCTGCGGTAACTGACAACCGCCTACGACCAGTTTTAGCATTAAATATATGAGGGTTCTTAACTCTGTATTCCCGATGTCTTTTATTGACAGCTTTACGGTTGTTTTTATGCCATTCTCGCATAGTTGCTAGTTCTTTATCTCGGTTCTTTTGATAGGCTTTCTTACGTCTTTCCTTACGGCATTCTTTACAGATGTGATTATATGTAGGGCTACCATCTTGTTTATAGTGTGATACTAAAAACTGATCGGATAACTTTTCAAAAATAAGATGACATTTGCTACATTCACCGTCTTGTAATATCGGTCTTGTTCTCTTAATATCACCTCTTCTGTGAGCCACGCTATACTTTATGATGCAGCTTTTACAATGACTTTGGTAGTTAGCAGATCCATCAGTCTTCTTGGGTCTGTCCACCCTAATACTAAAGTTATTACTAACATCCTCATAGACTGTTTTACACTTGGTACAAGTTTTACTCATCTGTCTACCGTTAAACATCCTGTTATGTCATTATCATTACACAGGTTAACCTACTTTGTCTACAAGTGAAAAAGAAAAACCCGGTAAGTATAAGTACTCATCGGGTCTTCATAGGTTGTTATCTGGTTAGTAAATGGTCAATATTTGGTCAGTAAGCGGTTAAAGTGTCGATGTATTGTTCATATAGATCTTTAGCCTGTTCCGATCGCATCTCTGCATAGGCTAGTAACTCAGACCATTCATCAACATTACCCGTATCACCTTCTTCTTCATCCTCAAAAGGTAACTCATTTTCTAGTTCCCACTCGCAAGGGTCTAAAGTATCCGGTACAGGTTCAAAGTTATTAAAAAGCCAGTCACAGATAGCCTTTTGTACTGCGTCTGATACTTCTTTGGTATCGATAGTTAACTTAGTTCCATCGTTTAAGGTCACTTGAAAAACTTCTACATCAACCCAAAACCGATCGCTATCCTCCCAGTCAATATCTTTAATGTCGCTTTCTGCGATCGGGTGTTCGGTAAGGTTGTAATGCTCATTACTGGTTACGGTTGTCATTGCTTTAAGTCCTTTGGTTAATGTCTTGGTTATGTGCTGACATTTTTTGTTAACTAACTATGTCAACTAGTTAAGTTAAACTACTAGCCAGTCCCCTAGAGCTTCTTCTAAGTCGCTGGAAACATCGAAAATAGGTAGCCAGTACTCTTCCCCGCTTTCCATATCGATAGAAATACCAGGGGCTTTATGAAACGGTAAACCTTTGCTTTGAAATAACCAGGATACTTCGGTTATTTGGTCTAGCTGTAATACCGTCCCGTCTTCCATTTCTACTACTGTCCAGTCTGGGTTATGTTTGTGGGTTGTTGTTGCGGTCATGGGTTTAAGCTTTTAGTTATGACTTGAGTTTTATTAGTTAACTTGCTATGTTAACCAGTGTAACTGGAAGCTTTTACCAGATATCTAGATCGGGATCGATATCCTCTAGATCATCTTCTTCATCGCCTAACAACATATCAACTTCTTCCCATTCATCCTCAGTAAGGTAAAACTCTTCTGTGTTGGTATCATCGGGTATTTCTTCATCTTTCCAAAGTGGGTAGAAAAAGCCACAGATAAAGTTAAAAGGTGTTTTTGGTTTACCTTGCCAGTTAATAGCTTTGATACTGTGCAGGTTAAGGTACTGATGCAACAGTAAGTTATCTATCGCCATAGCTTTAGTTAATGTCTTGGTGTCCTTGGTTATGCCCTTATTATAATACTAGTTAACATAGTAGGTCAACATATAAAACAATAAAGTCAATAGTCTAACAAAAGAAAAACCCCAGTAAAACCGGGGCATTTTGCAAAACCAAGGATATTCTAAAAACTACACACCTACCCAAGCGGCTAAAGCTTTCTCAGCATCAGGATCTAAGTCGAAAGAATGGACGGCGATCTCTGTACCATCCATCAGGTAAATGAACATTTCAAGCGCGTCCCAATAGCTCACACCCTCATATTTTCCATCCCAGTAGATATCGGAAATACGATCTATGTCGATGTCTTGCCCATAAACGCAAATGTCTTTGATATCCAAACCATTGATGTCGATCGCTGTTGCTGTAGCCATTGCTTTACATCCTGCTGAGACTTTCTTTAGCCTAAAGCAGGTAAACAAACTATGTAAACCAGTGTACTAGGCTTTAAAAGTCACTTTATCCAGTCTTCTATATTTTCCTCAGTTGAGTTAGCTTCCTCATGAAGTTCGTTTATTATCTCAATAACTTCTACGATCTGCCATAGATGTTGCTTCCAGATGTTGAGGTAGGCTGATGTGAGTTTACCGCCACAGGACGCTATCAAGGCTTTTTTAAGTTCATATAGAGTAAACCTACGACCTTCTAAGGTGTAGTAGACTTCGTTAGTTTTACTGGCTATTTCTACCGAGAACTCGAAAAAAGCTCAACGCTTGCCCTAGTTCTATTAAGTCTTCTCCATCCAACTCTAAAGCTTCATCTTTAGACATCTTGGGTAAGGCTAAAAGAGCAATGGTAGAAGCCATGATCTCGACATTGGTAATGTCTTCTGTCTTTGATGCTTTTTCGATCGCAGCAAGGTCTTTACCTTTTGGCGGTCTGAGGCTAACGTTAGCGCCGGATACTGGCAAAACTATATTAATATTCCCTTTTTCATCTGCTAAATATTTGGGTTTATCCATTACTGTAAAGTATCACTAGTTTAAAAAACTTTCCTAAAACTACTCTGTAAAACTATTAGTAAACCTACAGCATAGTGATGACGTAAAGAAAGAACTTTATACATTAATGCCTAGCAACTTAAAACCGACCTATCAGAAGCAGTATTTGGTAACAATGGCTGGTCAAGAGGGTTATTTTACTAGATGCACCTCTCCCAGAGAACGTAGGGACTCTGTGGACTATAACGATGGGGTTACTGGTACTACTTACAAACATTTAGGCTTTACTAGTCGTGAAAATGTGACCTTATCTAAACCTTTCGATCCGGCAAAAGATAAGGCTCTTATTGAGTTTTATAGAAAGCAAGTAGCAGAAGGGGGAGAAACTTTTAACGTTAGTATTCAACCTGTAACAGTTGACTTACAAGGTAAACCGATCGATGGAGCAGGTACTTTTATTCTGAACGAGTGCCAGTTTGCGGGGGCTAACTTTCCCGAAACCGATCGCATGGGTAATAATATGTCAATGCTTGAGTTTGAGATCGTTTTTAATACTTGGACTTACCAATAATAGAAACTAGTCTACTGGTTTACAAACTAGAAATACCCAACATAAAACCCCTGGAACTATCCAAGGGTTTTTTAATAAGTTATTGTCAAAAAACTAGTTAACTGGTTATTTCAGCATAAGCTTTTTTCAAGATGTCTAAATGTTCGGGTCTATAGCCTTTTGCCTTGTTAGCAAACTTTCCAGATGCAATGGTACGAATAACAGTTCTAGGTTTTAAACCTGTCTCTTCCTGATACTTTTTGGACACCGCCGCCGCTAACCGATGCTTTTCGGACTTGTCCAAGTTTAAACCTTCAGACTCTAACCATTCGTTGAGAGTTACCAGTTGAGCCGGGGGGTAGTTATCAGTAGGTTCTGCTTTTTTCAGATAGTTAGCGATACCTGCTTTATTGTCCAGCGTCCGATAAACGTCAACCGCTTCTTTGCAGCCTTCATGTAACACGCCTAAGATATGCCCTTCTTCTGTTGTGTCTGTTTCTAGCCGTTGACCTTGCTGGATAGCCTGACGGCATACGGGGCATTTGTATTTTTGCAGTTTAAGCTGTGGTTCTATTTCATTGGGAAATACTAAAGCAGCGATCGCCTCAGCGTGTCGATCTTCTTCTACCTCAGTCCGATCGATCGCTTCTGCCTGTTGGTTAATAACTTCGGTTTCCATAGTTAATGTCTTTTGTCTTATCCCTTGCCTTGTCTCTTTATTTTAACGCAGGTTTACTAGTTATGTATACCAGCTAAAACTTTCTCTATTACTTTTTCAAATAAGATGGCTGGAAATGTTAAAAATCTCTGTGATATCGCTTATATTCCTCTAACTCGTCTTCCTCTAACCAAGATTCGCTTTTAATTAACTGTGCAAAACTAAGACCAGCCGCTCCAGCAAGCGCCGTTCCTGCCAATCCGAGTCCAGCTATCTGCTGATTACTTTCAAGTTTCGGATTAAGCAGAACAGCAAGTCCAATTACTCCACCAATAATTGCTAAACATAGAGGAGTTAAAGCGCGAATTGTTTTCATTTGTAACTCCGTATTATTTATGCTTTGTTGATGAATCTTAGAGAGACTTTTTACAATACCACTCAGGTCAACATCACTCAGGTTAGCATCACTCAGATTAGCATGAAACAGGTTGGCACCTACGATGTTGGCACCACTCAGATTGGCACCACTGAGATCTGAATTACTTAGATTAGTATTACTTAAATTAGTACCGCTAAGGTTGGAATTACTTAGATTAGCACCGCTCAGATTTGCACCACTCAAATCATCGTTGCTGAGATCCTCTCCACTAAGATCTGCTCCGATATAATCCTCAGCCAAACTCAACCCCGCAATCTTTGCAAGCTTTGAAAGTTTACCTGTAGGCTCGTTATCAATCGCTTCTAGAAGTGCTACAAATTTTTCAGGAGTTAATGGCTGGGACATAATTTTAATTTAACCTTACCCACATAATCTTTCAATTTTGGTTCTATATATTTTAAAAATGCAGCTATCTTAGTTTCCTTTCTTTTTTTATTTTCATCTACCGTATCTAGAAAATTTACAACAATATCTTGTCTGTTAATATCAACTTTAAAAATTGCTTCGATAAAATCATTATTCTGTAAATCAACATTGGTTACTAAATGTCCACCTTCAAGCTTTCCTTCTAATATGTCCTTTCCTGCCAGAGGTTTAAATACCCATTTAGGCAATTTATTAGTCCCAACTGGCTCAGCATTCCAATAATCTGATAGTAGTGTTTTACGATTTTCCAAAGGTATACTAGTTCTGTCAAGATTCAAGTATAGCTCTCCACGTTTTATTCCGAATCTAACAGTTACATTTTTTGAATTTCTCCAGGGAGTTACAGGGAAAGAAAAAGATTCTCTAGCTTCATTAAAAGTGATTGTTAGTTTAACAAGCACATTTTTATAATTAATCTTTTCCTCTTCCTTACAAAAATGAAGTAATTCAAAAAATACCAATTCTCCGTTATATTTGTGTTCTTCAGAAAAAACAGAGATCACTTCCAACTTTTTCGTAAATTCTTGTAGACTTTTTTGATTACTACTAAAGTCATCATTCCGATTATAGCTTATGCTTAGATTTCCAACAAAATTTGCATTTTCTATGCGAGAATTACTCAAATCACCTACACCAAAATTTCCGTTTTGCTTGTAATAATTGTTTTGAGTCGCATCGATCTCATTATTAGTTTTATCAATTTTATTAGTTTCAGTTTTCTTAAGACCCTGTGGGAATTTTTGTGTATCATCCATTATCCATTCCTGATAAAGTTGTTAAATCCTGAAAAAGCGATCGTATACTGAAGTACATCAACGTTCAGCCTTCCCCGTTTCTTGTAAATCTTGCAAAGCAGCTATCACAAAACTAGCAGCAGGATGGTCAAGTGCTGACTCTAAAGCAGAAACACCACCTGCTTTTAAAGCACTCATTATCCGTGCCAACATGGTAGGGTTACTTTCTATTTGCTTCATGGCTTCAGTTGCGATCGCCATTTTACTAGCAGTAGTATCAGTCGAGTAAGACTTGTCTAGCTGTTCCAATAACTGCTGAATTTCCTTAGCAGCTTCAGCTAAGTTTCGTTGTTCGGCTTCATTAATGACACCAGCAACTTTTGCATTTCCTTTGATTGTGCCACCACTCATGTGACCGATGCCGAAATTTCCGCTCTGTACGTAGGAACTAGCTTTGCCTAAGTCAGTCTTGCCTGGGTCAGTCTCCTTATTGTGCGTCATGGCTGTCTTTACTTTATGAAGGAATTAAATTATTTATAGCCTAATTTTTTTTAACTTGTTGCCACCTTTTGTGTGGTTTTGAGTGAAATTAACGTAGCAAGCATAAGAGAATTTACACTCACTTTTGATTACAGTATGCACCAAGTTGTGTTCAAATTCTTCTGACAAGCTATAAACTTGATACTTACTTTTTATATTGCTTCCAAGTCTGACTTCTTTACTAAGACAGGTGTTAATTCCTCTGAAATACCTGCTAATCCGATGGCAACGCAGCCAGACTGGTACGCATCTTCAAAGGATCGCCCTGCACCTAGAGCATCGTAAAACCCCACTGCAAATTTAATCGCTGCTTTATCATCAATTGCCCGATTCATACCTACAACATAGCTAATGTGTTTGGCGATCTCCTTTGCCTGTACTTCAGTGTAACAACCGTTAAGAACAATACACTCCACTTGATCTGTAAACAGTTTAAACAATCTCGATAAGGCTTGTCCATCAACTAACTTTGCTTGCCCAGTTTCATCTTCAAATATCAAACCGTCATCACCCGTACCATGCCCACAGAAATGAACGATTTGGGGATTGTGATCCAGCATTGCCCTCTGAATGTCCCCAGGTCGCACCGCCCAACTCTGCTCTAAGACAAACTGATCGCGGTTATTAGCTCGTTTTAGCCCTTCATCGATTTCACGCACTTCCTCATTCAAGCGTAGTTGTGCCATACCTTTGGGATTGGCTGCTAAAATCAAAATCTTTCGCTTGCTCTCGTCTTTGTGAACCACATCTTCATTAACTGCACCTTCATTAATCGCACCAGCAATTTTTGCATTTCCTCCAATGATGCCACCGCTCATTTGACCGATGCCAAAGTTACCACTTTGATTGTAAATATCGCCTCTATTATCTGACATAGTACCTCCTTGATTGTGATAGTTTTCTGCATAAAAGCTAGGTTTCTGTAAAGCAGTTTTTAGCATATTTTCTAAACTGATAATTCGATTATCTTTTTCGGCTAATCTAGCTTTTAATTCTTGATTTAATGCTCTAATTTCGTTGTATTTATCAAAATATTCACTGCTCAACTCAGAACGATTTGCAGTGGGAGAAGTTGCTAAACGGAGTAGGACATTACCAGCGCCACGTTTTTCAATTGCTACAATTTCTAACTCTGCATCTGGGTGATTTTCTGCTAACTGTTTAAATGCAATTGCTATGGCACGGGGGTCAACATTTTGGTTGTGGTAGAGGTCAAGAGTATCAACAATTGGTTTAATAAAATTACCAAACTCACCATCAGCAAAAATTTCTTTATGGTTATCTGGTTTACGAAATGGATCGGGGTTATGTGTTGTGGGCAGTCGCATATAAACATATTTGCACCTTACACCGTCGAACTTTGTTCCCCTCGTAATTCCCCAATCTTCAATATATGCGCCAGTGAGAGTAGCGCCAGTTAAATCAGTTTTATCTAACTGCGTTTGTACTAGTTTTGCTCTAGATAAATCGGCATCTTGCAAATTAGCTTGGCTTAAATCCGCACCTTGAAAGCTGGCATCGGCGAGATTGGCAGCTTGTAAGTTGACTCCTCGCAAGTCCAGACGGTCGAAGTTTTTTTCTTGTCCTGTGATCACTTGTCCTGTGATCAGTAGTTGTCGTACTTCTGCTTTTTCCAAATAACTTGTTCCCGGAAGAACGAGGTCAAGCTTTTTGGTTTCGCGCCAACGAGTGCGAAACAGAATAGCCTTTCGGAAGTCGGTATTTTTGAGCGTGGCAGCAGTTAAGTCTGCATCAGTTAAGTCTGCACTACGGAAGCTTGTACCACCTGTAGCAGCAAAGGCAATGGCAGCAGTGCGAATCCAAGCATCTCTTTTGTCTCCAGTTAAAGCACGCCAGCCAATGTAAGCACTAAATATTGTTAAGACGACGGCTAAGACGACGGCAAAGGTAAAGGCTCTGGCGACGGCTCCAGCTAAGGCTAAGGCGACGGCTCTGGCTCTGCCTTCGGCGACGGCGAAGGCAACGGCAAAGGCAAAGGCGACGGCAAAGACAAAGGCAAAGACTCCAGCAAAGGCTCCAGCTAAGGCTCCGGCTAAGGCTCCGACTTCGGTTCCGGCAAAGGCTCTGGCGACGGCTCCAACTAAGGCAAAGGCAAAGGTGACGGCTCCAGCTAAGGCAAAGGTGAAGGCTTTGTCTCCTTTGGCGACGGCTCCGGCTCCGTCTCCGTCTTTGGCGAAGGCTCCAAAGCCTGCTAGGATTTCATTGCGGATACTGATAATCAAGAAGATCAACAGCAACAGTGTAATCAACGAAACTACTCCAGTAACAAGGTTCTGAGAGTCGTTTTTAGGGGGGATTGATGCTACCAAACAGCTAAGAAACGCTAAAAAAACACCCGATACTGCTGCTAACAACCATGTACCGATCAATAACCCAACAGCCCAACGGCGTTGCAATCCAGCCTTCGCACCTTTAAATTTGGAATCTTTCAGAATAGCTTTGGTAAAGTCTGTGCCTCGAATATCCGCTTCGCTGAAGTCTGCACCGCTCAAGTTTTTCTCCTTGAATGACTGACCTCGAAGGTTCAGACGGCGGAAATCTCTTTCACCTGCTGCATATCGCTCAAGAACCTTTTTAGCTGTCATCCGGTTATTGGTGAGCATAAACTATACTTCTCGTTGGGCAAGGGCAGAAGGTAGGAGCTAGAAGAGGAGTTACTATCCGAACCCCTCTGTTAATCAGATAGGTTCCATTTCTGCTATATTATGCACTCATCAATGCTATGTCTATGCGTACTGGTTAAAGCATTATTAATCAGTTTTCAACTTTTATACAGTTTAGCTTCAGCCATTGGATTACTTAACCAAAGCTGTGTCGGTGTATGGACAATGCTATAACTCGGCTGCAACAAACCAAAAGTTCCGAAAGTTTTTGGGTACTTTATGGGTATAAATGTTGGCAACCAGCGTCATAAAAAGTTATCGGCTTATTGTTGCACCACCACCGTTAGGGTTAGCTGTTGCTGGTTGGGAAGACTTAGCAGACTGAGGGTTAACTTCGGGGTTGTTGACTGGAGAACGATCGCCCGATGAAGCAACCTCAGCAAGTACAGTACCAAGCGAAACCCTTGATAGTCTGATGTTTAGTACCTCCATTACTGGTGATGGTTTGGCTAAAACATCTAAGTTAACTTGACCGTTTTCTAAGTCAATAGCGGGGTTGTTGGTCAGGTCACAGATGCAAAGGTAGGCATCGTCAGGAGTAGCACCAAATAACGCACCAGCCAAGCGCAACCTTTCACAGAACTGTACAGCAGTTTGCTTGATGCGACCGAAAAGCACGCCTAAACCATCTACTGAGCTAAAGATGATCGAGTCAAAAGCACCACGTAACGATCCGGCTAAAACGTTCATGATAACTCTAGTGCTGACAAAGCGGTAATAGGGGTTATTGCTGACAGTTCTAGCGCCGTAGATAACCCTTCCCCGTCCTGCTGAGAGATGTCTACCGCAGTTAACGCCCACAGGGTTTAACGAGCTTTGGATCTTGTCTGTTACCTTGTAACTGATGTCTTTTACACCATAAACCGGAAAAGCTGTACCAGCCGGGGGTTCTCTAAAACCTTGGTCACGATAGCGCCGTAAAGCTACCCCAACAACAGACGCACTCATCGGGACTAAGTTATCTCTGGCATCTACCCAATAAGGGAAGTAAAAAGCTAAGTGACCTCTAGGAGACTGTAACCCGTTTCTTTCCTGAATGGCTAAGTTAACTGCACCTGCTGAGGTTGTCTGGGTGGCTACATCTTGCCCACAGTCTGCGATCGCAACCCAATAATAGCTAGGGTCGGATGCTAAAGACTCCATTGTATTAGCCAGTACGTTTCGATCTGCCATACTGGTAAAGTTTTGGAAAAACTCAGGAGCAATGATAAAGCCTTGTTTCATTTCCGGCTCAAAAGCTGAGTTAATGGTGTCTACCACGTCCCAAACTACCGGATAACTCGGTTTAGCCTGAATAGTACCTAGCGCGATATTTGCTGATGCCACTGACGCTAAACCACTGGCAAAACGTAACTCGCCTGTAGCGTCCCCAGTCCGTCTAGCAGTCATAACGTGACTAGCATTTTTATTAACTAGGTCTACCAGGTTTCTCACGATACTATCTGGGGTATCGCCTGTAACTGCTCTGTAGGTGACATCATAGCCGGGGGTGTCTACGGTGATAGTGTAGTATTCATCAGGTGTTGCTGTAGCTACGGTAAAGGTACGAGTTGCTTTAGTCGCAACGTTTACAAAGTAGAAACCTAAACCAGAGCGTTGAGCAAAGAATAACGCCACACTATTAGTAGAGGCTGAAGTACCAAACTGGTTATAAAAGTCATCTGTAGACTGGACAAGCGCCGGGACACCTACCGGGGCATCTACTTTAGAGCTAAACCCAAGCATATAAACTGTGCTATGGGTAGCAATACCAGCCGGAAACGCCCCAAAAGTATCTTCTGTGACGTAAACGCCTGGTACTGACCTATCTAAAATACTGTTTATTAGCGCCATATTTTATTTATCTATGTTTCACTAGCACTAAGTTGTTAAGTGCTTCTGGTTTAGTGAGTGCGATCGCTCTCTTCTCTGGCTGCAAACTGTTTACAACAGAAACACGCCCTAGATAGACTTTGGCAATTTCTAAGGCGTTGGTTTTGGTGATTAAGTTATAGCTCGTTCCTTTCTGTGCAGTTTCTTCGCTTCGATAAAAAAGCAAAACCTAATCCAACCAAGCCCACAAAACTCAATGGAGAAGTAGGCTCTGGTACTTTATTTACAGGTGGTGAGTAAAAATAGGTTTTACCACTAGCTGAGGTGTAGCTGACCCCATCCAATAACGGAGTTAAGTAATAGTTAGCAGTGTGGGAAGCATCTGCAATTGATCGATCAAATTCATAAGGCTTATTTGGAAAGGAAGCATAAGCCTCAGCAGAAGCACCAAGCCACAATTGCCCTTGGATTATAGAAAGCTCACCCACTGGTAGATAGGCTATTGTTGTTACTTCCGTGATGTTGGAGGGAAAGAAGTTGGTATCAAAAATATGAAGATCAGAAATGGATGAATGTGACAAATCTCTCTCATGTACAGACAAATTCGCATAAACAGAGGCTTGTGTATTACCTTCGTAACGTCCACTCGCGCTAACAAAGCGATCAAGATACAACCTGACCTCAAAAGGAATTTTTGCTCCTGGTAAGTGACTATTTGATGTTACTGTGATCGTGTCACCCCATCCTAAATACACCATAGCGTTACCCCTAGCATCTAATCCTCCATCGTCAGTAGCAATTGCTAAAGCTGAAGCTTCAGCTTTACCCTTTAAGGTTCCCAATCCTAACACTGTCTCAATAGACGCAGACCCACTAGCACTCCCGTATGATTCGCTCCTTAAGAAAGAATCTGCTATTTCTAGGCCACTAACGGAAGCAGATATGCGTGTATCTGGTACAGAGTGAACAAACTCTGGAGAAAAAGAGGAACCTGAAATATGTGCGTTCCAAAACGCAAGATAGGATTGGCAAGCAGGATCATCAATACATCCAAAGCCAGTAAAAGATGCAGCTTGAGCAGGGGTGGGTAGTGCAGCACCAATGCCGCAAGTTACCATTAGAGCTAAACCATTGAATATAGTAGTTTTGTGTGCTGCATAGGAAAAGTTCTTAGCTGACTCGGAAATAGACCTGACAAACCGGATTGCTTTAGTAAACATAAAAATGAATCACAAAAATTGCGTAGTAAATTTATCATCTAATCTACGTAATTTCCTGGATAAATGGTGAATATTTTACTAAGTCTAAATAATATTTAACTTTAAGTAAATTTACTTAAGAAGCGGTAACATCTCACAAAGATGTACAGTTAAGGATTGCTCTCGTTCTGCTGTAACCACTCCCCCTCCCAAGCAACCTAATATTAGAGTTTTTCACTAGTACTAAACTAAGTTATTCAGTGATACCTAGTTCAACGTTTTTTTTTACTAATAAGAAAACCCTGTTTTTACCAGGGTTTTACTTTCATATTTGGTTGTTATTAAGTTAACTAGGTTATAGCCCAAAACCTTGATACTGTAAGAACGCTAAGGCATAGGGAACTTTATAGACATTCACCACAGGTACAAGGCCGCAATAGTCAATAATAGAAACTGGGGAACCATACCAGTTAAAAAACTCAGCAGACAACAACAAGTTATGAGCTTCAGCCATTGACATTCTTAGATAGTGGGAGATGTTAAATAAAGAAACAAACTCGCCATCAAAAAGCTTACTTACTTTGAAGTCTACAGGCAAGGAAAGTGCTAGAACGTCACCGCCCGATCGAGTGTAACCATTCTGAAAAACTTCTCGCATTTCCTGAGTTAAATACCATCCTGTACTAGGGGCTGCTACTGATGTATGACTGTTGTTTTCAAAAATAATGGATAAGTGAGGCTGTTTAGAAGCTTCCTTATTAACTAAGTAAGTGGTCTGCATTTGGTTGAGTCCTTAATGTCTTGGTTGTTTTCGTTCGATACTTTGATGATAACGCTAGTTGACCTCTTTGTATTAATAAGTATGTTAACTAGTGTTTTATTTAACAAAACTACAAAACAACAGGCTTTACTGGCTGTTTCATGGGCTGAACTTGCGACAAGTAGTAATATTGCCCGATCGCCTCTAGTTTCTCCAGCATTGAAATATCGAGGTTAGTTGCTGAATACTCGCTTAAGCTGTAGTAACCTTTATCAGTCCAAACCAGATCAACCCAGTTGATAGATAAGCCTATTTCATCGTAGAAAGCGATCGCCTCCTCAATATTGCCGATGGCTGTGTAAGAAGCTTTTTCGTATCCTTTATCGATTAAATAGTTCCAAAACTCCAGAATACGTACAGTTTCCCAACTATTGACCAAATAGTTAGCCTTATCTACGTTTTTCTCAGGAAATGACCTCTCTGCCATATCCAGAAAATGATCGTAGGCAACCTCGATCGCCTCAAAAACTTTTATCAGCTTGTCTCGATCTGGCGTGTCATAGCCTAAACCGTCTGGTAATAGCCTTAACTCTTTCTTAAGCGCCGCCGCCGCTTCCTGTATGCTTTCCGGGTATCTGTCGAGTAATGCTTTACTGATGGCTGCTGTAGTGTTTCGGCTTAACATGGTTTTCCTTAATACTTAACTGGTTATTATGGCTAGTTAACTAGTCTAACAAAAGGTTTACTAAGCTTTCTGACGCTGGCGAGTTTGCTTTAAGTAATAAAACTTGCCTTGAGACTCAAGCCGTTCTGAATGATGCCGATCGGGGTTTACTTCTTCTTCCCAGACATCCCAAGGTTTATATTGAGAGTCATTCTCATCCCAGTAGACATAAGACCAGTCGATCGACATCCCTAACTCAGTCCACCAGCCGATCACCTGTGCGATCGCAGCTTTCAATATCGCCTGTTGAAACGTATTTACATCTATACACCTCAAAAAGTTGTTATCTATCAGTAAATATCGCCAGTATTCGAGAATGCGATATACAGCCTCATAACGCTTGAGGTAGTTGGCTTTTTCTACGGTTGTCTCTGGTACTTCTTCTAAAGCATTCTTAGCGCCGGATACCATATCATAAGCAGTTTTCAAGGCAGTAAGGTCATCTGTGAGAACTTTCTTGGACTTGAGATCGGAGAACATCATCTCGGTTGGTAGTATCCGGCTGCATCTCTGTGATGCTTCGGCTAAGTCTCTGTACATCCCAGCGCCTAAAGCTTTATCAATGAGGTCTAGCTGTTTCTCGGTTAGCATCGGTTAATGTCTCGGTTTCTGAACCATACCCTAATACTAACACTAGTTAACCAGTATTGTCAACTAGTTTATAAGTTATTCTGGTTTAGTTTTGTAGAAGATGTAGTCTAAATGTTTGTGTACTCTGTCCCCATCTAGATCCCATCTAAACAAGGCTACTCGCAACTTCTTAAAGTCGATCGGTATAATAACTTCTTCAGCCTCAGCAACCCAACTCAACTGGAACTGCCAAGAAAGCTGTATTACCCAGTCTTCTGTCGAGTCCGTTGCCTCATTCACCGATACAGGGCGATCGACTCTTACCAGTCTAAGGTCAATAAGATCGGCAATATCACCCCATTCTGTAGCTATCCAGATAGATAAAGTGCTGTGTATGCCTTCTAGCTGGTCAATTGGTAACTGTTGGTAAAGCCCGTTTGGATAACGAAACACCATATAAAACTGCTGAGTACCAGAACCAACTAAAACGCCCGTGTCGTCTGTCGTATAGTTTACGTCAGTTAGTGGAGGTAAAAACGCCTGAGTCATTCCGGGCATATCCGGCGCTTCTAAATACCAGCCGTCAGCACTGGGAACCACAGCAGAAGCACCAGTTTTATTTTGCAGCCATCGTAAAAACCCTTTTCGCCAGTCCGATAACTTCATCTTTAAAATATTTCTTTTCGGTATATCCCTAAATGGTAAAAAGCCGTGAGTTTTACCCCACAGCTAAACAGGTTATGTTATACTTGCTAGTTAACTAGTTAATAACGCAGGCTAAACACCAGTAAGTATGTTCATCTGCCCATTTAAAGTACCCGTATTGGTGCATTCTGTCCAAGTCCAAACTATCAAACCGGATCTGTCCTTCTTCAAAGACTTGATAAGCGCCCATTTTATTGTTTACCAATACGTAGCGGTGTTTAATAGCAGTTTTGCTTTGTTGGTTAGCTGTAGCGGTAGTCATGGTTAAAACCTTTTTGGTTAATGTCTTGGTATACTTTTATTTTAGCTAGTTAACCTGCATTGTCAACTAGTAAATCCTAAGTATAACAGCTTATTGTTAGGAACTATTTTTAAAGACTATGCAGGACAGCGCCGGAAAAACTATTTCATATCACCTTGGCTATCCAGACGATAACTTAGAGCCAACAACCTCAACATCTAGACAACCATTGGTACTTAGCATTATGGAAAATATTAATGCTGTAGAAAATGCTTTAAACTCAGCAGTCTTAGACTCTATGGCTTTACAAGTGGGAGATCTCAAAGTGGACTATGCTACCCACATCTCGCAACTGAAAAACCAGGGGACTATGCTACTTATTCAACTTTCTAAGCTAACGGGTCTACCGATCGCCTTTGACAAGTTCCAACTTAGCACGGGGAATACCGGGGGCAATGGTGGGAACGGGTCAGTATATGGTCAGTCTTTGGTTATCCAGTCTTATTGGTAAATAGTATGGACGTACAAATAACAGTAACTTTCTCAGGAAAACTATTTATTGCCAACGTTGATCAGGCGATCGCCCGTGCAGGTCAAAAGGTACAACGCCCTTTAGTTTCCCTGGTACAGTCCAAGACACCGAAGCGATCGGGGCATCTGGCTAGTCAATGGTTGTCTCAGTTGTCTGGTAATAGTCTGAGCGTAACTAACCTTACTAAATATGCTCCCTTCGTAGAATACGGAACTAAGCGGTTTAAAGGCAGAGAGATGCTAACCAAGTCCGTCCCTGAAATGGTCGATCGATATCAAAAGGCGATCGCAGATGAACTAAAAGCAGAGTTGGGAGGTTAAGCAGTGGACAATAACACAGTTGTAGGTAGGATGGCAAAGGTTAAAGCGCGGTTGATGAGTATACCCGATCGCTTAGGAGTGCCTAACTTCCATCATGTAGTAGTTCAGCTTGGTAATACACAGGTAGACCTTGGACGTTTACCAGTTCTCAGCATCGATCTAGATGACACCCGCCGCTACTTATCGGCTCAAGTCGAAACATCCCCAGACGACCTACAAATAACAAATATCCCCAGACTACACGATGAGAACTTGCTGCAACGCGGGGCATACATGGTAAACCCTACCCTTGACAGTAGCGATCGTTGGGTAGGTGTCAGGCATACTCTGATCTATCTGGACAAGTCTGGAACGCTGGACTATAAAGCTTTAGTCAGAAAGCAGGGGACTAAGTAGCTGTATATTTACATAACAGGTAAAAATATGTTAGTTGATATCGTTTTTAATATGTAAGTTAATAAGGAACTTTACACCCCTGATTTATTCCTTGACAGGTCTATAAGCTAGTTCTATCAAGGGTTTCACCTTTCTGGATATCGAAAATGATCTAAAATGTTCAAACTTGCCTTATAGTAAAAATGTCCTGATACTGAGGAATAAATAAGCGGTTTTTCTATAACCGCCTATTTAGTAACAAATACTACCTAAAGTTTAGACAATGGGGGTTGTCTAAGCTCACAGTGTAGCGTTGCTAAAGGTTTATTCTTTAGTGTCTTACTTGTAGACAAAAAGGCAAATAAAATATGAACGGACAGCTAGTGCTGATCAGTGTTAAGGACTGGTTAGCTACTAAGGGGATAACTCTACCTGTTAGCAAGTTACGAGCTTTAGGTAGGGAAGTTGCATCGTTGTATAAACACGACCGAGTAGATAAACCTTTAAAAGTAAAAAAGGTTTGTGTATACGATGTAGTGAAAGACAACGGTATCTTAGAAAAGGCTTTAACTACGTTCCTATGTTTGTAAAGGAATAGTTAGTTAAAGACAAGGCAGTTAGCTTAACAAGCTGGCTGCTTTTCTTTCCTTTGTTATCCCATCAACACCTAATGGCATCTAAGCTTATTTTGTTCTCCTTATTTACTCCTCTCCTGTGTACATCTTTGATCTATACAGGCTTATAGCTTTGCTCTTATTTAACTGAATTAGGAGCAAATCCATTTGCTCTTAGCTTACATCGGTAAGAGCAGACTTGTAAAGTCTTTTGATATAAAAGCGCATCGCTTTTACAATGCGTTTTACAATCCTATAATGCCTAAGTCTGGCTAACTCTGAGCGTGCTATAAGTTAAAACCCCTTGGATACTTCCAAAGGGTTAGTTAACAAGTCTTTAGTCAAAAACTTACTAGCTTAAGTTGCGGATGGCTTGTACAGCTTTTCTGTTCTTGACCTGCAACTGTGGGATAACGAATAACTCGAAACGGTGTACAGCACTATTATTTGATGGCAACTTGGATAGATGGACATTTAAGCCCATTGTTTTAGACGAGATGATCCGGCTATCATCATCGGGGTCATCTACCTTAGTGCTGACATCAAAGCTATAGAGGAAGATCTCATCTAAGTTAAGCGTGGCGAACTGACCAGCCGGACACATCGGGTCTTCTACGATCGGTAGACCATTGTAGTAACGAGCGCCGTGTCCCAAGTCTACAGCAGGCTGTTTCTTATCATCTACCATCTTGGTAACAGATGAGCCTCCAGCGATCGTGTCAAAGAGCTTAGTATAGTTTTTAGCTGCACTAGGAGAAGTAACTACTGAGTTGTAGTAGGTTTCTCGGTTGACGATCGCTTCTTCATAGTCCAGTAACAGATCGCGGGTTAAGGCTCTGGGAGTGGCGTTAGTTAGTGCTACAGCTTGCCATTCAGGATAAGCAGCCGGATCGACACCAGCATAAGCGAAAGTAGCATCCATCACCTTATTAAGACCTACTACATTACCAGTTGCAGGCGTACCATCGCCTACCCAGATAACACGGTTGATCTCACGTAGGATATGAGTCAAGCCAGAGCGGATATGAGCGCCAAACAAGTCTTTGAGATCGTCGGGGGCTAAGGTAGCAGCTTCTCTTAGTGCCACGCGGGAAACACTAAACTGATGCTTGATGCGATGGGAACCGATAAAAAGCTTGGCTGGTACAGTGACATCTGTTGCAGTATTAGCGCCGTCTTGGTCTGTACTTTCCCAAGCTACACCACCACCACCCGCTAAAGCATCCCAGTCTAAAGTAGTCTTGGTAGCTGTCTTGATCGATCCATTTTCGTAAAGGTTGGCGAGTGTTCTAGCTCCAACTAACCTTAGATCGACTACTGTATCTTCTACAACCCTATTAAGAGCTTCTAAAGGAGTTAATGAACTCATTTGTAATAACTTTTTGTATTAGTTTTGTCATCACTAATACGTAAAGCCATTTTTGTAATGTCATCTCTTTGGCTATAATCTAAACTAGCATAGGTTAACCAGCCTTGTCAGCTAGTAAATAGATACTTATTTTAACAACAAGCGATGAACTATTTATAAAGTGCTTATGAACTTTAAGCGCGTAGCTTTAAGTTTTAATGAAGGTAGGTATTAAAAAGTACTTTGCGATCGAGACAGTAAATAAAACAAGTTAGGCGATACTACTTAAGATAGAAATAGTGCCATCACTAGTACACTAGTGCTAGTTTAGTAGTGTAAATAACAGTTTCCGCCAAACTAGTGATAGTGAGTATGAGCCTTGAAAATGAGGTAAACCAGATAAAAAACAGCAATCCTGGTGTAAGAAACGCGATTTTAGCAGACTGGCTCTACCAGAGATGGGAATACTTAAACGCAGAGGATAAAGAAGAGTTAGCCGATAGTATTGGGTTACATATCCCCTGGTGGGAACTGCATTATTCAGAACAGGGTTATCTGTATTTTTACGGTTACTCTGACCTAAACGATTGTCTTTTACCTGTATTAGAACGTTTGGAACAAGTAGGTAAATACTACTACCTAAGACAACTTAAGTCTTTATTGCATAACGCCCTTACATCTATTGATGAGGTGGCAAATATGCACTTGGAACAGGTAAGAGCATGGCTAAAAACTTATTTCGAGGTAGGTGTTAGTATTCCGGGCGGTATTGACATAAGTCATATAAACCTTGACAGCGCCAAACGAGTTTTAATAAACGTCCTCAGCTACATTCACCTTTACCCAGTCGAAAAGCCTTAAGACAATAGCCAGTTATTTATAAGCATCTACTAAAGCATCTACCAAAACGTTTAAAACCAACTATTTAAGAACAGATAATGAAAAGCCCTTGGTAACTATTACCAGGGGTTATTTTCATAGTTATTGAGTTTTTCCTAGTTAACTAGTGAACAGCACATAACTCTACTATTTCTTGCTCATAAAAGGCGATCGCATCTTGCTTACTCTTCAGTGTTTCTGGTTTGTAATATTTGCTGTTCATCTGCATATCACGTCTGAGGTTTTTTAAAGATAGCTTGGCTATTGCTGCTCTTTCCTCATCGGGTTTACTCTTGACCTCTTCCCAAAACTCAGGTTTTTGACCGCGATCGTACAGGTCTGTTAAGTAGTTCAGACGTTCCAATGTAACTCGCCTGTTTTCCTCATGCTGTTCTGCGGTGACAGTTTCCCCGTTAGCTTCCTTAATAGAGCGTTCCAAGTCTGCTTTAAAAGTTGCTGAGTAGAGGTTAAGCGCCCGTTTATCTCCCAGTTGTACTCTATAGTCGAGGTAGTCTGATATAGTTTCTACTGTGTAAGCAGTAGCAGCTTTGTTAAACCTACCGACTGTCACAGGTAAAGTTTTAACTTCTTTTTCTTGTTTGGCTAACCACTCAATAGCATTTTTTCGAGTAGCACCGATCGCTTGAGCAAAAGCGTTGATAGTAGTCCATGCTTTACCGTCTTCTGTTAGGAAACCCTCTAACTCAATACCAGCAAACTTAAATGGTACTTGCTTGTATACCATGTTTACCTACTTGGTGTACCTGTTACTCTTCTAATATAACAAGCTAGTTTATAACTTGCCAAAATAATAAAAATAATGACGAAAAATGTAGGTTTCAGCACCGATACATTTTGGATTAAAAACGCTCGTAGCTATCGCCTAGACTAGGTTTGAGCAAAGATACTTTCAACTAATATCCTTAGATAAAGTTGCGTCAGCTTGTTCTGTCGGTTTACCTTTTTAGGTAAATAAGTAGCTAGTTTATCAGATTCATCGTTATTCGTATACTAGCTCAAGTCTTTATCTGACAAGTATTTCAGCTAGTTTATCAGGCATACTCTACTAGGAATAACTACTAGTGAACTAGGTTTTTTGCGAAAACTTTAGGTTGTACGTATGAAACATCGTTCAACGCCTAATGATGAGTCTGATAAACTAGCGAAATAGCCTCCTAGTCTGACTTTCCATTGCTGAGTTATACTAGCTTGGTTATTTTCTGGTGGTAAGTATTGAAAAAACCTAGTTAACTTAGGTTAGCCCACAAGTCGCTAGTAAAAATGTGCTTTTGCCAGAGTAAATAAATGGTTTAAGCAGCGATATCTCAGCAATAAATATAACCAAACGTTCGGTACAACAAGAAGATATAATAAAGAGAAGGTTGTTACCCTAGCCTTGCTGGTTGACTAGTCTACTATCTAACCCAGATGTGTCAACCACTAATGGTAGAGGCTAACTCATCCAGTGCCATATTTAATAACAAAAGAGAAGTGCAAAGAGTAGACGTACCATTCTGGGTATGATCATAAACGTAGCCTAAAAAGTTTTCTACGGTTTCACTATCTAGCAAAACACCTTCAGAAGTTTTTAGGATAAATGCGGTATCTGTATAAGTCTTAAAAAAAGCATTCAGTAGGAGTATTACATTTTCTATTTCTTCTGATATTTCATCAAGACTTATAAAGCGCCTGACATCTTTTCCTGTATCAGAGGCAAGCTGATAATAGCTGAATGGTTTTTCAGACTTTAGCTTTATCACTTGTGCGGTACAAGTCCTACTCGCTGGGTTGGGTTTTATATTTTCGATACCTATTTTTGTTTTGTTACCTACATTTTCGGCTCTTATTTCTTTCTTTATATCAATCAGTTTTTGGCTAGAAGTTTTGCGTGTTTTTAGGGTGAGTTTCTGAGTCCTAAACATTGTCTCTGACTCGCTACAAGGAATATATACATAGCATCCAGGTTTATTTTTTCCGTTCTCTGATGCTGTGACTTCTCTTAAGTTCTCTCTACGGTTGTCCGATCGCACTCCGTTAATGTGGTCTACTACATAACCAGACTTTATCATTCTGCCTAGCGTTCTTTCCATTATCAGCCTGTGCAGTAGTTTCGTCTTACCGTTAATGCTACCTAAAACGTACCCATCACCTCTGATAGACCAACGACACATATCTTCTACTGGTTTGTCTTCAGGAGATATGTAAAACTCACCGTTTTTAGCCTGAACTGTATAATATTCTTCGTATTCCATAGTGCTTTATCTTTTGGCAGCATATATTCTTCATTTAAGCTGACAGTCTAAGACTTGCTTAGTTCATATCGGTTGTCATAGTTCAGTGGAATAAATAGCTTTGAAGAGTAATGAGGAGTCATTTTAACTAATAGTAAGTTACTTCTTCTACAGTCTGCAAAACGTTGGTTTATATGGTATATTCGATGATCTTCAGGAATAGGACTACCTGCGATCCTTTCCATTATCATTTCTTCTAAATAAACATCTTTTCCATCTATTTGAGCCATTACGCAACTACCGTCATATCCCCAAGAATAGTTACTCAATAGGTCTGCATCTTCTGGAGATACATAAAATGTACTACCAGGCTCATGGTAGGCAACATAAGGCTCAAAGTCCTCTAAGTCATCTGTATCGCTAGTAGGTATCTGGTCAGAGTCTTTAGTCATTGTTAGCACCTTGTATTACTATTATTATTCCATTATTCTATTTTTGTGTTCTGTGGGGTCTGGGAAAAGTCCATCTGTGTTTTTCCATTGTTGAGATAAATCAGCTTTCATAAAGTTACCTAAGAAACAGGGTAAAACCCTAGTCAACCAGTTTGCATGACCAGTTAAATAGGGACATACCATTTCTAAAAATAATATAACCATTCTCATCTGGCAGCCTCAGCCTAAATAGTGATAGCCTGCAAGACACTTTGGAACCCTTGTTAACATCTTTCCTTGACCGAACGTTCAGTACAAAAACTACAATAAAAACCGTCTTGGTAGTCTCACAGGAGGTCTAATATTCCGGGTAAATTTCCGGGTAAATCCGGGTAACTTCTCATGCTTTAATAGTCTTATTGGGAAGAGGTGGTTTCCGAAAACCTTTGTTATATCTAGCTTTTTAAATGGCTCAGGTCGGATTTGAACCAACGACCCCAGGCTTATGAGTCCCGTGCTCTAACCAACTGAGCTACTGAGCCTTGTTTTTCGTGACCTTTGTTAATATAACATAGTCTTTTCAGAAATTGCAAGCATTTTTTTATTTAATTCAGGTAGTTGGTAATCGAGTAGCTTGCCTGATGTCCCAAACTACCTGAAGCTTGCGAGAACTATTTAGCTGCGAGAACGAGGTAAGTAAGCTATTGGGTTCACAGCTTTTTTTCCATCTGGACGGATTTCAAAGTGCAAGTGAGGGCCAGTGCTACGTCCGGTGCTACCCATAGCAGCAATATGTTGACCTTGTTCAATTACTTGCCCTTCTTGGACAAAAATCCGGCTGTTGTGAGCATAGTAAGTGGTACTGCCATCGGGATGTCTAATTTGGACTAAATTACCGTAGCCACCCGAATTCCAGCGAGCATAAGTTACAACTCCGGGAGCCGAGGCGAAAATTGGTGTGCCAGTGGCATTAGCAATATCAATTCCTCGGTGCATTCTGCCCCAGCGCCAACCATAACCAGAAGTGAGTACTCCTCTAGCAGGCCAGACATACCCATTCATCTCTTGGTTATAACCTGGATAGTTATAAGGACTCTGGATTGGTGGTAAATCGGGGGTTACTGTCCGTCCGGGTACATTTTGGTTGTAAGGCTGATAGGGGTCTACGCCTAGTGGTGCTGTAGCAACTACTTGCCGCCTTGAGGGTTGGGTTGCTGGAATCTGGTAAGAAGTGCGAGGTAAGCTAGCTGGCGCTTCTTCAGCACGTCTTTGGATTTCTGCTTGTAGAGCTTGGTTATATTGGTTAGGCCGGAAATCAGGATTGACTGGGTAGCTGTTTGTACCACGTAATTGAGCCGCGGCATTATTAGTGTTTGCAGCTGCTGGTGTTGCCGTTGTGCTATTCAAAGCTGGGCTTGGCGAATTAGCACCTGTTGGCTGCTTTGCTTGCTGCCTTAGTTGGAGAATTTCCGCCCGTAGTCGCTCTACGTAAGGATTAGAATACTGTTTTGTTCTATTTGATGGTTCTTCTTGGTTAGTAGTGTTTTGTGCTAGAACAAATTGATGGTTTTGAGTTTGAGTCGATAAATTCTCTGACTCGGTTGGGATTGTTGGTTTGCTAGGAGACAGGAATTTGTTTCCGGCTGTGGGAACCGAAGTAGTTTCTACTACTGGCTCATTTACAGAGAGATCCCAACCTGGGAGATCGTCTGTTCCTAGCTGAGAGAGTGGAAATGCAGCTGCTTTTACGTCTGCTGGTGCATTTTCACTGGTTTGTGGTGGTAGTAAAGCTGTGACTACTGGCAAGTTTGCTGCCGAGTTATTTGTTAATTGCGTTTCGGGAGCTAAATTTGTTGAAGTTGACTGGAATTCTGAGTAGTTTGTCCCTAAATGTTGAGTGCTAATTGGTAGGGAACTAACAGTGTTTTGGGGAACTTTCAGTTGTTGGGCAACTTGAATGCGATTGGGGTTTCCTAGTTGGTTTGCTTTTGCTAGGGTGGCTACGGAAACGGCATATTTCCGTGCGATCGCTTCAATAGTATCTCCTGGTTTTACTTGATAAACTACTGAAACGGTGGGTTCTTCTACTGGTAGTTGTTGCCCTACCTCTGGCTTGATTTCTGGTTGTACTAACTCTACTGGCTTGGCTGTTGCTACCTGCGCTTGCCAGTTGGGAGAAACTGGTTCTACAACCTGGGATGATTCGACAATCGGCTGTAACTGTCTAGAAACTACAGCTGGTGCCGCAGTTTCACTTACGGACACCGATAATTTAACAGAAGACTCCTCAGACTTCCACTCCGCCAGACTACTTCTCAAGCGGTTCGATGACTCTTTCAGACGATCGAGTGCTACCGCTTGTTTAACTTGTAAAAGTCGATCGACACTACTTTTGGTAGCGGTTTCAACGTCAGGTGTTTGCGAAACTACCTCTGGTTGCTCAAAGGTGACACTTTGGTTTTCGCTTCCTTCAATTTTGTGATTGAGGGATGAAATTTGATTTACCGAGTTGCCTACTGTTGAGCTATTACTAGCTGGTAATTCTTGAATTTGATGTGCCAAGGGTTTTGGCTCTAGTGCTTCCCGGTTAACCGATTTAACCTCTTGAGAACCCGTGGTTTCGGCCGTGGCTGTGGTAACATTTGATACTGCCCCATTAGCTGGTTCAGCGGCTACCGCACTATCTCCCTGACGTGGTAGTAGGACGCTACTAGACGCTCCCATTGAAATAGCTAAGCCAATCATTGCCGCAGAGGTGCGGGCTCTTCGGTTTACCTCTGGGGGAATTGGCTTTAAAGATCCCACCATTGAGCAATCTTCTGCTGCACAGGCAGGGATGGGATTAATCTTCTGCGTCAATGCTCGTTTCAAAAAACGACCTCCTACTTTCACTAGCGTTTAACTGTCCTGATGGATGCCTTGTTAAACTTTACCAACCTGTGATTGGTATCACATTTGTTTTTGATCCAGATCACTGACAGTAAAGATGCTTAGGCAAGAGTACCTTGATTTTTCAATTTAGACAAGTTTACAAGACTTAATAAATTTGCGCTAGCTGATTATAACCCCTGAATGGTTAATCATTGATATTGATTTAACAGATTGCACTTAATTTGAGTGCCAGGAATTATCTTAGGGCTAAATCGCGCTTTGGCAAATTTTAAGTAAAGCACGAAGCTTAGGATAAGTTGTAGATGCTTTTTGTTTACTTCATAGATTTATAGCACCCTTGGAACAAAAGTAGAACAAATATTTGTACTTAATTCTCATCTTTCCAGAATTGCGGTCTAGTTCGTTCCCTAAACTGCATTTGGCTAGTTTGAGAATCAATGGCTGGGTGAATCAGCCATCATAAAAATCGCTGCCGGAAAGCAAAACAGTTAAGCTAGAAATTTACTACAACTTTTGCCTCTGCGAACAACTCTTTACCAAAAATGAATAATCCGTATTACCCGATCTGTCTCTGGCAATGCCGGAATCAATAGAAATTTCTTATGCTAACTGAGCAAATTTACGTTATTAGCAGAAAATTTTTTTATGATCCTGAACCATAAGCGGCGTGCAGGTTGAGACTTTTGGTAGTGTTCAGCTTGCTAGATATTTTGAGGAGATCGACTGGGATATTTGGATCGATCGCTGTCGATTTAGAGTTGGTTGACAAAGGGTTTTTTGAGGTATATATTTACTAGGCTGTAGTAAGCTGAGATGTGAGAAGAGAATGGGGCGCTAGGTGGTTAACAGAGAGTGGTTTTAGTTAGTCTAAATAACCCAGTTGTCGCCTAGCTTCAAATAAACCAGCTGCTACGCTTACTGATAGGTTTAAGCTGCGAACACCAGGTTCGGACATAGGAATGTAAACTGTTTCTGTACAGATTGCGAGTATATCTGGTGGTAGTCCTGTGGTTTCGCTACCGAATAATAACCAGTCATCGGGTTGGAATTGGATTTTGAGATAACTGTTTTTTCCTGAAGTGGTGAATCCGATTAATCGCCCACCAATTTGTTTGTGTAGGGCGAGAAATTCTGACCAGGATGGGTGATTGTGTAGTTTGACGTAGGGCCAATAGTCTAAACCTGCTCTTTTGAGGTAACGATCGCTGATTTCAAACCCCAAAGGCCCGACTAAATGGAGTTCTGTGCCTGTGGCGGCGCAACTTCGGGCTATATTGCCTGTATTTGGAGGAATTTGAGGGTTTACCAAAACCACTTTCGCCATGAGTACTTGATGCTTGTGCGATCGCACTAATTTCTAAACATTACTTTTTCAAATTTTACTGACAAATTACCCTGATTTAATAGTTTTTATTAATCAAAGGGAATGGCGATCGATTGATTAAATATTCTGATGGCTTTTGGGGGGACTGGGGACTGGGGACTGGGGACTGGGGACTGGGGACTGGGGACTGGGGACTGGGAGGTGGGGAGAAGTTCGTTAGATTTGCATCAACAACTCTCCCCCTGCCCCCCTGCCCCCCTGCCCCCCTGCCCCTCTGCCCCCCTGCCCCCCTGCCCCCCTGCCCCCTACCGGACTAGGCGACTAAAAGTTGACAGAGTTTGTCTTCTAATTCATGTTCTTGAATTAGGGTGGTTTGGATGGCTTGGGAGATGACTTGGCGGGGTTCTAAACCTTGGTCAATTTGGGTCAGCCATTTTTGGGCGGTGTTGCCTTCGCGGAGAATTTTTTTCAAGGGGGAGAGGAAACAGCTAAAGCCTCGCTGTTTGGCGACGGGCCAAACTTCTTGGTAAATTTGTTCGATCCAATCTCTTGCTAATATTGGTTTGCCGTCTGACCAATGTTGGAGTTGGGCTTCTAAACTTAACTTAGCGGCGGCGGTTTCGTTGGCATCGGTGAGAATTACTAAGTCTTCGGGGGAAAGTTGGCTTTTTTCTAAAGGATCTAGGGTAGGATCGCTGATTAATTGCCAAATTCTGGCTTCTATTAGGGCAGTGATGGCTAAAAGAGAAATGGGATCTACTACTAAATCACAGATTCGTAATTCTAAGCGATTCAAGTCGTAAGGACGGCTGTTACCATTGGGGCGGACGGATGACCAAAGGTGACGGACGTTTTGCATGGTTCCTTTGGCTAATTGTTCTTCTGTCCAACGAATATAGTGGTTGTGACTTTCAAAGATGGGAACGTGGGCGGGGGTTTTGGGGAAAAGTCCCCAACGGGTGGAATGGTATCCAGTGGGTTGACCTTCGAGGAATGGGGATGAGGCGCTGAGGGCGAGAAAGAGTGGCGCTTCCATGCGGATGAGGCGAATTGCCCGCATGAGTAATTCTGGTTGAGAGATGCCGATGTTGATGTGAATGCTGGCGGTGACGACTTTGGTGCCGTAGGTGTTTTCGATGTAGGTATGGTAGGGGTTTTGGGGGTCGGAACGGCAAAAGCGATCGCTTCCGCCCAATGATAGGGTACTGCCGGGAATTAGGGTATAATTCCCTAAACGCTCTAGGTATTTACGGAGCCGCTGTCTGGGACGCACTAAGGCGCAGAGTAAGCGATCGTAGCAACACAAAGGCGCGGTGGTATATTCGACATTGCGGCTGTCCGGTTCTTTTACAAATCCGTCTAAGTCTGCCACAATGCGATCGGAAAGACCCACAATGTCTCCTTGTGGAGTCCCGGTGTACATTTCAACTTCAAAACCTTTGGATAGCAGCACGGTTTATCCTTTACAGGCGACAATTTACCTGATCTAAACGTAAGTGTATCGATAAGGAAGCTGAATGGCTCCTCTGTCAATAGTCTGGCATTAAAGATGATACTGATGATAGATCTCGCTGGCGGCGCGATGAATTAGGGAATGACGATAAACTAAACCTTTGAGGTCGTCAGCATATCCGCCACCGATGACACAAGCGACGGGATAACCTTTGGCGATACAGGTGCTTAAAACTTGCATTTCCCGACGATAAATTCCGGTGTCTGTGAGGGCTAATTTACCTAA
This sequence comes from Floridaenema fluviatile BLCC-F154, assembly GCF_041929135.1. NCBI lineage: Bacteria > Bacillati > Cyanobacteriota > Cyanophyceae > Aerosakkonematales > Aerosakkonemataceae > Floridanema > Floridanema fluviatile. Next base: position 116,182 of record NZ_JBHFNS010000087.1, on the reverse strand, counting down.
GCGATCGGCTAAATGAGTATCAACTCCTGCATCATATAATACTAAATCTGGCTTTACTTGGCTGAGTAAATCTGGCAAGTAGTTCGCTAAAGTTTGTAAATATGCGTCATCTTCCATTCCTTGGGGCAAGGGTATATCAAGGTCGCTTTTTTGCTTTGTACCGGGAAAGTTGATTTCACAGTGCATGGAAAATGTGAATACGCTGTTATCTTCCTGAAAAATTAAGGCTGTACCGTCTCCTTGATGTACATCTAAGTCCACAATTAAAACTTTTTTAATCAGCCCGATGTGTTGTAGAACACGGGCGGCTATGGCTAAATCGTTAAAAATACAAAAACCAGATCCATAATTGGGAAAGGCGTGATGTGTTCCTCCGGCAGTGTTGCAGGCTAAACCATGAGTTAATGCTAATTGGGCTGTCAAAATGGTACCACCTACGGCAATCCGGGTACGATTAGCTAAGGCTGGACTCCAAGGTAATCCTATTTTTCTTTGGGCTTTGCTGTCTAGCGTGCCTTGGCAGTAAGCTTTCACATATTCTGGTGTGTGAACTAGTTCAATCCATTCTAAGGTAGGGTGTTTGGGGGTATGAAATTGTTGGGGTTTGGCGGTACCATCTGTTAACAGTAATTCGTAGAGTTGGCGAAATTTGGGCATGGGAAAACGATGTCCCTCTGGAAGTGGTGCAATGTAGTCTGGATGATATATGAGTGGTAAGTCCATTACAAATTTTTAAGTTTTTTCGCCATTATCTTTCTATTAAAATCTAATCTAAAATTTAAAGTTTAAAATCTTTCTAGGGCTACTAGGAATAGTATGTTCTTGTTGTCGATCGCTAGTTGCTCTTCAGGCAACTTTTATATTACCAGGTGCCAAAAGTATGATTCATCCAAATACAGAACTTCTCTATATAAATAAATATGTCGGATACGGGGTTTTTGCGACTAAGTTTATTCCTCAAGGTACGATTACTTGGGTGTTAGATGATTTAGATCAGAAGTTTGATGAAGTGTATGTAAATTCTCTGGATACGATGTTCCGGCAGAAGTTGCTTAAGTATTGTTACCGCGATCGCGATGGTAAATACATATTATGTTGGGATATTGCTAAGTTTGTCAATCATAGTTTCAATTCTAATTGTATTAGTACGCCTTACAAGTTTGAAATTGCGGTGCGGGATATTTACCCTGGAGAAGAGTTAACTGATGATTATGGTTATTTGAATTTAGATGAACCTTTTTACTGTTTGCCGGAAAAGGGTTGTTCGCGCACTAAAGTAATGCCTGACGATCTGTTGCAATTTTACCCGGAATGGGATCGGAAACTTGCCATAGCTATGGCATCTTTTAATCGAGTGAAACAACCTTTAAAGCGATTAATTAACTGCCGATATATTGATAGGGTAAATGCGATCGCTCAAGGAAAAGCTAAGATAGATTCAATTCTTAACTGTTACTACGATCGAGCAAACAAACTTGAGTCTAGTCAGTTAGGTGTTGGTGCGATCGCTAACGAGTTACAACCCCTTTGTTAATATCAAATTTACTCATCCATTGGTGATGTTATGCGAACAAAGTTATTAGAGTTTACTCCCAATCGTCCCCAAAAACTTTCCTTATTAAAATCGGTTGGTTGGAAATTATTTCTCTCTGTCTTAGGTGGAACTTTGGTGGGTTTGCTTTGTGGATCGTACCTGTTTTACCGGGAACTAGTCAAACAATCAAAAGCTGAATTAATTTCCAGTTTAGAAGTTCAAGCCGAAAGTTTAGAAGGAAGTTTTAGAACCTTTGAAAATACAGCAAAACTAGTTGCTGATGCGGCAACAACACTTTATCAAGCTGGAGAAAGAAGAGAATTTGTTTATGTTGATTTAATTCGCCGTTCTTTGCAAACTTCGCGGTTAGGAACTGGATTAGGTTTTGGGCAACCTCCAGAAAAACGTTTGATTATTCCTGAAAGAAAGTATGCCTATCCTTTCGCCATTCGGGAAAAAAGTGGTAAAGTAATTGCTAAAGGTGGAGATACCGATCCCGGAGATTTTCAAGAGAGTTATTTTAGAGATCCAATTAAGGCTGGTAAACCAATTTGGATCGAACCTGTTCGCTATAACGAAACAACGGTCGATCCTCCAAGAATATTTGTCAGCACTAGTTACACCCTACCATTTTATAATAATAAAAAAGAGCTTTTGGGAGTAATGGCGTTAGATTTAGAATTGGGATTTATTAGCGAAAAACTTTCTAAACCTGTGATGAGAGATTCTGGTTATTTTGTGCTAGTGAGTCCGCAGGGAAATTTAATTGCTTATCCACCAAGTCCGCAACTAGCTCTTGATTTAAAGCCGTTTCCTGAAATCAATAACTATGCTCAACTTTGGCAAAAAATCAACTTAAAACTTAAATCTAGTTCTGAAAATACAGGAATTATATCTTGGCAAGACAAAGAAGGTAAGCAGGAATTTTGGGCTTATCGAAAAATTTCTAATAATAATTGGATCTTGTTAGCTTCCGTACCCAAATGGGTAGTAATTGGGCCATTGTTGCGCTTTTCAGTGGTAGGAACGGTGTTAGCAGCGATGGGTGCTTCTGCTGTTTTAGCTATAGTAGTTTTTCTGTTTGTCAGGCGTTTAAATCGGCGGTTACAACCGATTATGGATGAGTGTAATTTATTGGCAGAAGCTAGTGCTAAAAGTGAAGAATTGATGAATAGAGAAGATGAAATTGGTAGGTTAACTATCTCTTTTTATAACTTGTTAGGACAAGTAACTGTGAATGAAAAACGCTTGCGAAAAGAAATGGAAAAATCAGCGCAAGCTTATCAAGCTTTGCAGGAAGCACAAGCTAAGTTAATTCAAACGGAAAAAATGTCTAGTTTGGGGCAATTAGTAGCAGGTGTAGCGCACGAAATTAACAATCCAATCAATTTTATTTATGGCAATTTACCCCATGCTACCAACTACACCCAAGAGCTTTTAAGATTAATTGAATTATATCAGCAAAAGTATCCTAATCCTGAACCGGAAATTCAGGATTTCGAGGAAGAGATTGATTTAGAATTTCTCATAACTGATTTACGAAAAATTCAATCATCGATGAGTATGGGGGCAAATAGAATTCGGGAAATTGTATTGTCTTTACGTAATTTCTCGCGTTTTGATGAAGCGGAAATGAAAGATGTGAATATTCATGAGGGAATTGATAGTACTTTATTGATTTTGCAAAATCGGTTGAAAGAAACTTCTACTAATTTGGGAATTACAATAGTTAAAGAGTATGGGAATTTGCCTCTATTGGAGTGTTATGCTGGACAATTAAATCAGGTGTTTATGAATATTTTGAGTAATGCGATCGATGCTTTAGACAAATTCCGCAGTAAAGAAGAAGCCGAGACTCATAATTTGGTTCCAACTATTATAATTCATACCGAATTATCACCAGATAATTCCCGTGCTGTAGTCAAAATTAAAGATAATGGTTGTGGAATTTCTGAGGAACATAAAAGTAAGTTATTCGATCCTTTTTTCACTACCAAACCTGTGGGTAAAGGTACGGGTTTAGGTTTGTCTATTTGTTATCAGATTGTTGTTGAAAAGCATAAAGGTGATTTGCGCTGCGTTTCAGAAGTTGGCAAAGGAACGGAGTTTATTATTGAAATTCCGGTTTATCAAACTAAACCAGTTAGTAAGATATATTAAACTTTGGGAAATTTAGTAAATCACTTTCAAATTATTCAATCCGAACTATCACTTGTTGATTGAGTATTAATAATTTCGCGTATTTTCTGCCTAAATAACTTTACGGCACTTCTTTGTCCAATTGTGCGACTTTGTTCAATAAAACTGGGAATTTCTCCTATTGGCAAAAAGGGAAATGCTAAACTTTGTTCGCACTGTTCATATCCGCCTTCAATGCGTCGATAAATCAACAATGTTTTCCTCGTATATCGCCAGAGTTCGGGAACTCCTAAAGCGGAATAAAGTGCTTCTTTGTTAACAGAAGAACTGGTATAGTCTGATTCGATCGCTAAATCCGGTGGTGGATCGCCAGGAAGAATAATTTCCTTTCTTCCTCTGACTTGTGCTTCATTTTGAATATAAAAGCAAGAGTCTGGTTCGATCGCATTTCTCAAATCTTCCCGTTCCAATGTCAGAGATCCAGCTTTTAATACTTCTATTTCCAATTCATCTGCAACTACTTCGATAAAACTTTCTAATAATCCTTTGGGAACTTCGTGTTCTAACAATGGCATTCTAGTTTCTAAGACTCCTTGATCGTAAGCGATTCTCCAAGCGCGATCGTCTCCTACTTCTTTCATTAATTGTTTGTAAGTTTGCCAGCTAACACCTCTCATTACGATTCTGTTTTCGTTAGAGTTTGTGGGAACAGGCTGTTCAATTAAAGCTTTGTCTGATGTTACCATAACTACTAGTTTTAATTTTGGCTTTTTCTTACTTTAGCAAAATTCTTAAGTTATCGTTATTACTTGCGGAATAGGCGGAGAATTACATAAGCGATCGCCACCACAAATAATCCAGTTCCAATGCTTAAACCAAAAGCTTGTTCAACAGAAATTGACTTACTTTTTGCTGTTGGGGATGGCAATTTAGTAGCAATAATTGAAGCGGTAATGGTACTTGCAGCTAAGCCGCTGCTGGCGATGATGATTGTGTTGGTGAGAGTGCGATCGCTCACTTTTCTCTCTAAATCTATCATCCCTTGAATTATGTTAACCTGACTCTCTAAAACCTTAGCTTTTAAACTATAATTAGTGTAATTTCTCGCTATTTCAAACTGATATTTTTGCTCTACCAATCTACTAAAATCCTCGAATAATTTTAAATCAGTCTCACCAATTAAGACATCTTTTTCCGCTAAAACTTGAGTTTGTTCTTTAATCTGTTTGATGATAAATTGGTAATTCGCCAAGTTATTAGTGATAGTTTGTTGCCAGATTTCCAGTTGAATAAGTTTAGTCATATAATTAAAAGATATTTTTGGCTGAGATTGGAGTAAATTCTGTAATTTACTGAATTTTTCCGAACCTTTTTCAGCAGATATATTGTCTATCGTTTGAGTTGCATTACTAACTACAGTAACCAACTTATGCAATTCCTGGTTACATTTTTGACTTTGCGAATAAGCCACAATAATCTTATTACGATAACAAAAAAGCTGTAACCACAGTTTATAAAAACTAGCTGTTTTCTCCATTGTCTGCAACTTGGGATAGAGAAAAATTAAAACATGATTATTTTCTTTTTCCACATCTTCCCACTTTTGGGGAGGTTGCCAAACCTCAAAAACAGTTGCACCTAAAAACTTACCTTCTTGGGGATTTTGCCACTCTTTCCCAGTAAACTCTTTGTATAATTCTCGAGCGATCGCTTGTGGATTTGAAGCGGTAGATAAGTAACCGGAAATTATCCAAGTTGTACCTAAATTAGCATTTTTATAATCAGCTAAAGTTTTTAAATATCGTAAGCAACTAATAGGTTGAGGTTGTACTTTATCATTAATATAACAATCAAATAACAGAGCATAAGTATCATTTAAACGAATGGGATAGTAAGAAGCTTCTATAGGATATCCGCCCAAAGATGCAGTGAAAAAAAATTGTTTTTGTCTGTTTGCAGCATCGGAAAATTCGAGCAATCGTATATATTCTGTATTTTCTGCTTTCGCCTCTTCTGCAAGTTCAACCTTTAAATTTTTGGGTAAATTAGACCAAAAATTAGCATGATTTGTTTCAATATCTGCTTCATTTTCTGTGAAAGCTTCTCTTTGGTGGTAAAGAAATAAATCAAGAGTTGGATATATTATTTTATTCATTAGTCTGTTTGCTGTGCATAAAGGCAACTTTCACAGCTATTGTACTGTTCGTTGTGAGCACTTCAGTGCGCTAACGCTGAAGCGTTTACAACAAACTGAAAAGAAGGTTCGTTGTCAGCACTTCAGTGCGCTAACGCTGAAGCGTTTACAACGAACCTTGATTTACCTGTACTCTTGATTTTGAATGCTACCGATTCTTGCTTCTGGGCGCAAGAAACGATCGAGTTGAGATTCAAAGAATTGGCGATTTGCCATTAAATGTTTTGGATTTGGATCGTCTAAAGGATATAACAAAGCAGTTCTTAAAGCTTGAAAAACTGCTGATGTTACCACATACATGGAACGTTGGAAACTAATCCCCAATTGGATTAACATATCATCTTCATTGCGACAATATTTGTGATAATAATCCGTCAGATATGGGGGTAAGAAATGGAACATATCCTGCATTAATTGTGTTGGTGGAATACCCGCTGTACCTACAGGAAACACATCAGCGTAGAGAATTCCATAGTGGAAATCTTCTTGTTTTTCGGGAATTTCTTTAGCTTGGGCGTTGTAAGATTTCGTACCTCGGAAAGGTGAAGTGCGGTAAAAAACCGCTTCTACATAAGGCAAAGCTGCATCATATAACCACATTAATCCTAAATCTTTGGGAATGATTTTATGCACTTCATCTCGGATTTTTACATGGTGATAAATTGGTCTTCCAGCAGCAATAAAAATGCAATTTACCAGGAAATCCATTGCTTGTGGAACGGTGGTAATTTCTCCTGAGTCGTAGCGATCGCTAATCTCAAAAAACACCGGAGCCATTACTTCCCAGAATAAACCCAAGTTAGCATAATAAGAAGCTTGGCGACATTGTTCCAAAAATAAATCTGGGAACAACTTATACAGGGTTAACATTGCCGGATTACCCTTAAAATAAGACTTAATCGCCTCATCAGCTGCCTTCTTATATTCCGGGGTATCCAAATAAAGATCCATCCCACCACTAAGGCGATGCCAAAGCATGGAACGCATACATTCCTCGGCAAATTCCATGTTAATGCGATCGTGCCAAAGGTGATGAAAAATCCGAGGAAAATTCTTCTTTAATTCTCCCTTATCCATAAACTCTAAAAGTTCAGGATGTGCGGTAGCTTCTCCCTTTCTCCACACCCGATAATCTGCATCATCGCCTTGATAATGATTATGTAAATCTAAATACTCTTTAGGCAAAAAGTACTTAAAGAAAGGCAAAGGATCGACAAAAACTTTTTCCCCAATATAAAGCAAATCCCGCCAATAAAAATCCATCGGTACGGCATAAGCCTTATAAAGACCGATAATTTGCATCAAATTTTCTGGCGTGTCAGGTAACATTGCGCCGCCAGCTTCCAAACGATGCACAACATCAGCATACTTATGCCTAGAAGGAGGCAATTTGCCTGAAGATTTAACCGGAGTTTGTACCATCTTACTTCCTTACAATTGTATGAGTAAATTACTTCTAATAAACTAAGTTCGTTGTAAACGCTTCAGCGTTGAAGCACTGAAGTGCTGACAACGAACTTTACTTTTTCAGAGGTTCGATGACTTTAGCTATTTGTTGTTGGGGATGAATTTGTACGGATGCGACTAAAGCAGTACTACTTTGTTCGCTCCAACGCATTAACCAAGTAGGTTGTACACCTAAAAAGAAAGTTAAACCTACTAAGATTAAAGCGGGAATTCGTTCACTCCATAAAACTTTGGGATAATAAGCTGTAGCATTATCCAACTTGCCAAAACAGGTGCGATTTAACAGAATTACAAAGTAAACTCCGGTCAACATTGTGCCTACGACACAGATTAAAGTTGGGATCGGAAATGTTGCATAAGCGCCTTGAAAAACTACAAATTCAGCAATGAAACCTACTAAACCTGGAATTCCGGCACTTGCCATTCCTGCTGCTACGAGAAAGGCGCTAATAAAAGGTAAACCGCGAATCGGATTCATTAAACCATTGAGCACATCTAATTCGCGTGTACCAACTTTTTCTTCGACTACACCAACTAAATAGAAAAGTGCCGCTAAAATAACACCGTGACTGAACATTTGGGCGACTGCGCCGACAGTTCCTAAAGGTGTTGCGGGGGCGAGTCCTAAGAGCACATAACCCATGTGTCCGATCGAGCTATAAGCGACCATTCTTTTGATATCTTTTTGGGCGATCGCAGTTAATGCCCCATAAACTACACTCACTGTTGCCCAAACTGCCAAACTAGGCGCTACAGTTCCCCAAGCATCAGGAAATAAACCCAAACAAAAACGCACTAAACCGTAAGTTCCCAACTTCGCTAAAATGCCTCCCAAAAGAATTGCTATTGGTGGAGAAGCTTCTACATAAGCATCAGGCAACCAAGTGTGGAAAGGAACTAAAGGAGTTTTGATTCCAAAACCGATTAATAAAGTAATTAACAAAGGAATTTGCCAACTAAAAGGCAAAATTGTTGATTTAATTGTTTCATAATCAAAATTGAGAGTAGCACCTGGAACGGTACTTCCTGCTAACCAACCCAAAGCTAAGAAAGCAGCTAAGATCAAAATCCCTGAAACTGCTGTATAGAGCAAAAATTTAATTGCTGCATATTCCCGTTTTAAACCACCCCAAATCGCAATTAATAAATAAAGGGGGATAAGTTCTATTTCGTAAAACAGGATAAAAAGTAGCAAATTTTGGGCTAAAAAAGAACCCGCCAAACCAGCACTAACTAACAGAATTAACGAGTAATAAAGTTTGGGACGGGCAATATTTTCCCCACTACTGAAAATGACTATCCAAATCAGCAAACCGTTTAAAACTACTAACGGTAAAGATATCCCATCGATACCCAAATGATAGGATAAACCCAAAGTTTCAATCCAAGGTAGATATTCGGTAAATTGAAAACCGGGATTGTTAATACTGAATTTGGACAGGATGAAAATAGTCCAAAAAAAGATGACGCTAGCTACAATTAAAGCTAAATTTCGAGCGTTGCGGGCTGCTTTTTCCTGGGGTAAGACTCCAATAATAGCAGCACCAATGACAGGCAACCAAATTAAAGTACTCAGCATGGTGATTAGTCAAGTTTTGAGTTTTGCGTGTTGAGTTTTGAGTCAGGAAGATAGTTTTGAATGTAGGGGCGGGTTTAGAAAATAACTTTTCCTTCTCAGAGATCACCTGGCAACAAAACCCGCCCTTGCTTATTTCCCGCCCTTACTCATTTGCTGACAATTAATAGTTGGGATAAAAAGGGCCAGCTAACCAAAATTACTAGTAAGGAAACGCCCAAGAGAATGCTTAGGAGATAAAATTGACCTTTGCCAGAGACGTTGTATTTGAGAGTTTGTCCGCTGAAAACTGTGGCAATTCCGGTGAGATTGACTATGCCATCAACTAAGTAGCGATCGATCGCATACATCACACGAGAAACCAAACCAACGACAAACACGATCGTCAATTTATAAAGTTTGGCAGTGTAAAGGTCGTAAGCGAAAAAATCTTGCAAAGGTTTCCAACTTAACTGCACTGGTTTTTGCCAATTGTTGTTCAGATAAATCAAGCCACCTAAAGCGAAACCAGCTAAACTAGAAACTACTAAAATTAACGCCACCGTTAGATTAACATTTTCTAAATTGGGTAGCATTTTCCATTTCAAAAGTAACAATGGAACATGAACATTAAAGCCGCTTAAAATAACCATTGGCAAAGCCATAGGCCAATGAATTTCAGGCGAACGGTAAGTCATTTGTTTGACTTGACCAGCAAAGACTAAGCCGAAAGTGCGAGTCAAACTCAAGGCAACGATCGCGTTAACTACTAACACTAATCCAGCTATAAATGGATAAGACACCCACAGATTTTCGACTAGTTTTAGCATTGACCAAAAACCGCCCAATGGTGGTAAGGCAATTAACCCCATTGCACCAATAATAAAGGCAAATCCTGATACTGGTCGGCGCGACCACAAACCACCGTATTTTGTTAAATCTTGGGTGATGTTATTCCAAACTACTCCCCCAACACCCATCACCAAAAGCGCCATGCTGAGTGCATAAGTGAAGGTTAATAACAATGCTGTTTGGGTTTGTTCAGCAGCTACAGCAATAAAAACGATACCCATGTAGGCGCTGACGAGGTAAGACAAAGCACGTTTAATATCAATTTGGGCTATAGAGATTAAAGAAGCACCAACAGCAGTCGCGCCACCCACAATAAACATTGCTGACTCGGTGACTGGAGAGAGAGCTAAAACTGGTTGAATTTTCACTAATACCCAAGCGCCAGTAGCGACAACTACAGCATTCCGTAAAATCGTAGCCGGAAGGGGGCCTTCCATTGCTTCATCTAGCCACAAATGTAAGGGAAATTGAGCGCATTTACCCAATGGCCCTGCAATTAAAGCTAAGCCCAATAATGCAGCGAGTTTTGGGTCAATTTGGGCAGTTGATGCCCATTCTGCTAAGTCGGTGAAGTTCCAGGTTTGGGTAATCGGATAAAGTCCTAAAACTCCCATGAGTAGAAATAAGTCTCCTACTCGTTTGGTTAAAAAGGCATCTCTTGCGCCTGTGATTACTAATGATTGGTTAAACCAAAATCCGACGAGTAAATAGGTACCCAGCGTTAAAAGTTCGAGGATGGCGTAGCTAAAAAATAGGGAATTGCACAGTACTAAACCACACATTCCTGCCTCGAAAAATGCGACTAAAGCAAAGAATCTCGCCCAACCCCAGTCCATCTCCAAATAACCGATGGCGAAAATTTGCGCTAATAGGTTTAACCCCGTGATTACAACTGTAGCTCCTACTGTCACGGTGGAGATTTCCAAGGGCAAAGTTAGGTCTAAGTTAGCTACTTGCAGCCAAGGAATGAAAAGTTGATAGGGTGCTTGGTGCCAAATTGCTGGGAGAGCAAATAACCCGTGCAGAAAAGCCAAAAATGTTGTGACAAGGTTAACATAACCGGATGGTCTTGGCCCTGTGCGGCGAATGACTCCGGGCGACCAGGGTATTGTTAAAATCATCCCGACTAAGGGATATAAAGGTACCATCCAAATTGTTTGGAGCAAGAACTGAGACATCAGGATTACCCCTCAAATTTCAGCAATATTATGGGTAAACGAAGGTATGGATTTGAATCATCTCAATCCATTGTTTTCACCTTCAGGCAGATTAATATTTGCGTATTTACGAAGCCATTAATGTGCCAACAATTTCTAGCCAGTTGAGCAACAGGCTAGTTGTTAAGTAACAATGTATCAAATTTTCTTATGAATTTAAGACTTTTTTAATTTTATTTGATTGATAGTGTCAATCGTTACTATAGATTAAAATCTATATATCGACTAAACAATGACAAATCTGTATAGCATTTAAAGTAATATTGCACAAGAAAGAGGTGAGAAGGCTCACCTCTGGTATACACTGGAGGTTTTAAACCACACAGGTATAAGGAAATCTGATATTACTCATCATCATGAGCGAAGCGGCGGAAGAGGTAATCGAGGGCGTAGTTGCGGAGGTTGTAGTACTCTGGATCTTCCATGATTCTAGTCCGATCGCGCGGACGAGGAAAAGGAATGTTGAGAATTTCCCCGATGTTGGCTCTTGGGCCATTGGTCATCATCACTAAGCGATCGGCTAAAAACAACGCTTCATCAATGTCGTGAGTAATCATTAATACTGTCATTCGGTATTCGTTCCAAATACTTAGCAATTCTTCTTGCAATTCTTCCTTGGTAATTGCATCTAACGCCCCAAAAGGTTCATCTAAGATTAACACTTCGGGACGAATTGAGAGGGCACGGGCGATCGAAATCCGCTGTTTCATCCCCCCGGAAAGTTGCTGCGGCTTTTTATTAGCAGCTTCTAACAATCCTACCATCCCTAAATTGTGTTGAACAATCTCTCTTTTTTCCGCTTCCGATTTTTCTGGGTGAACTGAATCTACTGCCAAATAAATATTTTCAAACGCAGTTAACCAAGGTAACAAAGCATAGTTTTGAAATACTACCATGCGGTCTGGCCCTGGTTTGACGATCGGGTGGGTACGCAATCTTACTTCCCCAGTTGTAGGACGGGAAAAACCCGAAACCATATTTAATAATGTGGATTTTCCACAACCTGAGTGCCCAATGACGCAGATAAATTCCCCTTCGTGAATTTTCAGATTAACATCTTCTAAAACTACATAAGGGCCTTTCGGTGTGGGGAAGGCTTTGGAGACACTTTCAAAGATTAAAAATGGTTCTTTTCTGGCTGATTTTACAGCTAAAGGAGTTTTGATTGTTTGAGTTGGGTTAGTGGTCGGGTTTTTCAAGGTTGGCATTTTCCTGAGTTATTTGAGGTGTACGAGGGGTTTTTTTTTGAACCGCAAAGACGCGAAGGACGCAAAGGAAGAGAAGAAAAGAAAGAGTTTTTTTGAACCACAGAGAGGCTGAGGACACAGAGAGAAGAGATGGAGAAGTACTTTAGGACAGGCATCTTGCCTGTCATCCCCAATCCTCAGTCCCCCAAATTAAGCGACTTTCAATCTGCCGGGAACGGGCAATACCACTTCTTCTATGCGGAATTCACGTTTGATTTTTTGGTTGGCGAGATAACTTAATGGGTCTTCGGAATTGAAGATCGATCCATCAAACATTTCGATTTTTCCACGGGTGTAACTAAAATTGAATAAGCCGATTTCCCTGGCTGCCATACTAAAGACATCGACGCGACATAAACGTTCCATGATTTCTAACCAGTTGCGGGGAAATGGAACTTTATCCCAACGTGCCATTTGGGTCAAAATCCACAAATGTTCGGTACGGCTTGGACGGTTAACGCCTTCTCCAAAAAATAGGTGATGGGCGTATTCTCGGTGATGTTCTAAGCTACAAACTGCGACGTTAGGATCGCCAATTTGAATATATTCAATATCGGTTCCTACGTATTCTGGTCTGGCTAAAATTTGCCGGACTTCTTCATAGTGGCGTTCTTGAGAACAGAATTGTGCTGCTTCTAAAAGTGCAGTTACTAATGCTACGTGAGTTCTCGGATATGCCATCGCCCAGTCTTCCCGTACACCTAAAACTTTTCCGGGATGTCCTAACCAAATTTCTAAGTCGGTGGCGATCGAAAATCCACTTCCTTCTACTGCTGCCCGAATATTCCAAGGTTCCCCTACACAATATCCGTCAATGTTTCCTGATTGTAAATTGGATACCATTTGGGCGGGAGGAATTACCGCTAAACTCACATCTCGATCGGGATCTATTCCTCCTGCTGCTAACCAATAACGCAACAGCAAATTGTGCATTGAAGAAGGATGTACCATGCCAAAAACGTGCTGTTGATCTTTGGATTTTTGCAGGTAATTCTTCAGATCTGATAAGGTGTAAACTCCTTGTTCATAAAAACGTTTGGCTAAGGTAATTGCATTTCCATTCCGCGCCATTGTTAAGGAAGTAACCACCGGAACTGGTTGCCCACTATTACCACCTAAAGTTAACCACAAAGGCATCCCCGCAGGCATTTGGGCAGCATCCAATTGTCCGGCTACCATATCATCAACAATGCCACGCCAGCTAGGTTCCCGAACTAACTTAACATCTTCTAAACCGTATTTAGCAAAGAAACCTCTTTCTTTGGCTACTGCTAAAGGCGCACAAGCTGTTAATGGTACAAAACCAATTTCCAAGTTCACTTTTTCTAAATTGTTGCGCGAAATAGCAACTTGAGTTTTGTTGGCTTGACGCTTTTTAATTTGTTTTTGACGGTTCAAGAAGTAAATCATTTCACTCCGCAAACTGTAATAATTCGGATGATTTACTACTTCCATCCGTTTGCGGGGACGGGGAATATCTACATCTAAGATTTGCCCGATTTTGGAACCTGGGCCATTGGTTAACATGACAATGCGATCGGACAAAAGTACCGCTTCGTCAACATCGTGAGTTACCATCACTGATGTTACTTTGTACTCGTCGCAAATTTCCATCAATCTTTCTTGCAAGTTCCCTCTGGTTAATGCGTCTAATGCGCCAAAGGGTTCATCTAATAATAATAATTTCGGACGGATGGCTAGGGCACGGGCGATCGCAACTCGCTGTTTTTGTCCCCCGGAAAGCATCGCAGGTTGTTTGTCTGCATGGGGTCGCAAACCTACCATATCAATGTGCTTTTCGACAATTGATTTTCTCTCACCTTTTGGCAGATCTCCCATTACTTCATCTACTGCCAATTCGATGTTTTCCCGCACATTTAACCAAGGCAGTAACGAGTAATTTTGAAATACCACCATCCGGTCAGGCCCAGGTTTAGTGATTCTTTTACTTTCTAAACTTACTACTCCTTCAGTGGGTAAATCTAAACCCGCAATCATATTTAATAAGGTAGATTTACCGCAACCAGAGTGACCAATTAATGAAACGAATTCGCCTTTTCTAATTTCTAGGTCTATACCTTTGAGGGCGACATATTGACCGCCGTTGGATAGGTCAAAAACTTTGTCGATATTATCAACTGCAACGAAAACAGACATAGTGGTTACTTGGGTAATTTTTTGCTAGTTGGTGAAGTAATTTGTAGCGATCCGTAGGGTGCGTTAGCGATAGCGTAACGCACCATTCAACTAAGTCTTATTCGGGCAGAATTCTGGTTTGTAACCAAGCCATGAATTTGTCGAGTAATAAACCAACAATTCCGATGTAAAACAGTGCCAAAATCACTTCGCTAATGTTGTTTGTTTGGTATGCGTCCCAGATGAAGAAGCCAATTCCAGCTACACCGGACATCACGATTTCCGCAGCGATAATTGCTAACCAAGCTAGACCGATCGCAATTCTCAAACCAGTGAAAATGTAAGGCAAAGCGGAAGGAATCAAAATCTTGAAAAAGTACTTCTTCTTGTTGAGTTGCAATACTTTGGCAACGTTGTTATAGTCCTGGGGAATTTGTTGAACTCCCACTGCGGTGTTAATCAAAATCGGCCAAATCGCAGTGATGAAAATTACGAACAAAGCGGCGGGTTCGTTCTTCTGTAAAGCTGCTAAAGCGATCGGCACCCAAGCCAAAGGCGGAACGGTTCGCAATAGTTGAAAAATTGGGTCTAAGGCTTTAGACATCATTTTATTCGTACCAACCAAAATGCCTAAAGCAATCCCAACTACTGCGGCAAAAAAGTAACCGATCGCTACCCGTTGTAAACTAGCAAAAATCTGCCAAAATAACCCAACGTCTATGTCACTTTTTCTGTAGAAAGGCCACCAAATTAAAATCCAAGTGTCTTGAACAACTTGTATTGGACCGGGAAGTGTAACACCTGGAAAGAAAGAAAAGATTTGCCAAAGTATTAACATGATCGCGATCGCGATCGCTGGAGGAATAATATCCGGCAATGTCTTTTGAATTTTAGCAATCCAGGGATTTTGTGCCGTTCTAACGGATCTTCTTTGCAGTGTAGTCATGGTCTTAGGGTTCCTTATACTGTGTGGAAAAACTTCCAGCTTTTACTTGTGGGACAACTTGAAATGGGTAGGTAATCCCAAATATTTCTTTGGCTTACCGATTACTAAGCTGTTACGCATTTAAATCACTTATTAACGAGTAGGGTGCGTCAGACGGTAAAGCCTGATATAGAAAGGAAAATATCTAAATCTGACGCACCCTACAATATAACTTTTAAATGCGTAACAGCTTAACTACCCATTAACAAAAACTTAAATGTTGACCTTCTTCACCTTCAAACTTTGTAGATAAGCTTTGGGATTTTCTGGGTCAAACTGAACGCCATCAAAAAATGTTTCCACACCACGAGAAGTGCTGGTGGGAATATCAGCAGCAGCAACATTCAATTCTTTAGCTGCTTCGCGCCAAATATCTTCCCGATTGATTTTGTCAATCATCGCTTTGGCATTAGTTAAAGTTTCAGGAGGTAAATAACCCCAACGCACGCTTTCTGTTAAGAACCAAAGGTCGTGACTCTTGTAGGGATAAGACACGCTACCTTTGTCATCTTTCCAGTACAAAGATGCCATCGATCGATCGTCAACCATCCTACCATCACCCATGTCATATTTGCCCATGAATGGATCTAAAAGCACATTTTCTGGAACGTTAAAGTATTCCCGACTTGACAGAATCCGCGCTAATTCTGGTCGATTATTAAAGTCATCGCACCACATTTGCGCTTCCATTACTGCTTTTAAAATCGCTTTGGTAGCATTAGGATTTTTGTCCACCCAATCTGCTCGCATTGCTAAATATTCTTCTGGGTGATGTTTCCAAATGTCTGCTGTTAAAGCTGCTAAATAGCCAATCTTATCTGCCACAATTCTATAAGGCCAAGGATCGCCTGTGCTAAAAGCATCCATTGTTCCTGTTTTCATGTTGGCAACTGTTTGGGCTGCGGGAACAGTTAGTAGTTTAATTTCTGAGTCGGGATCGATGCCTCCAGCTGCTAGCCAGTAGCGAATCCAAAAGTCTTGATTAACTCCGGGGAATGTATGTGCAGCAGTAAAAGATTTGTTTTGAGATTTTAATTGCCCTACTAAAGATTTGCCTTGGGTAAGTTTCAGGTCAATTCCTTTTCCTTTGTGCTGATTGGCGATCGCAATCCCATTTCCTTGTGTGTTTAATTGACACAAAACGTACATGGGAATTTTTTGATTGCCTTTGGTAATATTCCCTTCAGAAATTAGATAGGGCATCGGCATTTGCCACTGTCCGCCATCAATTCCACCACCCGCAGAACCAATTTCTACGTTATCTCTAGCAGCACCCCAACTGGCTTGTTTGGAAATTTCGACATTGTTCATCCCATGCCTTGCAAAGAAGCCTTTTTCTTTGGCAATAATTAGGGCTGCTGCTTCTACGATCGGAATATATCCAATCTTGGCAGTGTTTGTTTCTGGCGCTGCACCACTCACATTGGCAACCGGAACTGCTGTATTTGCAGTAGTTGCAGTGTTATTTGCTGGTGCAGCATTACTGGCTTGATTGCCCGGTTCTGGGGGATTTCCCAAACAACCTTTTAATAATACAGAACTAGCAGCAGTCAACCCAGCAGTTAATAAGAATTTACGTCTAGAAACCGGACTAGAAAACTGTTCCATAACATCCTCCAACAGCAAAGCTTTATCAATCAAACTTGTTTAAATCCATCAGAATCTAGCAGAAAACATGATGTTTCCTTTTAGTAAAAGAATCCGTTTGATTCTTGAATAAGAGGTTCCGTTAATATCAAAAGTACGAAAAAGTTTTTAGACGTTTTCTGCAACTTAATTCGTTATTTATTTTTACGGTTAACCCCTTTATTTGGGTTGTTTAATTTGTGTTGAAGTCAGTATAACACGACCTTAAATAAATCTAAAATTAGAGTTTTCGATTGAATACCTATAGTTTTATTGATACAAAATTGGTTTATTTTGCTTATATAAATTGCTTATTTAAACGCTGTTTTACTGTTAATTAGCAGCAAAAAAATCACCGTTTCCCTATTAAGAAACGATGCTACATTCACTTATTAATAGTTCGGTAATTCCTCAAAATAGCATTATTGAGGATTGCCAATTAGCCTTTGTGCATAAGCGGCAATCCCACAAATAAAGCCTAGCAAGTAATAAAGTCTTGCTGGTTTTACTGAACCAATTTTTATGAAATTATTGAAAGTAGAGGTTTTTCTCAACCCTGAACATATTGTGCCATGTTCATAAGATAGATACAAATCATTTTTTTAAGGATAACCATTGATTTTTGTCTATGCACAGCGATGTTCCTTGTTACGAACGGTGCAAAAAAAATAGAGAGAGGAGCAAGTATATTTTCCTCTCTCTGCATTTTTTTCAAGTTATTGATTTATGATTCTTTGGTTTGGCGCAATTCCCACAAGAAGGGAACGAAAATCCAAGCAGCTACTATTAATAATGCTAAGACTGCAAATTGGGCGGCCCAAGCTACTAATTGTTCTAAAGGTACAACTTTTCCAGCGAAAAACGACAAACTGACCATGACTGCGCCCCAAGCTGTTGCGCCAGCGATGTTGTAAGCCATAAATTTGAGGTATGGCATTTCGACTATTCCCGCTAAGGGACTGGCGAAAATCCGCAATAAAGCAATGAATCTACCAATAAATACGGTTTTTCCGGCGTTTTCGCTAAATTGCTGCTTGAGTTCTACCAGTTTTTCTTCCTGAATGCGGAGAATTTTTCCTATAGATAAAAGCAACGCCCAACCGCCATATCTACCGATTAAATAACCAAAGTTACCGCCTAAAACTGCGCCTGCGATCGCACTACCTAAAACCAACCAGTAATTCAATTCGCCGCTACCAGCTAAAAATCCTCCCGCAATAGTAATAGTTTCACCAGGCAGTGGAATTCCCAGATTTTCTAATAAAATTCCGATAAATACCGCCCAGTAGCCATATTGACCTGCGAGTTCCTGGATATTCTCCAGGGAAATCACTTCTAATGACATCTGCTACAGCCTTAACAAAGGTTAACACTCATCCTAATCTTGGCTTAGTTTCTCCAACAGTGTCAATCAATTTTAGATTTTGGCTCGATCGACTTGTAGGGCAGGCATCTTGCTTGCCGATAGCTAGCCAATTGTTAAATCAATAATTGGTTGATTGGTTAAACAGTACCAATGGCAGGTAAATAAATCGGGGGTTTGGGTGTCAATACTGGCGATCGCAGGTGCAGCGGGAAAGGGCCAAACTCGATCGAACCAAATTTCTTGGTCGATAAACCCAAATTGAATTAAATAAGTAGCTGGCGAAGCATTTAAAAACTTAAGGATATTGTACGCCATCTGATAAAGTTGCTGACGCATCGCATCAGAGAAATGCACTGGCTGAGAGTAATTTAACTCAACTGCTAAACCTGGTGAAATTTCGTTTCTTAGACCGATCGCTTCTGCATAAACTGGCCCTTTTTCAGTTAAAACCACAGGCAACCAAAAGTTACCCGATCTAGTCACATAGCCAAACTTTTCTGATATTAAATAACGGAAAAATTCTACCTTTTCGCAAGCTTTAAATATAGTTTTTTCCGGGAAATCAAAATTATTAGGAAGCTGCAAAGTTAAAGGACAAAATACCACGTCCTTTGGTAACTTTAGGGAATTTATATTATTTTTTCCGAAAACTTTGATTGTTGTGCAGGATTCTGCAATAGCTTTTCGCAAAGCCTCTATCATGATTGCAGTTGCGGGAGATGTTGCCACTAATTCACCAGTAGCATTCACCTCCGCATCAACTACGATCCAGACTTCAAGCATTACTAAAACCAGGAAGACTAACTCTAGCACCTCCCATTTTGGGGAAGCTTGGCAAATCAAGTCTGGCGTTAGAACTGCGACTTTTAATTGCTAAACGATAAGTTAGACTTTGCAATTCTGCATGAAGCTGACGATTTTCCCGTTGTAGCATTGCCACCTTTTCTTTAATTGGTGCAAGGCGTTCGGTAAATTTCTGACGATAAATTTGCGGTAATTCCTGTACCACTTGTTCGAGCATTCGACTGCGATCGGTTAACTCTTGAACAGACTGGCGCAGGTGGTAAATTTCAGCATCGCGATCGGAAATCTGCTCTTGGTAGAACTTCACTTGTTGTTCTACCCCTTGCAGTTGCTCTTGCATAGCTTGCATTTGAGCTTGATGCTGTTGGGATAATTCCGGCGCGGGTAGGAAAGTTGTATTTCCCTTGACTAACCGGAACAATTCTTGAGACAACTGTTGAACCAGTTGATCTCGCAGTTGCAATTCCTCACGCAGATGAGAAACTTCTGATTGCAGGGATTGAAAGGGGGTGTCGATTTGGCTCACAATGGCTCAACTCCTCGAAGATTTCGCCAACTTGCCGTTTTTGGTCTGTGCAAGCGACATTCTATCATGCTTATTATAGGATGAGCAGCCTATAGTATAGAATTCTTGAAGATTTGCTATACTTTGAACGCCAAAAAGTAGAGACATTTGATCGATATCTCTACAAATGGAAATCCAAATTAAAATCTAAGCAGTTGCATCTGCGGTTTCAGCTTCGGCTTCTGCGGATGCTGCTGCTTTCGGGGAAACATCTTCCAGCCTAATTGTCAGGTAACGAATTACTTCTTCGCTCAAGCGCATTGCTCTTTCCATCGGAGCCACCACACTACCATTAGCTTGGTAATTCATTTGTACATAGATTCCATCACGTTGTCTATTAATTTCGTAGGCTAAACGGTGTTTACCACGAAGTTGAACGCTCAGATCTTGAGCACCTTGATCGCGCAGCATACTCTGATACTTTTCGATCGTCTGATTCACTTGCTCATCTAATAAATCAGGACGCAAAATATACATTGTTTCGTAGCTATTCATAGTTTTCCCCTTTTGGACAACAAGGCCGCTTTTGGCAACCGCCTCCAGCAGCAAGGATCTTTCATTCTACCATTAAACTGACCAGGGAACGGAAAAATAGTCTAAAATAACTGAGCCAGTCTCCGACAACTTTTCCGCACACATATTAATAAACTGTCATAAACTTGATGGTAAAATTCATCATTTAAATCATCAACCTCATGAACAAAGAATATTCAATTTTCTCCCCTATCCAGAAGTTTATGATAACTTGGTTGCTAGTATTAGCAGCTAGTTGGGCAACTTTAGTAACAATTGGCTATGTCGGCGAATTAGTCAGCGTTTTCCTTTCAGCTGCACTACTGGCATTTTTATTCAACTATCCTGTGAAAGTTGTACAAAGATTTTTACCCAGGATTTTAGCGATCGCATTAGTCTATTTAACAGCAATTGTCGCCATTACTTTTATCGGTCTTACAGTAGTACCACCTGTGTTTAATCAAGGAGTACAATTAGTCACTAATTTACCTTCTTTGGTACAATCTGCCCGAGAACAATTAGACAATTTTCAAATTTGGAGTGCCGAGCATAATTTGCCGTTTGATGTGCGGATTTTAGCTTCTCAATTATTATCTAAAGTTCAAGCACAAGCCGAGGTAATTGCCAGTAAAGGTTTTGGCTTAGTACTGGGAACTTTTAACTGGTTTATCGACTTAATATTCATTTTAGTAATTTCCTTTTATATGCTAATTGACGGCGAAAGAGTTTGGGGAGGAATTACCAGCATTTTATCGCCTATCGTGCGCCAAGTATTGACAGAATCCCTGCAAAAAAATCTGCAAAAATTCATTTCAGGACAACTATTTTTAGGACTATTTATGGCAATCATGTTAACCATTGCCTTTTGGTTTCTAAAAGTACCGTTCTTTCTGTTATTTGCGGTTTTCATTGGCTTAATGGAAGTGATTCCTTTTGTGGGTGCAACTTTAGGAATCGGTACTGTAGTCATCATTGTAGCATTTATTAATTGGTGGTTAGCATTGGAAGTACTGGCAACTTCAGTTGTACTTCAACAAATTAAAGACAATTTAGTTTCTCCCCGGTTAATGGGAGGTTTAACAGGATTTTCGCCAGTAATTCTGTTTTTAGCTTTATTGTTAGGAGCAAAATTTGGCGGTTTCTTAGGTGTAATTCTGGCAATTCCCTTGACTGGTGTGGTTAAAAGCGTCGCGGAAATTGTTTTTGATCCTGATTTACCTCCCCAAACGGGATCGTTTTTTAATAACCCTTTTGATAAGGATCAAGAACATTTGCCGTTAGAGAGTTTTGCTGTTAAAAAAGACAAAATTTAATAACCAAAAATCTGGAATGCGTCGGCACATTCTTGTTCTATAATCGAAATTTCGCTTTCTGTAAGTACCTGACGATAGCGATTAATTTGGTTTGCAGAAATGGGTTTGCCGTAAAGTTCTGTATACCAGGGATTGTAATCTGGCGATGTGGCAGAAAAGTCTATTTTACTACGTTGCCATGTAGCGTTTTGGTTAAATTTGTTTAAGGTTAAATTAGTGAAGGATTTTATGCGATCGATCTGAACCAAAGGATTTTCCACCAACAGTTCATATTTAATATACAGAACTTGTTGCTGAAAATCAGGAATCTGGTAATGAATCGATGGCGCATAAAAAGATTTGTAATGATTACAAAGTTGTTTCAGATCGCGAGTGGTAAACATGGTAGTAAAAATATCCTGATAACCTTGACTAGCTAATCTTTCCCCAACTTCAATCATCGAAGCAATGGTATCACGAGGATCTCGGACAATAATCAAAAATTTTGCCCCCGAAATTAATTCATAAATTTCGGGGAACAACATTGTCAAGTGTGGTTCTTTTAAAACTAAATGTTTAATTGGTGCAAAGCGGTGTAAAGTATGCTCTAGAAATGCTTTCACCCAACTAGCGTTAAAATTTCTTAACTCCTCTAAACTGCTAAAATAATCTTTCAGTTTGGTTGTTAAAATCGTTTTACCAAGCTGGTAAGTGGAAATCATTGAGCGAAAATACATTGCTTCTTGAAGCAAAGGACTAGTTGTGTCGTCACTGCATAAAATACTTTGTAACAAAGTTGTTCCCGCACGTTGACTACCACCTACGAAAAAATAGGTCATAATAATCTCAATTCCTCTTTCTAGATTCTGAACTCTTGAGCAAACTAAATGTAACTTATTTTTACAAACTTACAGATTAATTAATACTGCCATGTCAGCCACAATTTCTTTAGTCATAATCACCTACAACCGGGAACATTATTTAAGTGCTGCTGTTGAAAGTGTTTTAGCACAAACTAAGCATGACTTCGAGTTATTAATTTGGGATGATGGTTCTACGGATAACTCTTTAGAAATTGCCCAAAATTACGCTAAAAACGATCGGCGAGTCAAGGTAATAGCCGGGAAACATCAAGGAGAAACCTTATCCCGAAAAGCAGCAATTTCCCAAACTACAGGCGAGTACTTAGGATGGTTAGATAGCGACGATTTAATTGCGCCGACAGCATTAGAAGAAACGGCAAAACTACTGGATTTATATCCAGAAGTAGGTTTAGTTTATACAGATTATATAGATATTTCGGAAACTGGCGAAATTATTGGTTATGGAGAACGTTGCCAGATTCCTTATTCTCCAGAAAATTTATTGCTGGATTTTATAACTTTTCATTTCCGCTTATTTCGCCGTTCAGTTTTTGAGCAAGTCGGGGGGATTGATGAATCAGTTAAATATGCGCCAGATTATGATTTATGTTTGAAACTTTCGGAAGTTACGCAAGTTAGACATATCAATAAACCGCTTTACTATTATCGCAATCATAGCAAAAGTATCACTCATCAACAACAGTTAGAGGTGATTCGGTATTCCGAAAAAATTATTAACCAGGCGTTAGAAAGGCGAGGATTAAACCGCACCCATTCTCTAAACGTACAACTCCAAGAAATTAACGGACAAATTCAAAGTAAATTTTATCTAATTAACAAAGAAAATCCCGAAAAGCTATCTTCTCAAGCCAAGAAAAAAGAGAAAATTCTCGCCTGTGCCTTTTTTCTTTCTTACCTAAGCTTATTTAATATTAATCCAGCTTTTGCCGATCCAATTGTTCCCGCCAAGGATGGTACAAATACTATTGTTAACCCCCAAGGAAATCGCTTTGATATTACAGGCGGACAACGATCGAGCGATGGTGCAAATTTATTTCATAGTTTTACCAGATTTGGACTCAATAATCAACAGATTGCTAACTTTTTATCCCAACCAAATATTCGCAATATCCTGGCAAGAGTTAACGGCGGCGAAATCTCCTATATTAACGGTTTAATTCAAATAACCGGAGGCAATTCTAACTTATTTTTAATGAATCCTTCCGGCGTTGTCTTTGGCGCAAATGCGCGGTTAAATGTTCCGGCAGCTTTTACCGCAACTACCGCCAACGGCATTGGTTTTGGTAATAATTGGTTTAACGCCACAGGTAACAATAATTATGCTACCTTAGTTGGCGATCCTAATGCCTTTGCCTTTACCATGCAACAACCGGGAGCAATTATTAATTCCGGCGATTTAGCAGTAGGATTAGGTCAAGATTTAAACTTATTAGCAGGAACAATTATTAATACCGGAACTTTAACCGCACCCCAAGGAAATATTACCGTTACCGCTGTTCCTGGTACTAGTTTAGTGAGACTTTCGCAACCGGGATTTTTATTAAGTTTAGAAGTTCAACAAATAGAAAACAGTGTAACTCAACCTAACTCTTTTGATTTGCCGATCGCCACTTTACCACAAATGTTAACAGGTGGAAATGGCAGCAACGCCACGGGAGTTATTGTTAACCAAGATGGTAGCGTTGAACTCATAGGATCGGGAATTCGTATTCCTAGTGAAGGAAATACAGCAATAGTTTCCGGCAAAATTGATGCTTCTGGAGAAACAGGAGGTAACATCAATATTTTAGGAGATAAAGTAGGGGTAATTAATAGCAATATTAACGCTTCTGGAACTAAAGATGGTGGCAATGTACGCATTGGTGGCGATTATAAAGGACAAGGAAAATTACCCAATGCTTCCCGTGTTTTGATTAGTAATGACACTATTATTAACGTCGATAGTTCCACTGTTGGTAATGGCGGAAAAGCGATTATTTGGAGCGATAAAGCAACCGCTTTTCATGGCAAAGTCAGCGCCAAGGGTGGTAATAATTCCGGTGACGGAGGATTTGTAGAAGTTTCCAGTGCTGATGTTTTAGTTTTTCAAGGTGATGTAGATACTTCTGCGCCTAATGGAAAAATAGGAACTTTACTGATAGATCCTTCTTTCTTAATTATTTCAGATACTCTTGGGGGAGCAACCACTATTGGGGGTGGAGTAGGAGATCAAGACAGTAACCTTACTACTGATAATCAAATATTATTTGGAGATCCAGATCAACCACAAAATACTGTTACTTGGAAAGCAATTGCTAGTTTAGCAAATGATGCAAACGTAGTTTTAGAAGCTACTGGAGATATTACTATTGAGGATATCGTAGGTGGAACATTTGGTATAACGCAAAATAATTTAGTAGACTTAAATTTAGACACAGGTAGTTTACGAATTACTTCTACTAATGGTGCAGTTATATTTCAAGATACCGGAGATAAAATTCGCACTCAAGGCGGCGCAATTACTGTTCAAGCATTAGGCGGAAATCTCACAGGCGGTAGCTTCGACACCACAGGAATAGCTGGCGATAAATCGGGTGATATAAGTTTAGAAGCGCAAGGTGAATTACAAGTTAATCAAGTAATTACTGGTGGCGGAAATATTAATATTACAGCCAATAAAGATGTAATTTTAAATAATAAAAATTTTCCCAGTGAGTTAGTTTCTAGTGGTACTAATGGCGGAGGTAACATTAGTGTTATTAGCACTAATGGTTCGATTCTAGCTGCTGGTGCTGGTGCTGGTTATGGAAATATTATTGCTAAAGGTGGGAGTGGTGTTGGCGGAAATGTCAGTCTTAAAGCTTTTTCTAAGATTGATATGGGTGCGATCGATACTACAGGCGACGCAGGTAAAGGAGAAATTCTCCTCACCGGAAATGAAATTAATTTTAATTCCTCAGTTGCAGGTGGTGTAGTTACTTTAGAACCTTCTCCAAACACAGAAGCAATTAGAATTGCTGGTGATGAAACAGATAATCTCAACGTTTTAGATATCTCGCCAAATGATTTAGATAATTTAGCTGATATTGACGAATTAATTATTGGTAGCACTGAAGGAAGTGGCGATATTACTGTCGATCCCGCAGGCGTTACTTTTAATTCTCCAGTAACAATTCAATCCGGCACAGGTAACATTACCGCCAATGGTGAAATAGTGGTATTTAATGACGGCACACTTACCATAAATACAGGTGGCAATATTACCACTAAAGATGTTATTGCCAATGCCGGAATTAACATTACTAGTACAGGTGGCAATATTGATAGTAGCGGTGGCACATTAGACACTTCAAATGAAGGTGATACAGGTTCAATTTCCCTAGATGCTGCTGGTGATATTACTACAGGCGATATAATTACCACTAGTTTTGGTGGCGACAAAGTTGGAGATATTAGTTTAACTAGTAGTGGTGGCACAATTAACACTAGTGCGGGAATAATTGATACTAGTACTACTGGAAATACTGGAGGTTCAGTACTTCTTGATTCCCCTGTTAATATCATTTTGGGAAATATTTCCACCGAGGGAGATATTGCTGGAGGAGATGTCAATTTTAATGGCAAAGTTACCTTAAATAAAGACGTAAATATTACTACAGGTGCAGATATTTCTGGTGATATTAACTTTACTGGTACAGTTGATGGTACGCAAAAATTAACCTTAGAAGCTGGTACAGGTACAATTAGTTTTAATGCTGTTGTTGGAGAGACAACCCCATTAGGCAAACTAGATATTACTAGTGCCGGAAATATTGAGTTAGCTGGAAGCATTACTACTGCTGATAGTGACATTATTTTTAATGCTCCAGTGACGGTATTAGGAGAATCAAGCTTAAATGCTGGTACAGCTACAATTAATGTTAATAAAAACTTAGATGCTGGCGATAATCAACTAACTTTAACCGCCGATGAAATCAATTTTAAGGGAGGAACAGCTTCCGTTAGTGGGACAAATAAATTAATTTTGCAACCTGCAACTCCCAGCAGTAATATTACTATCGGTGGTAAAAATGAACAGGATATTTCACCCGCTTTAACTCTCACTTCTACTGATATTAGTGCTTTAGAAAATGGTTTTAGTTCTATAGTTATTGGCAGAGAAGATGGTAGCGGTACTATTAGTTTAATCGGTGATGTTACCTTTAACGATCCTGTAACTTGGCAATCTCCCGTAGGTGCAGGAAGTATCGATAATACGGGTTTTAGTCTGACTGGAAAAGATGATGCTAGTGTAACTTTGCTAGCAAATTTCAATATTACTATGGGTGATATTACCGCACCTAAAGGAATTAGTATTACTAGCAATAATGGAGCAATTAATACCACATCAGGAACTTTAAATTCTTCAGCTATTTCTGATAGTGATGCCGGGGAAATAACTCTGAAAGCTGCCGGGAATATTACTACTAGTAATCTGACGGCGCAAGGTAATTCTGATGGTGGTAATGGTGGAAAAGTTAGTATTACTAGTACAGGTGGTTCTGTTGATACTAGTGCTGGTTTAATTGATACTAGAACCGGAATTATTGCCGCTGGTACTACAGGTAATGGTGGTGCAGTAACAATTAATGCTAAAGGTGACATTATTACTGGTTCAATCTTCTCTTTGGTAGGTGAAGGAAGTATTGGTAATGCTGGTAGTATTTCCCTGAATAGTGAAACCGGAAAAATTGATACTAGCGAAGGAAGAATTGACGCTGGAACTACTTTCGGAAATGGCGGAGAAATTAGCTTTAATGCTTTAGGTGATATCCTGACTAAGGAAGTGCTTTCTTATGTAGTAAATTCTGGTGAGGGAGACGGCGGAATTATTAATTTTAACAGCACTGAAGGCGGAATTAATACTACTGCTGGTGATGTAAATTCCTCCTCGGATAATGGTAATGGAGGTGCAGTTATTTTTACTGCTAAAGGTGATATTGTCACGGCAAATATTATTTCTGCTTCTCGCAATAATGGTTCAGGTGGCGATATTTTTGTGAGTAGTAGTGCTGGGTTAATTGATAGTTCGGCGGGAAGTTTAAACTCTGCTTCTGCAAATGGTAATGCTGGCGATGTTAGCTTAATTTCACCGGAAAGTATTATAGTTGGCGCAATTAATGCTAATGGTTTAGCGGAAACTGGAAATATTAGTTTAACTAGCGACAAAATTAGTTTTACTGGAGAAGCAAATTCTATTCAAGGTAAAGGTAATTTACTACTTCAACCTTTCACACCTAGCCAAAATTTAGACATTTCTACGGTTAATTTTGATATTTTGGCGGAAGGTTTTGCTTCGATTACTATTGGTGCTGAAAATGGTAGTGGTGTTGTTAGTATACCAAATGCGATCGCATTCAGCGACCCAGTAATTATTCAATCCCCCGATGGTAAAATTATCGTTAACGGTGCAATTACCGGAACAGATAATGCTTCCATTACCCTAAATGGAACAACTAATTTAAACGCAGATATTACCACTGCCGAACAAGATATTAATCTTATAGGTAGCGTTTTATTAGGCAAAGATGTCACTCTCAACACAGGTGAAACTGCTGGTGGTGATATTTTTGTTGATGGCACAATTGATGGTAATCAAAACCTCACTTTAGCAACAGGTACCGGAGATATTAATTTAAACAATGCAGTGGGAAGTTCCATTGCTTTAAATGATTTGACTATTAATAGTGCTAATAACTTTGTTGCCACATCAATCACCGCCGCAAGCATCACCCAAAAATCGGGAACTGGTGTCACAATTTTAGGAGATTTAAATACTAATAGCGCCACTGGAATAAACCTCACAGGTAATACTTTTGTCTTCAATGGTAAAGTCACAACTACGAACAATGGCGGTTTTACGATTAATAATGCTAGTCCTTTAACTTTGGATGCGGCAATTTTTAATTTAGATGGCGCATTTAAACAAATTGGCGAAGGTGCAGTTTCTTTATCAGGGAATCTCACTACTACTAACGATGATATTAGTTTTCAAAGTGCAGTAACTCTGATTGGAGATACTTCTTTAAATACTGGTGCAGGTATTGGTGATATTACTTTTAACAATACTGTCGATGGTGCAGGAAATTTAAGTTTAAATGCCGGAATTGGCAATGTTAATTTGGCGGGTGAAGTTGGTAATAATACGCGACTTGGTAATTTAATTTTTGAAAGTGCAACCGATGTTAATGCTAAGGCAATCACCGCAGCAAGCATCACTCAAAAATTGGGAACTGGTACAAGCACTTTCGGAAATTTAAATACTAATAGTGAAACTGGAATTAATCTTACAGGTAACAGTTTTATTTTCAATGGTAAAGTTACAACTACGAATAATGGCGGTTTTACAATTAGTAATGCTAATCCTTTAACGATAGATGCAGGAATTTTTAATTTAGATGGTGCATTTAAACAAACTGGCGAAGGTGCAATTTCTTTAACGGGAAATTTAACTACTACTAACGATGACATCAGTTTTCAAAGTGTCGTCACTCTGATTGGAGATACTTCTTTAAATACTGGCGTAGGTATTGGTGATATTACTTTTAATAATACTGTAAATGGCGCAGTCAATTTAAGTTTAAATGCCGGAACAGGTAATGTTAATTTGGTGGGTGAAGTTGGTAATAATACGCGACTTGGTAATTTAATTATTGAAAGTGCAACCGATGTTAATGCTAAAGCAATCACCGCCGCAAGCATCACTCAAAAATCGGGAACTGGTACAAGCACTTTCGGAGATTTAAACACTGATAGCGAAACTGGAATCAATCTTACAGGTAATAGTTTTGTCTTTAATGGTAAAGTCATAACTACAAATAATGGCAGTTTTACTATTAGTAATGCTAGTCCTTTAACTATAGATGGAAAAGTTTTTAATTTAGATGGCGCATTTAAACAAATTGGCGAAGGTGCAGTTTCTTTATCAGGAAATCTAACTACTACTAACGATAACATCAGTTTCCAAAGTGCCGTCACTCTGATTGGAGATACTTTTTTAAATACTGGTTTAGGAATTGGTGATATTACTTTTAATAATTCTGTAGATGGCGGATCAAATTTAAGTTTAAATGCCGGAATTGGCAATGTTAATTTTGGCGGTGCGGTTGGTAGTAATACGCGATTGGGTAATTTAACTATTGAAAGTGCAACCGATGTTAATGCTAATGCAATCACCGCTGCTAGTATTACCCAAAAATCGGGAAATGGAGTTACCAATTTAGGAGATTTAAATACTAATACTTCTCAAGGTATTAACTTAATTGGTAGTGCTTTTAATTTAAATGGCACGGTTACAACTATTAATAATGGTGGTTTAACTATTAACAATAGTGGTGCTTTAAACCTGAAAAGTGATATTAATTTAGATAGTGCATTTAATCAAATAGGTAATGGAGAAGTTTCAGTTCTGGGAAGTATTACTACTACTAATGATGATATCAGATTTAATAGTTTTATTACTTTAACAGGGAATACTAAATTTAATCCTGGTACGGGTACGATCGCATTTAATTCCGGTTTATTTGCTGGTACTAATTCCCTGATTTTAAGAGCCGGAGAAGTTATTTTTGGTGGCAAAGTTACTGGTAGCGGTGATTTAACTTTAGAACCAGCAGATCCTAATCAAAAAGTGGCTATAGCTGACACTATTCCTGGTGCATTTAATCTTTCTGCCAGCACTTTAGCTAATTTAGAAAATGGCTTTAATTCTATCACTATTGGACGGATAGATGGGACGGGATTAGTATCAGTTAAAGAAGTAACTTTTAACGATCCGATTACAATTCGATCGGGAAGTGGCACAATTAACGTAAATGGCGCAATTATCGGCAAAGATAATGCTTTAATCACCTTAGATGCTGCAATCTTAAATCTCAATGCTAACCTGAAAACTGACAACCAAAATATTACTTTAGGTCGAATCATTCAATTAGGAAATGATGTGAAAATTAGCACAGGTTTGGGAGTAGGTGATATTACTTTTAATGGTTCAGTCGATGGTACTAAACAGCTAAATTTAGTCGCAGGTGGCGGAAACATTCGCTTTAATGCAGCTGTTGGTAAAAACTTACCTTTAAGCAAACTGAATATTAGTACTAACAGCAAGGTTTTTGTTTCCCAAGGTATCAACACTACTAATGAGTTAACTATTAATGCACCAGTAATTCTGACAGAAAATGCTGTTTTTAGTGCTGGAAGTGGAAGCATAACTTTTGGTAATACAGTAGATAGCGAACTTGGTGAAGCTAATAATTTAACTTTGTCTGCTGTAAATGGTAGCGTTACCTTTAATGGTGCTGTTGGTAGTAAAGGTCAAGAAATTGGCAATATTTTAATTAATAACGCCAAAGATTTAACGGCAAATTCGCCAATTAAAGCGCAACAATTACAACAGAATGCGGGAACTGGTAATGTTAATTTAAAAGCCAATGTTACCACCAGTGGAGCCGGAGTTGAATTAAATACAACTGGTGATATTCGCACCAGCAATATAACTGCAAAAGGCGGAAATATTTCGGCTAATAGTAAAAATGGAATTATTGAAACTGGTAATTTAGATGCTTCTAATACCGGAATTGGGGGAACTATTACCTTGATTTCGCCAAAAGCGATAACTACTGGAAATTTAACCGCAACTGGTGTAGAAAAAGGCGGTACAGTAATTGTGAAATCTGGCGATCGCATTACCACAGCTAACATCGATGTTAGTGCTACCATTGGTAATGGTGGAACAGTATTTATCGATCCTCCAAATGATGTGCAAGTTGGGTTTATTAACGCTCAAGGAGGAAATCAAGGAATTGGTGGTAAAGTTGATATTACAACCGAGAGTTTCTTTCGTTCAACTGCAAGTTTTGTTGATAATAAAGGCGTAAATAGTAGTATTTCCACTGCTGGCGGAACGGGAAATGGTTCTATTATTATTCGTCATGGTGGAGGCTCTTTAAAGACACCTTTCGTAGTGGGAAATGCTAGTAAAAATGGAACTGCGGGAGCTTTAACTACCGGAAAAGATATTATTGCGCCTACCCAATCTTTCCCAGGTTCTTTTACTTTAGGAAATATTCAAATCATTACTAAAGATTTTCCCATCGATCCCAAGAATCCCAATAATCCCATTATCAATGAAATTGCACAAGTTATTCAACAACAGGAAAATATTTCGGAAATACCGAGAATTTTGGTTACTCAAGTTCCCCCAGTTCCGATTGATACAATATTAGCAGTAGCCGAAGAAACATTTAGCGAAGAATTTGCTGCTTATCTAGGTTTCAACTTTTCTAATAATATTAGATCTTTAGAAGATATTAGTACACAACTGCGGCGAAATGAAGAAGAAACTGGTGTCAGATCGGCAGTTCTCTATGTAGTTTTTCGACGAGGAGGCGAACAGGGATCGGAAACACTTGTTACCTGTCCTCCTGATTCTGGTAATCGAGTCCAAAACAGTAGCTTAGAAGCGGAAAACTGTCAAGAAAAAGATAGCGATCGCGTCGAACTATTCCTAATCACACCAGAAGGAAAACCTGTACGTTTACCCGTTGAAAATGTTACCAAGTCAGAAGTACTTAACTTAGCTAGACAATTGCAAATGGAAGTAACCGATGGCACAAAATTAGAAACTACCAGTTACTTACCACCCGCACAAGCACTGTACAAATTATTGATTGCTCCTATTGAAGGAAAATTACAAGAACAGGGAATTAAAAACTTAATATTTATTCCTGATGCTGGATTAAGATCTTTACCATTAGCAGCTTTACATGATGGAAACGGATTTATTGTAGAACGCTACAGTGTTTCCTTAATGCCGAGTTTTAGCTTAACTAATCCTCGTTTTTATAACTTGAAAAACTCCACAGTATTAGCAATGGGAGCATCAATATTCAAAGAACAAATTCCTTTACCAGCAGTACCAGTAGAATTATCAACAATTGCTCGTCAACTGTGGTCGGGAAATATTTCCTTAAACGAAGCTTTTACAGTAAATAATCTCACCACACAACGTAATGCTGGTAATTTTGAAATTGTCCACCTCGCCACCCACGCCGAATTTAGACCGGGAACTCCCAGCAATTCTTACATTCAATTTTGGGATGAAAAATTAGGATTAGATCAAGTAAGAAACGTTAAATGGAATGAACCACCTGTACAATTATTAGTATTAAGTGCTTGTCGGACAGCATTAGGCGATCGACAAGTAGAATTAGGTTTTGCAGGTATAGCAATTCAAGCCGGAGTCCAATCAGCTTTAGCAAGTTTGTGGTACGTCTCCGACCAAGGTACATTAGCATTAATGACCGAATTTTATGAGCAATTAAAAACTGCTCCTATTCGTGCTGAAGCACTTAGACGTGCTCAAGTAGCGATGATTAAAGGAGAAGTAATAGTAAATAAAGACGAATTAGAAGGTATAGGAGAAACCGGAATTACTTTACCCCCAGAACTGAGACAATCAGGGAAAGTTAACTTTTCGCATCCTTATTATTGGTCAGGTTTTACTTTGATTGGCAACCCTTGGTAAAGAGAATAGGCAATACAGTAAATGCACAATTTTTGTATCAGTCTTAGGGAAGAATTGCCAAAAAATATGCCTTTTGATTCTGCACATCGATCGCATCTTGCATTACCTTGTTAAAAGACCAAATAGCGAAATAGGTGGTAGCTTGTCTACAATCAAGACGGATCTGTTTTAATGTTTGATCGGCTTCAAATCAAATTTGGTTCCTAGCAAATCAAACAAACTAAGCAGTAGAGCAAGCAATTATAACTAGTCGTGAAAATCCCAAGCAACATTACTACACTCATTGCCGGAATTGTACTGACCCTTGTCAGTCTTTGGTACGGTCAAAATCATAACTTACTACCAGAAGCGGGATCTGAAGAAGCACCTTTGGTAGATGGATTATTTAATATGATGATGACCATTGCTACAGGTTTATTTCTGATAGTTCAAGGTGTTTTAATTTACAGCATCATCAAATTTCGGAAACGTCCCGGCGATCCCACAGATGGGCCGCCAATTCATGGTAATGTACCTTTAGAAATTCTCTGGACAGCAATTCCCGCAGTTATTATTCTCATAGTTGGAGTCTACAGTTTTGAAGTTTATAACTCGATGGGTGGTTTAGATCCAATGGCGGCTCATGGTACTATGGCGCATCATAGCAAGATGTCAGGAGCAGCGATCGCAGCCACCCTCCCCGAAGAAACAGACTCACCTACAAACACCCCAAATAAACAATTAGCATTAGGTGTGGGCGCTTCCCCAGAAGAACAAGGTCAAAATCCAGATTTAAACATCAACGTCACTGGATTGCAATTTGCCTGGTTATTTAATTACCCTGATACTAATGTCACCGCAGGAGAATTGCACGTTCCTGTAGGTCGTGAAGTCAAACTCAATATTTCCGCAAATGATGTAATTCACTCTTTTTGGGTACCGGAATTTCGCTTGAAACAAGACGCAATTCCAGGTAGACAAACTCAACTGCGATTCACTCCCAAAATGCCAGGAACCTACCCCGTACTTTGTGCAGAACTTTGCGGTTCTTATCATGGTGCAATGAAAACTCAAGTAATCGTAGAAACACCAGAAGAGTTTGATACTTGGATGCAATCACAAATCGCTGCTAACCAAGAAAATTTAAATCAAGCAGTAGCAGTAAATCCCGCAAATATGTCCACTTCTGAATTTCTGACTCCCTACGCTCAAGAAATGGGAATTAATTCAGATACTCTACACCAATTACACACTCATTAATTAAGTAATCGGTAGTGGGTAGTGGGTGATTGGTAAGGGAATTTTGTTTTTGCTGGCATCAAAATTCAAAAACAGAAAAAATAACTACCAACTACGAACTACCAAACACCAAATAGCAATTGTTATGACACAAATTCAGGCAACAGAATCAGCCAATTTAGATAATTCTGCCGAAACTAAAACTGGCGGTGATTGGCGGAAATACTTTGGCTTTTCTACAGATCACAAGGTAATAGGAATTCAATACCTTGTAACAACATTTATTTTCTACATGATCGGTGGAGTATTAGCTTCTGCTGTACGTACCGAATTAGCTACACCAGATTCCGATTTTGTCAGCCGAGAACTGTACAATAGCTTGTTTACAATCCACGCCACAATTATGATTTTCTTGTGGATTGTTCCGGCGGGTACTGGGGGATTTGGTAACTATTTAATTCCCTTAATGGTAGGGGCAAAAGACATGGCATTTCCCAAACTAAATGCTGTGGCTTTTTGGATGATTCCCCCTGGAGGAATTTTACTTTTAAGTAGTTTCTTTGTTGGCGCTGCTGGATCTGGTTGGACTTCTTACCCACCATTGAGTTTAATTAATGGTCAAGCGGGTGAGTTGATTTGGATTCTTAGCGTTCTGCTATTAGGAACTTCTTCAATTTTAGGGGCGGTAAATTTTCTCGTTACTATTTTGAAGATGCGAACTCCGGGAATGGGATTGCATCAAATGCCGTTATTTTGTTGGTCAATGTTAGCAGCTTCGGCATTAGTTTTGCTGTCCACTCCAGTATTAGCAGGTGCTTTAATTCTGCTGAGTTTTGATTTGGTAGCAGGAACGGCATTTTTTAACCCGACTGGTGGTGGCGATCCGATCGTCTATCAACATATGTTCTGGTTCTATTCCCACCCAGCAGTTTATATTATGATTCTGCCTGTGTTTGGGATGATTTCTGATATTTTGCCAGTTCATGCTCGCAAGCCGATTTTTGGTTATCGGGCGATCGCATACTCCAGTTTAGCAATTAGCTTTTTGGGGTTAATTGTTTGGGCTCACCATATGTTTACCAGCGGTACTCCCGCTTGGTTAAGAATGTTTTTCATGATCGCCACAATGATTATTGCTATCCCCACAGGCATCAAAATCTTTAGCTGGTTAGCCACAATTTGGGGCGGCAAAATAGACATGAATAGTGCCATGTTATTTGGCATGGGTTTTGTCTCCATGTTTGTCGTTGGTGGCTTAAGTGGGATCATGTTAGCCTCTGTACCCGTTGACATTCACGTTCACGATACCTATTTTGTAGTCGCTCACTTGCACTACGTTTTATTCGGTGGTAGCGTGTTCGGACTCTATGCCGGACTGTATCATTGGTTCCCCAAAATGACAGGCAGAATGATGAATGAAACTTGGGGAAGAGTACATTTTGTTCTCACATTTATTGGCTTTAATTTGTGCTTTTTACCAATGCACAAACTCGGCTTAGAAGGTATGCCCAGACGGGTGGCAGAATACGATCCCAAATTTGCCGGACTCAATTTAATGGCTACTGTTGGAGCCTACATTTTGGCAGTTTCTACAATTCCTTTTGTGATTAATGCTGTTTGGAGTTGGATTTATGGGCCAAAAGCTTCTGGTAATCCTTGGAAAGCTCTAACTTTGGAATGGATGACTACTTCTCCTCCTCCAGTAGAAAACTTCCATGAAGCACCAGTTTTATGGTCTGGCCCTTATGATTACGGCATCGATTTTGAAGAAGTTGAAGAAGATAAATCAGTGGAAGAATTACTCGCTGAAGTTAAAGTAGACGTTGGGTAATAGTTAATTTGTAGGGGCGGGTTTAGCAGATGATTCTATCATCACAACAGAAGAATTAAAACAAAACCCGCCCGTGCATAGTTTTGAGTTTTGAGTTGGATTTTATGCTCAATTCAAAACTTAAAGCTAAACACTAGCACCAATGGCTAATCACCAATAACCAATGACAAAATTAGGAAATTATGCAAATTCCAGCAATTGACGAGTCTAAAACTGCGCTAAATTATCATGGTGCGGCTGAGGCAGCAAGTCATCACGAAGAACATCCCGATCATCGAATTTTTGGCATTATTGTATTTCTAATTGCGGAAGGGATGATCTTTTTAGGTTTATTTGCTGCTTATTTAACCTTTCGTGCTGTTGCTCCAGTTTGGCCTCCTGAAGGTACTCCAGAAAGAGAGTTGTTGCTACCAGGAATTAACACGGCAATTCTGATCGCTAGCAGTTTTGTGATTCACAAGGGTGATACTGCGGTAAAAAACAATAATGTGGCAAGTTTACGAACTTGGTTTTTGATTACTGCAATTATGGGAGCAGTTTTCTTAGCAGGTCAAGTTTATGAATATAGTCATTTAGAATTTGGCTTGAAAACTAATCTTTATGCCAGCACTTTTTACGTTTTGACTGGTTTTCACGGAATGCACGTTTGTTTCGGGATTCTGTTAATTTTGGGCGTGCTGTGGCGATCGCTCAAACAAGGACACTACAGTTCTAAAAACCATTTCGGTGTAGAAGCAGCAGAAGTCTATTGGCACTTTGTCGATATTGTTTGGATCGTGCTATTCTTACTGCTCTATATTCTTTAAACCAGCAGCATTTCGGCAAAAATGCCCCCTAAAGGGGGTTTTTTGTGATTTATATAGCGTCTCTCGTTTGGATGCGGTACATTTGGGGGCGGGTTTTGATTGGTATATCTTTCACACAGCAAGGATTCCAGCTAAACCCGCCCCTACTTAAATAAAGATAGAAAAAACTAGAAAAATTTTACTTCCAAACGGCAAACTCCTGCATAAGTGCCAAAAGCTCAGACATATACTTACTTGAATCACAGTTGTGTTGGCTTTAATGTATATTTTTTAACTAGCATTGTTCGCCGAAAGTGGCGAATGCCAGCAATATTCGTGGTTTGAATAGTCCATTGTCAGGGAGTTTAGCAGGATAAATCAAATGAGCGATAATTTGTTAGTGCGGAAGAATGTTAAAGATTTAACTTCAGAAGAAAAACAACGCTTCGTTAATGCAGTTAAAGCTTTAAAAAATCGCCCCTCTACCTACACGGTTTTTAATCCGATAACTAACACTAACGAAACTGTTCCTAATGCTTATGACTACTATGTAAGATTGCATCAATTGGCGATGGATGGATTACATTCCCATGATGGAATGGTTCACTTGCATGATGGAATGTCTACTGTGGCACCAGTTCATAGTATGGGAAATTACCAATCCTTAGTCTTTTTACCTTGGCATCGGGAATTATTGCGAAGGTTTGAAGCGGATTTGCGATCGGTAGATCCCACAATCACTTTACCCTATTGGGATTCCAGCGACTCTGCCAGCAACGCCGCTGTGTTTAGCGAAGACTTCATGGGAGGTTCTGTGAATGCGCTAGACAATTATTTCATTAGAACTGGGCCATTTCGTGCTGCACCTTTTCAACTACGAAACTTATCCCCGGAACAATTAAATCAACAGGGTTATTGGGCTGTCACTTACCGCACTCCATCAGACTTGAATAACGATGGACAAGTAGATCCAGAGCTATTTTTGCAACGCAGCAGCAACATTGTTGATAATCCCAATTCGATTTTTCCTGGTCGAGCCACCTTACCAACTAGAACTCAGATCGATCGCATTCTCAACTTACCCAGCTTCGAGCAATTTTCTGGGGAATTAGAAAGAGGCCCACATAATATAACTCACGTTTGGGTTGGTGGCGAAATGACCCAAGCAACTTCGCCCAACGATCCTTTGTTCTTTTTACATCATGCTAATATCGATCGCCTGTGGACTGAATGGATTGAAACCAATCAAGACAACCCAAATTTTCGTCCCTTTTCTTCACAAATTCCAGGTGCCAGAATTAACGACCCATTATTCAGTTTTAACGGACTAACTACAGAACAATTAATTTCCGCTGCTCAACTTGGTTATAGATACGACACCAACGAAGAAACTAACCAAGGTGGCGCAGGTGAACAACCAAGTAATTTACCAACTGTTTCTGTTAGTGATGTCACCGTTTCTGAGAGTTCTAATTTCTTAAGGTATGAAGTTACTCTTTCCCAACCGAGTAACCAAAGAGTGACAGTAGACTACGCTTTTTCTTTCGCCAATTCTGATGGTAATACTGCTTTTGAAACAGTATTTACA
Source organism: Floridaenema fluviatile BLCC-F154 (assembly GCF_041929135.1). Taxonomy (NCBI): domain Bacteria; kingdom Bacillati; phylum Cyanobacteriota; class Cyanophyceae; order Aerosakkonematales; family Aerosakkonemataceae; genus Floridanema; species Floridanema fluviatile. The sequence continues at coordinate 77,841 of NZ_JBHFNS010000087.1, read as the reverse complement.
GGCGATCGACAAGCTGATGGTTTCGGCTTTTTCCAATTAAATAGAACCGGAGATGCACTAGTTTATGCTACAAAATTTTCCGGTTTAGATTTTGGTTCTTTGTTAGGTCAAGCACCCCAAACGGCGAACACTGATGATGATGTAATTGCGATCGAGTTTCGCCGAGAAATATCTTCTGGATGGTCTAGAGATGACGAGTTAGTATTAGATATTTCCCAAGGCGATCGAGATGCCGATGATTGGGAAGCGATCGTTAACGCCGACGGTTCAACAATTATTACTGGAGTTTGGGAAACTACCGATGATGCAGAAGTTTCTCTGAGTGAATTTGCCGAATCTCTGCAAACAGCAACAGCGGGAGAAGACACTAATTTATATATAAGTGTGCAAACTAAAGGTTCTCCCAACGATGAAATTCGCGGTCAAATTCGTGGTGGCAGACCTGATGTAACTAGCATTATCACCGCAGGTGAAATAGTATTTGAACCAGGTCAAACTAAACAACTAATTAGTTTAAATCTCATCGATGATACTCGACCCGAATTTGATGAAACTGTCCCGATTTTCCTCAATAATCCTGAAGGTGCTGTAATTGGTGATGCACAAGGTTTAGGCATTATTCTTGATAATGATGGTGGTGGTGGTTCTCCTGATTATCCGATTATTGAACAGAAGGGAGGCGCAGGAAATGAAAGCATTTCCGGTGGCACAGGTAATGATTCTCTCTACGGTGAAGAAGGGGATGATGTGCTATACGGTGGTGCTGGTAGCGATAATCTTTACGGCGGTTTTGGTAAGGATTTGTTTTATAGCGATCGCGGAGATGATGAAGTTTATGGTAATCAAGGAGAAGATACTCTTTACGGTGGTGAAGGAATTAATACTCTCTACGGCGGTCAAGATAATGATGTAATTTACGCTGGTAGTAACGAAGATTTGCTGTGTGGAAATAAAGGTGATGACATTATTTACACCAAGGGTAAAAGTGCTACTTATGGCAACCAAGGCAATGATACTATTTACGGCGATCGAGAAAGTAACACTGTTTATGGTGGCAAAGCTCACGATGTTTTGTACGGTAATAATGGCAGCGATAATCTCTATGGAGATAAGGGTAGCGATCGCTTAATTGGGATTAATCCTGATACTTATAATCCGGGAATTGGCGAAGTTGATGTTTTAGTTGGTGGTTCGGAAGCTGATACTTTTGTCTTAGGAGATCCGATAAATTCTTACTACAATGATGGCAACAATATTGATTCGGGAATGAACGATTATGCTGTAATTGCTGACTTTAATTACATGGAAGATGCGATCGTCTTGCGCGGTTCTGCTAATAGTTACGAAGTAGCTGCTACTCCCGAAGGAATGCCAAAGGGAATCGCGATTTATCAAAAAACTCCGGGGGTGAATGAGCTAATTGCGATCGTCGAAAATGTCACTGAATTAAATCTGCAAAGTAGTTATTTCACTTACCTTTAAGAGCAAAGGTATGTTGTGGGGCTTCAGCGCCAAAGAAAGGCGCTGAAGCCTCACAACGTAATTTTTTTACTGATAAACTTTTAAATTTTTGAGTTACCAAATTTTTTTTCTAACAATGCGGTAGCGGCTTTTTTATCTAATGGTTTAGCGAAAAAATAACCTTGTCCATACTCGCAACCTAAATTTTTTAATAAAGTTATTTGCTCCGGGTTTTCTACTCCTTCGGCGGTGACATCCATGCCCAAAGTATGAGCTAAAGTAACAATTAAGCGGACAATTTCTAAATTTTCGCCATCGGAACTCATGCGACTGACGAAAGAGCGATCGATCTTTAAAGTATCGATCGGAAACCGATGTAAATAACTCAAAGATGAATAACCAGTACCAAAATCGTCAATTGCCAACAGCACCTTATTTTGTTTAATTTGATCTAGCAAAGTTGGTACAGATTCAGTATTTCTCATAATAGTACTTTCTGTAATTTCCAGTTTCAAAGTGTTAGGAGCGATCCAAATTTCTCCCAGAACTCCCTCAATTTGGGCAACCAGATTAGCTTGCTCTAATTGAATCCCGGAAAGATTCACGCTCATAGTTAAACTGCGCTGAAATTGTCGTTGCCAAATTCGCAATTGTTGGCAAGCTGTTCTTAGTACCCATTGTCCGATCGCAATAATTAATCTGCTTTCTTCCGCAACCGGAATAAACTCAGCTGGGGAAACTAGTCCTCTGGTGGGATGATTCCAACGAATTAAGGCTTCAAAACCTCTGATTTCACTAGTTTTTAAGCAGATTATTGGTTGATAATATAATTCAAATTCTTGGGCTTCATTATTAGATTTAGCTATCAGTGCGATCGCCCTTCGTAAATCCCGATCCAACTGCAAACGATACAAAGCATGAGTATACATATTTGGCTCAAATACCACCGGAGTTCTACCACCTTTCGCCCCGTGCATCGCCGTATCTGCTGCTCGCAAAAAGTCTTCTGGACGCTGATAATCAGGTGAATTCCACAAATCTGTACTAATAGCGATCCCAATACTAGCAGTGGAAAATATCTCATGCTCATCCAAATTAAAAGGCAAACTTAATTGCTGATAAATTCGGTTAGCTATTTCCCTCGCTACCTGAGAATTGGGAATATCTTCTAATAAAATTGCAAACTCATCTCTACCTAAATAAGCAACTTTATCCATGGGGCGCAAACAATTTTCTAACTGTCGCGCCGTCGCAATTAGCAATTGATCTGCAATTAAGTGTCCCAAGCTAGATTTGACAATTTCAAAGCGGTCTAAATTGAGAAAAAGGACAGCAAAATGAGAAATATTTGCTTGATTATTTTCCTGTGAAGCTTTAGTTATTCGTTGTAAAATTTTACCTAAATGTTCTAAAAACCAAGCTCGATTTGGTAATCCCGTCAACGGATCGTAAAAAGCGTAACGCAATCTTTCTTCTTGCGCTTTTTTCAACTCAGTGATATCTTGTACCATGAATAAATGACCATAAATTGTGCCATTGGTTTCCTGAAGTGGAGTATTCCGCCATTCACAAATAATGGTCTTTTCTGATTTGGTAATATTCTCATTAATACTATGAGCCGTCATATCTCCTTGACTTAGCCGCAGTAAAACTATACCAAAGTTAGTTTTTGCTGATTCGGGAACAATGGTAAATATATGTTTTCCTAGAATTTCTTCTTTCGTAAAACCAAAAATAGTTTCCGCAGCGGGATTCCAATCTAAAAAATGAAAGTCGGGATCGGTAAGAATAAATCCGATCGGCATTCGCTCAATTTGTAGTTGGCGTAATTTCTGCAATCTTTGAGTTTGTTCGTAAAGTTCAGTGTTCACGATCGCCATTGCACAGCGTTCAGCTGTAATTTCTAAAAGATGTACTTCTCGTTCATTATACGGATGAATCTCGCACCAACCCAAATGAATTACACCAATACAGTTACCGTTGCGTTTGAGTGGTACACCCAACATTGTATGAATTCTCTGCTCTAAAATAAAGGTCAAAGAAACTGCATTTAATACTTCTATAGTTGGCTCATTTATACTATCTCTAACATAACGTGGTTCCAAACATTTAGCAATACTACCTGCAAATCCTTCACCTACTGGCATTTCATAATAATTACTAATTTCAGGCGTGACTCCCACTCCAGTTCTATAATGCAACAAACCATTATTTTCTAGTAAAATTACAGCTGTATTTGCCTCTAAAACTTCAACAATTTGCTGTAATAATGTATCTAGTAATTTTTCTAAGTCTATAGTATTAGATCCATTTGTCGTTGCTTCAGCTAACGCTGCTAAATCCTGAATGTCTTTTTTTAGTTGCTCTAATAGTTGATGTTTTTCTGATTCTACCTGTTTATAATCAGTAATATCTTTAGCAATAGAAATCAATCCTAAAGTTTTACTTTCAGAATTGTGATAAACACTTTTACTAACTATAAAATTTCGAGACACAGGCAAATTACTTTTGTCCAAAATAATAGCATCTTGCTCATAGGTGATGGTTTCCCCTGTGGCTAATACTTGACGATCGCTCTCCCTAACTCTTTGTGCTACCTCCCGAGGAAACAATTCCCAATCGTAAGCATTTAAAACTTGATTAACAGACTTTCCCAAGAACCTCGCCCCAGGTTCATTAATCATCAAATATCTGCCTTGATGGTTTTTGACAAATACAGCATCACTCATCCCTTCAATCACAGCTATCAATATAGTATTACTATCTTCTGTTAATTCTTCTTCGCCTTCTAAAGAATTTGAATTATTACTTATTTCTTGAACTGTTCCTTGATAGTACAGTAATTTACCCAAATGATCGTAGACAGCACAGGCATTTTCCACCACACAAATAATACTTTTGTCCTGACGGTAAATTTCAAAAACTTCTCCAGAAACACTACCATTTATAGACAATTTATTAATGAAATCTGTCCGTTTTTTGCAGTCAACATCTAAGGTTTGCCAAGTACAATTAGCTATGACATCTTCCGATTGTTCATAACCATAAATATGTGCTAAAGCCAGATTAGCATTGATATAAATCCCGGAAGGTGAAACTTGATAAATTCCTTCAACCGTATAATTAAATAAGCTATAGTATGCTTCTTTACTTTGTTGTAACTGTCGCTGTAACTGACCAAGTGAATGATACAATAACCAAGCAGTAAAAAGCACGAAAGCCCAATCTACAGCTATGTGTAAATATTTCCAAGTCAGATTGTTTCTGACTAAGAAAGTAAACACTTGTGAAGTCAATAAAAACCACAAGCTTGATAAGAATGAATAAATGAAGATTAATTTACCAATTTTTCGGGGATTTGCTTTCAAATTAATTCCTAGTAACATAAGTATTTCAGCGTTAGAGAATAATATGGTTGCTTTGCTATAATTGAATTTGTCTTTACTGAAATGGTAGATATTATGCCTATAGCTATGTTACTTATAGTCTTAATGATTGGTGGTGCTTTTTTCACTCAAGTTTTAATATTCATTCCTTTAAGCCTCCTAGATTTACTTCATATACCCACCTGGCTCCTATTAACAATTATTATCATTTGTTTTTCATGGTTCCTAGCTGAATAATATCTGAATATACTGGTTATAGCAGTTAAATTTAATTTTAGGCATGAACTTGCCTAAGTATAAGTAATGTATGCTAAGAACTACTTTTACCAAAAATTATAAATTTTTATAAAGTACGATCCGACCACTTTAATTTGTATTATATAAAACAGTTAACGAAAAATCTTGCTGTTTCACAAGAGTATTTTAATTTTCTCGAGCTTTTATCAAGCTATGGTAAAATTTTTTCCTCGTTAGGTGCAATAGGTAAAAATAGTGCTAAAAATTAGTTTAAATAGAGTCCAGGTAAACCTTGCGAATCAATTTCCTGGGTTAACAAGGTCAGCACTGAGAACTGATAAGTAGTAGATCTGTGTTGCCATGTTAGCCCCAAGTAGAGATCGACGCGGATGGTTTGCTTGTTGCTCATTTTAGGCGGGGTGTTCTGCAATGGCTTTTGGGCATAGATTTATCTAAATTCGCTGATTGAGAGTTCCTGACTATGCTAGAGTTAAAACTTCATCAACCTCCTGAACCAAAGAACCAAGTGGTTCCTGACACTCAAACTTTGGGAAATATTGCTCAACACCTGGAAGAATTACAAAAAAGCGATCGCTCTTTACACAACTTGATTGGCATGGAAATTTGGGCAATAACTAAAACAATGGACGATTTATACCCCGGTTTTTGGCATAAATTTATGATTAATAGCCGCCAATCAATGAAACAATTTATCGCCGAAAGTAGAAAGCAGAAAGCAGAAGGCAGAGAATAAAAGGCAAAAGGCAAAAGGAATAAACAAAAAGAACCTGCTTTCACAGGTTCTGATTTTCTGCCAAACTTAACTCAGCCTGGAAGATAATTTCCTCAAACAAGGTAACAAGTTTAGTTTTGAGAGTTAAGTTATGAGTTGCCATGAAAACTTAAAACTCAAAACTTTCCCCTGTTACCTGTTACCTTGATTATTTCTTGCTTTCGATTTCTACTTTCTTTGGTGCAGCAGAAGATTTGCTCCGCTTCAGAATCGGCTTAGGTTTACCATGAATTGCCGCTTCATCCTCAGCGGTGTAATTTTCTGAACGCATCCAAGCGGGACGAGTTTGATCGTAAGTCATTTGTAGCGCCGCAGCAGCGATCGTATGTACCTCATATTCTTCGCCAAGTTGCGCCACAATCGGTAAGAAAGAAGCCATCCGTTCACCCGCTAATGCTTCCCGTACTCGGTCTTGCAATTTTTCCAAGTAACGTGATTCAATTTGAGAACGGGTAGGAATGGAAGTAATCTTCAAACTTTGTCTGACGTGCCGTTCAATTAACCGCAGTTTGCGCCGATCCAAAGATTGAATCAAAGAAATTGCTGTTCCTTCACGACCTGCACGACCTGTCCGACCAATGCGGTGAACGTAGCTTTCCACGCTATCAGGTAAGTCGTAGTTAATCACATGAGTTAGATGATCCACATCTAAACCTCTAGCAGCAATATCAGTAGCTACTACCCAACGAACTTGACGCTGACGGAAGCGGAATAATAACCGTTCCCTTGCTTGTTGGTTGAGGTCGCCGTGATATTCATCTACACTGTGACCAGCCGCTTGTAACTGATTAGTCAAATCGGCAGCCGCTTTCCGAGTCCGAACAAAGATTAAAGCAGATTCGGGATCTTCCATTTCCAAGATTGGCAGAAGTGCTTTAGCCTTTGTCCATCCTGGGGGTACCATGTAAGCTACTTGGTTGATTTGCTTCGGTGCCGCTTTTGGTTGTTCTACTGTAACAGTGATTGGCGATCGCAAAAACTTAGTAATCAACTCCCGAATCATTGGTGGCATGGTAGCAGAGAAGAAAGCTGTTTGCCGTTCAGCAGGTACTTGCTTGAGGATTTTTTCCACATCATCAATAAAGCCCATACTCAACATTTCGTCAGCTTCATCCAATACTAACCAGCTAACTTGGTCGAGCTTCAAATCTCCGCGTTCCAACAAATCAATTACCCGTCCGGGTGTTCCGACTACGATTTGCACGCCTTGTTGCAAGCGCCGGATTTGGCGTTCAATTGCTTGACCACCATATACTGGCAATACCCATAAATTCCGTGCTTCTTTCGTCGGCATCTCCTTGTTATTACCGCTGAAGTCACGAATTGCATTACCTACTTGTAATGCTAATTCACGGGTAGGAGTCAGAATTAACGCTTGTACACTTTTTTGATTCAGGTCAATTCTGTCCAGAATTGGTAAAGAAAAAGCAGCTGTTTTACCAGTTCCGGTTTGAGATTGTCCGACTACATCACGCCCAGCTAATAAATGGGGAATCGCTTGAGCTTGAATTGTAGTCGGGGTAGTCAGACCCATTTTTTCTAATTGTTGAACGCGAGTTTCTGAAAGACCTAAGTTTTTGAAAGTTATAGTCATGAATTTGCTTTTACGTTTGATAAGTTGTTAGTTGATAGGTGTTTTTTTTCGCTAAGAACTAATGGCTAGTTACCACTAGTCTTGTTTTTTAGCCATTCGCTAAATAGCTATTAGCTAGTTGTGTGACCGTAGAGGTCGTATATGTCTGCGTCGGTAATTTTTACACTGACAATTGAACCCAGTGCGGCATTACCCGTGACGTAGACTAGTCCATCGACTTCTGGTGAAAACCTGGCTGAGCGACCGATTAATTCCCCAGTACTGGGGTTTTCCTGCTCAATTAGGACATCTACTATTTTCCCAATTGATTGTTGATTCTTTTTCTGGGAAATAGGTTGTTGAACTCGCATCAGGATATCCCGACGCTCATCCATCACAGATTGGGATAATTGATTCGGCAAACTGTATGCTGGGGTTCCTTCTTCTGGAGAGAAGGTAAATACACCTACATGATCGAACTCGTGGCGCTGAACAAATTGTACTAGGTGCTGGAAATGCTCCTCTGTTTCTCCCGGAAACCCAACGATAAAGGTTGTCCGTAAAATGGCCTGTGGCAGCGCCTCTTTAATTCTATCAATGATTGAGTCATTTACTCGCCCTTGCCAAGGACGATTCATGGCTCTCAAAATTTCGGGATGAGAATGTTGTAAGGGAAGATCTAAGTAGGGTAACAGGTTTGCTGTTTCCTGAAAGGCTTGAATTACCTTTGGAGTTAATCCGGTGGGATAGGCGTAATGTACGCGAATCCACGGTACTTCTACTTCTCCCAAGGCTCGCAGTAGTTCTGCTAACTTTGGTTCGCCGTAAATGTCCACTCCGTAGTTAGTGGTAATTTGGGAAATCAGGATAATTTCTTTTACGCCTTCCGTTACCAGTCGCTTGGCTTCGGCAACGATCGATTCTATTGTACGCGATCGCTGATCTCCTCTCAAATGGGGAATAATACAAAACGCGCAGCGGTAATCACACCCTTCGGCTACCCGCAAATAAGCTACTGCTTCTGGTGTGGTCCGGTAGCGGGGAATATTCTCGTCAGCTATAAAAGTCGGCGCTGGGGAAATCTCGGTAACTTTTTCTCCTTGCTGTACTTGCTGAATTACATTGACAATCTTGTGATAATCACCAGTACCGACGACGGCTACTGCTTCTCCTGTCTGGTTTTCTTGTTTTTGGAAACCTTCGAGTAGCTCATCTTGGAAGTGTTGCGCCATGCACCCGGTGATTACTACCTTTTTGCCAGTCTCCACCAATTCAGCAATGGTACGCACGGATTCTTCCCGTGCTGCTTGAATAAAGCTGCACGTATTTACAATCACGTAATCTGCTAAGTCTTCGTTGCTGTCAACCTGGTATCCTGCTTGTACTAGCAGTCCCAGTATGTGTTCGCTATCGATGCGGTTTTTTTCACATCCTAGATGATTAATTGCAATCGTTGGCTGTTGGCCCATTGTGTGCGGCATTCGCAAATTGAAAAGGTTCGTTCTAATCGTTCGTTAGTCGCTTTCCAGCTGTCAGACTTTAGTTTTGGCAAACTTGGTCTTTCGGCTGGGGATGCGATCGATAACGGAGCGATAGGTCGTTCCTTTTCACAGTCTACTGCAATGAGTAACCTGGTTTAACTCACAGGCGCTCGGCATCCTTTTGGGGTGGCCTGCATCCTGCGCGATCGCATCTAGGTGAGTAATTGAATCGTAGCGCAAAATTAACATTCTCAACATATCTAAACAAAAAATTTTTGGCCGATTTTCTTAAATATTCATGTAAATCTTCATAAATTAAAGCTATGAAAAGCAATACGGTTAAATATTTTTTTTGAGAAAGCTCAAAACTTAAAATTGCTTATTTGAATCATTTTTACTCTAAAATCCTCTGTTTAACCCAAAAATGTTTTGTAAATTTATTTTGACTTTTTTTGTAAATCAAGAGAATTTGTAACTACTAGCTGCCAAACTCAGGTAAAAAGAGTTAAGTTAGGTGAATTTTGCCATTGTGGTTTTTCTCCTCCCCTGCTCCCCTGCTCCCCTGCTTCCCTGCTTCCCTGCTTCCCCAGTGGGGCTGGTATTGTGAGAAATTCTGTGCCACACTGTTCTTATAGGTATGTATATCAATGTATTTCGGGCGATCGTCACCGGAACAAATGTAACTCAGTTTGTGAGCTTTGGTTACGTACCATACATAAACTGAGTCTGAAATGTGCTTAATAATCACCACCTCGATCGTCAAAGACTAATTTTTCCCGACTCTCAGAGGAAAAGTTTCTTAACTGCAAAACTAAATAACTTAACGCTCATTGAGTTAAATAACCCAATAAATTTATAAGATTAAGAAAGAAAAACTAAGATAACTGATTTGCTATGTAACTATATGGTTGAAGCTGAAGACATAATCGGTGGACGTTACCAAATCGTAAAACTAATAGGTAAAGGCGGATTTGGTGAAACTTATTTAGCTGAAGATCAACATCTTCCCGACAATCCTAAATGCGTTGTCAAAAAACTCATATTTCGTTATTGCGACAAAGCTAGAGAATTATTTGAACGGGAAGCAAAAGTACTTTACCGTTTAGGAGAACATCCCCAAATTCCTTTTCTATTTGCTTATTTCCAAGAAAAACAATATTTTTACTTAGTGCAGGAATTCATTGATGGATTAGAGCTAAATAAAATAATTGAAGAAGGGAAAAATTTTTCAGAGTTCCAAGTAATTTCCTTACTCCGAGAAATCCTCGAAATTTTAGTATTTGTACATCAAAATCAAATAATCCATCGTGACATCAATCCTAAAAATTTAATACGTCGCCATACTTTAGATCCTCAACTTCTCGAAGAAGTCGGGGATGTCAAAGGGGATCTTTGTTTAATTGATTTTGGAGCAGTAAAAGAAGTATGTCAAGTTGATGCTCAAGGACAAACTCAGCTAACCGTAGCTGTAGGTACTCCGGGATATATACCTGACGAACAAGCTAATGGTAAGCCTAGACTTTCTAGTGATATTTACGCATTGGGAATTATGGGAATTCAAATGTTAACAGGAGTACATCCAATTAATTTTCAAGAAGATCCAGATACTAGGAAAATAATCTGGCGAAATCAAGTCAAAATTAGACCGGAGTTAGCCAACATTTTAGACAAAATGGTACATAATGATTGGCGTAAACGCTATCCTTCGGCAATACAAGCTTTAGAAGATCTTGAAATTTTAGCAACTTCTGGATAGAAATCATGATAGGGGAACTTATTCAGGGGCGCTACTTTTTGTATAAGCAATTAGGTAGGGGAGGATTTGGTGAAACTTATCTTGCTAAAGATCAATTTGAACCCCAAAACTCGCCTTGTGTAGTGAAAAAAATCATGCTTCCTTCCAATGAACCAGATGTTTTAGAGAAAGCAAGGATGCGATTTGAACGGGAAGCGGAAGCATTGAAAAAGTTAGGGATTCATCCTCAAATTCCCAAATTGTACACTTATTTTGAGAGGGAAGAAGAGTTTTATTTAGTTCAAGAATATATTAATGGAGATGATTTAAAAAAAGAGATAAAAGAAGGTGAGACTTGGAGTGAATATCGAGTTATCCAGTTTTTAAAAGAAGTATTAAAAATTTTAGAATTTGTTCATCAAGAAGGAATTATTCATCGAGATGTCAATCCAAAAAATTTAATTAGACGGAAAGCTGATGGCAAATTAGTATTAATTGACTTTGGCGCAGTTAAAGATAATTTAGGTGCATCCCCGCGAAACATAAAAAGTACGATGACAGTTGGTACTCCGGGTTATATGCCTAACGAACAAGCTGGCGGTAGTCCGAAATTATGCAGCGATATTTATGCTGTTGGAATGATGGGAATTCAGGCACTTACTGGGCTATCTGTTAATCAATTAGAAGAAGATCCTCACACAGCGGAAATTGTTTGGAAGCATCGAGCAAAAATTAGTAAAACATTAGAAGTTGTTTTAGAAAAAATGGTGCGTTCTTATTTTCGCGATCGCTACCAATCAGCAATAGAAGCACTAACAGCTTTAAATAAAGTCCCAATTCCCAAACCAGAAGAATTACCATCACTAGTAAAAAATCCTCGTCTACTTTTACCAAAAAAACTGCCAAAATTACCGGAAAAGCTGCCAGAATTGGGGAAAAAAGCTACCCTACCCTTGCCGGAAAACCCGCCAGAATTGAGGGAAAAACCTGTCAATCCACCACCAGCAAAACCGCAACGCCAAACTAAAAACATTACTCCTAATTCGCGGTTAATGGGGAGATATGAAATTATTCAAAGTTTGGGAAGTGGAATGTTTGGTAAAACTTATTTAGCGAGAGATGAAGATACCAAGGATAAACCATTATGTGTTGTCAAAATATTTCAGTTAAAAAATCTTGAAACTTCGGCATTGCCAGCCGCGAGAGAGATATTTAAAAGCCAAGTAAAAGTTTTATATGAGTTAGCAAAAAATCCTGAGTTCCCAACTCTTTTAAATCACTTTGAAGTTAACCAACAGTTTTATTTAATTTTAGAATTTATTCCAGGTAATAGTTTAGCAAAAGAACTAATAACTGGACAAGCTTTATCGATGGGAAGAGTTTATGAATTATTGCGCGAAATCTTGGAAGTTTTAGCAGTTTTGCATAAACAAAATATAATTCATGGCAATCTTAGCTGTCAGCATTTACTGAGAAGGGAAGCAGATGAGAAGTTAGTTTTAATTGATTTTGGGATGATTAAACAAATTAATACTGTTACTAATTCTGCTGCATCGATTTGGGAAATTAGTGCTTCTGGTTATGTTGCACCGGAACAAAAACAAGGTAATCATAAGTTAAACAGCGATCTTTATGCTGTAGGTATGATGGGGATTCAAGGGTTAACAGGATTACCTCCGAGATTGATCCAGCAACGTATAAATGCTGGAGAAAAAGAGTTTAATTGGCGCAATGCTTGGCAAGAAAAATCTCCAGAAATTATTCCCGAAATGGCAGATATTTTAGATAAAATGATTTCTCCTAATTGGGAAGAACGCTATCAATCAGCGACGGAAGCATTGAGAGCTTGGAAAAAGTTATCTGATAGTTGGTTAGGAATTGGAAATACTTTATGTTTTAAGAAAAAGTTTGCCGAAGCGATCGCCTCCTACAACGAAATCCTCAAAAAAATGCCAGAGTTTTATCGAGCTTGGCATCAAAAGGGTAAAGCATTAGCGAAGTGGGGGAAATACCAAGAGGCGATCGAATCTTTTCAAGAAGCAATCAAAATTAATCCGAAGTATTATAACTCTTTCTATGAAATCGGCAATGTTTTAATAGAATTGCATCAGTATGAATCAGCGATTAATAAGTATGAAAAAGCTTTACAAATCAAGATGGATTTTGCCGAAGCTTGGTATGCTAAAGGGAAAGCTTGGTTGGCTTTAGAAGATTGGGAAAAGGCGATCGCAGCTTACGAAGCAGCCTTACATATTCAACCAGAATATTATGAAGCTAAATGTGGAATTGGTGATATCAAAGCTAAATTACAGCAGTTCAAAGCAGCTTTAGCCGCTTATGAAGATGCCATTACCATCAAAAAAGCGTGTTGTCATGAAGCTTGGTACGGCAAAGCACAAATGTTGGAGGCTTTATCTAATTACGAAGCAGCATTAAAAGCCTACCAAAAAGCTACAGAAATGAAAGATAGACACCATGAAGCTTGGTATGGTAGAGGCAAAATGTTAGAACAATTAGCAGATTATGAAACCGCAATCCGTGCTTATAAAAAAGCAGTTCAAATTCAACCAAATTTTACTTTAGCAATAGAAGCTTTAGAGCGTCTGGAAAACCGAAATACACTAAAATGGTTGAGATACTTTAATAAGTTTCCCAACCCTTTACGCAAAAATGATTATGAAAATTGAGTATTTTGAGATTAAAGGGAATATGCGGGAACGACAAACAAAGTTAGTTCATATCGCGCTTTTACTAAAACAATTTGTCCAGCACTAATTGGAACTTCTGCTTCCGATCGCGCTTTCCAAGAAGTTCCTTGATAAAAAATTCTTCCAGAACCACCAGCCGGAATATCAGTTTCCGCTAAACCTTCTATAGGTTCTTTAAATAGAGAAAGTTTAATTTTTTGTACAGCAATTAGTTGGTGATTATGGTCATATTTAAATTCTAAACGTTCATCATCGCGCAACCGACTGACATCAAAAACAATTGGTTCATGTTCCAAAGAATTATTTCCGCGATCGGCTTTTCCAAATAACTTATTCATTGGTGAAATTTCCTCCTAAAAAAATGCAGATGTATATCTAAAGAAAAAACCAAACAAAATAGAGCTAAATTAGCATCTATCTCATTTGGTTTATCCCAAAGGAGACTGGTTGGCATAAAAAGCAGTTGAAACTTTTATTCTTGACTAACTTTTAACTGCTTACCCAATATTCATTACGACAAGACTGCAAAATAACTGACTCATGCTTCGATTCACCTGATATATTCGTCAGGCATTACAATAAGGGAACAAGTATCATTAGCTCGGTTTTAGTGCGGTTTTTGCCAAACAAAGAAACGTTAGGTAACAACACAGGTGAAAACTGAGCAATTACAGGATAAGGTAAATCAAGCTTGAATGTCAACATTTTTGAGTACAAACTGAATAATTAATGAGAAATTGAGCATGGCAGTCACACTTAAAGCTTCTAAAGAAGGGTTAGAAATGGTCGATCGCGCCAGACGGAAACGCGGCTGGGCCAAAGCTGACGGAGAATGGTGCCAAGTCTCCCAGACTGCGCCAGCCAGCTTAAAACGGTTTTGGCGGGGAATGTTGATTAGAAGAGATACCTTTATCGCTATTTGTCAGGCAGTGGGGATGGATTGGCAAGAAATTGCCGATTTATCGGAGATAGAGGAAAAACCAGATAATCCCAGAGTTGCAAAATCTACTCAGTTATTGCTCACTAAATCGCTGTCGGCAAAGACCATTTACCAAAATCTACCCGCTAGAGAGTACAACACTTTTGTTGGTCGGCAAGTAGAATTAAACAGGTTAATGGAACTGCTTTCTTACCAACATTCAGCACATTTAATTAGTGTGGATGGCATTGGCGGAGTGGGTAAAACTACTTTAGTTTTAGAAGCAGCTTATCAATGTTTAAGTACTAGTAATAGTGTTGATATTTCTGCCAATATTTCAACCTTTGAAGCAATAATTTTCACTTCGGCTAAACAGAATTATTTAACTTCTGCTGGCCCTTTGCAACGGTTAAAAAGAGATAGTCAACTGCGGGATATTTTTCGAGCGATCGCTAATACTTTAGATCGCCGAGATATCACCCACGCCGATCCCAAAGATCAACTAGAGCGCACTAGAGAATCTTTATCTCGACAACGCACTTTACTCATAGTTGATAACTTAGAAAGCATAGAAGATAAAGACAATGTATTGTCATTTTTGTACGACTTACCAGCTACGGTTAAAGTTGTAATTACGACTCGCGATCGTGCTTTATTTGTCCCTATTCGCTTAAACTCCTTACCAGAAACAGATAGTTTACAACTAATTGAAAATCAAAGTTTAGAAAAAGGAGTGATTCTTTCCCCAGCAGAAGCTAAGGAACTTTACCAAATAACTAGCGGTATTCCAGCTGCGATCGTTTATGCCATTGGTCAATTAGCAGCTGGTTATATTTTAAAAGATGTTATCGCCAAAATCACCCAAGCAACAGGCGACGTTGCCCATTTTTGTTTCCAATCTTCCGTAACTCCGTTAACTGGAAAACCTGCTCATTTAATATTAATGGCATTAGCCATGTTTTCTCAAGCTGCTACTAGAGAAGCGATCGCTTTTGTCGCTTTACCTAATGCCGATCCTATTGCTACATCTGACGGTTTAGCAAGATTGCAACAATTATCTTTAGTCGCTCAGCGAGAAGGGTATTATGATATGATTCCCTTGACTCGAAGATATGCGATCGCTCAATTAGCTGCTTATCCCGAATTTGAATCAGAAGCTAGAGAACGCTGGATTAATTGGTATCAAAAATTCACCCAAGAATCTAGCTGTAATTGGAAAGAATGGCACATTGGAAATGGTAATTTAGAAGGAGAATGGTCAAATATCCAAGCGGTTTTAGAATGGTGTATTGCTCAGAATAGATATTCTGATTTTCGGGAAATTTGGCCCCATATAAAAGGCTATATTCATGTACGTGGTTATTGGGACGATCGCTTAACTTGGAGTAATTGGCTAATTCAAGAAGCCGAACAAAGATGTGATTGGTTCGCTCTTGCTGAAGCCATGTTAGAACGCAGTAAAACTCTCAGTTTAATGGGTCAACCCAAACAGTTACAAGAAGCCGATCTATTGTTAACTAAAGCCTGGGAATTAATTAATAAGAGTCAGCAAACCGAAGGAAATTTAAAAAGTGCGGCTAACTTTTCCCTAAAATTTGATTTAGGAATTAGTCTTGCTGTCTTGCGAATTCGCCAACAGAAATTTACTGAATCCCAAACCTGGTTAGAACAACAAAAAAACCTTTTAACCCAAGCAGAATTAGCAGAGGAAAAGCAGCGTTACTTTAGGATTCACATCTTCTATTATCAAGCTGAAATTTGTTACAAAAGTGGGAATTATCTAGAGGCAAAAGCCCTTTATGAACAGGCACTTTCTTTAGCTGAATCAGTTGGGTGGTTGCGATCGATTATTTACAGCCAACATTGGTTAGCCGATGTAGAAATTGCACTGGGAAACTTAACCACAGCCCAGAAATTATTAGAAGATGGACTTCCCGTATCAGAACGCTACAAAGATCAACGTTGTACCGCTTGCTATCAACGTTCTTTAGCTAAATTAGAACAACTGCGCGGAAACTTACAAGAATCTCGTCATTGGGCAGAATTAGCATTACATGGTTTTGACAATTTGGGCATGAAACCAGAAGTAGAAGAAATGCAGAAATTTTGGCAATCAATTATCTAGATCCCCGACTTCTCCAAGAAGTCGGGGATCTAGAAACATTAAACTATCTCATCAATAGAGAAGTTAATATGAGGACGGTTTTGCCCAGAATTACCTCGACGTAAAACGCAAGCAGAAGGGTTTTCTGAATTACCGCGACCTTGCAAAGTACAAGCTTGTCCGCTAGCAATCTTTTTGTTTAATTCATCTGTGAATTGTGTAATATCAGTAGCAAAATGTTTTTGGAAAAGTAATCGAGTTTGAGCAAAAGCTTGTTGCCAATTTTTCCGATCGCAAATCCCCCGCAAACCATAATAAGGGAAATGATGAATAAATTCCCCAAACAACATTTGACAATCAGCCGCATACTTATCAGTATCTAAAATATGGTGATGCCAAACTTGGTCAATTTCTGCTGTGGGAACTATTGGTTGATTGGGATAAAGATAAATCAAGCTGAGAAACATTAAGTAACGAGCGATCGCTTGCTTAGTTCTTGCCTTCGTCCACCCCAAACCCTTTTCTCGGTGCATTAATTTATAAGCAATTGGCCCCAAATCCAATTGTTTCAGCTTTTGACGAAACTCAGCGTGTTCCCCTGATAAAGATTTCACAGTTTTGCTCCTCTGTTTTGGTAGATTATGAATTCACAAGTTTCATTAAATTCACAATAAAGCAGAATTCCCAGATCGTCAACATGAATTTTGTGAATTTTAAGTAAAGGAAGGCAACTCAGATCTCAATACTGCTCGGTTAAGAGTAGGGGCGAAGCATTCGGGCGACAATTTATGACTCAAACCCTAGATTTTCTGTCCGAATGCTTCGCCCCTACAAAGGCAAAAAATGCTTAACCGAGAAGTATTGACTCAGATCTGGCAGCAATGAAGGTAGAACCTCCTTCACTTCGTTCCCAGGTCGAACCTGGGAACAAGAAGAAACATACTCTTTAGTCCGCGTAGGCGGACTTTGTTTCTGTAGCACGTATTTCAATCGCCATCTTTCTTGGGTATAATAATTTCATTGGGCATGAACTCACAAAAATATGCGTGCAGATGAATTCACGGAAAAATGGCAGAGTTTGACGGCAAAACCCCGAAGCGTCCTGATGCTTCTGCTAGAAGGGAAAAGCGATGAAGAGATTGCGAACAGCGTAGATGCCAAGCTGCCAACCATTCGCAAGCATATTCAAATGTTATGCGATCGCTTTGAAATTCCCCGTGAAATTGACAGCATTAAACGCAACCGTCGAGAAGATTTAATGGCGCTGTTTGCCTCACACAAACCAGAGTTAGTCAGTCAAAACATTGCCCCTAGCAGGGATAAACTCGCCCTAGCCAGCAAACAACCACCAATTTCACAAACCCCACAAGTTCAGCAAAATTGGGGAAATGCACCAGATGTGTCAGTATTCTACGATCGCCAAGCAGAACTAGCGACCTTGAAACAATGGATTGTTGATAATCAGTGTCGTTTGGTAGCAATTTTAGGCATCGGAGGAATCGGTAAAACAGCACTGGCTACCAAGTTAGCTCAAGAAATTCAAGATGATTTTGAGTATTTAATTTGGCAATCATTACACAAACCGCGATCGCTCAAACAACTGATTACTGAACTGATCCAATTTATATCAGGACAAGCAAAACCTGATGTAGCTAACGATGAAGAAGAAATAATTTCTCAACTTATACAATTTTTCAAACAACACCGTTGTCTAATCATCTTAGATAGTTTAGAATTCATCCTGAAAAATCAAGAATTTGCCGGATTTTATCAAGATAACTACCAAAACTATGGTAAATTTTTCCAAAGATTAGGCACAGAACCCCATCAAAGCTGCTTATTAACTACTAGTCGCGACAAATCCAGAGAAATCGCTTTACTTTCTGGTGAAAATAGCCCAGTTAGAGATTTGTCCCTAGAAGGATTACAACTAGAAGCCGCTAAAGAAATCTTACGAGAAAAAGGCTTGACTGGGGAAAATTACTGGAATCAACTAATCAAGTACTATCAGGGAAATCCTTTAGCTCTGAAAATGATTGCCACGCGAATTAAAGATTTACTTCAGGGTGATGTAGAAGCATTTTTTAAGCAAGGTTTATCCCTATTAACTCTTGATTTTGAAATGTTTTTAGAAGAGCAATTCGCTCGATTATCGGAGTTAGAAACAGCGATAATCTATCAACTGGCAATTGGCGATGAACCGATCGCGATTCCCTGGCTATTAGAGCATACTTGGTGGAGAGAATCACCAGAGCAAATCCAAAATGCGATCGAATCTTTATTAAGACGATCGTTAATTGAAACTACCAGCAACGGCTTAACCACTCAGCGAGTAGTTATGGAATACGTTAATAAACGTTTGATTGCGGAAATTATCGACGAAATCAGCCAAATAGAACAGAACAAAACTACACAAGGGATTAAAATTCTCAAAATCCATAAACTAGAAAAATATCATCACTCACCACAGCCGGAAAAAACAGTTACATCTGCGATGATTCCCGCATTGAAAAAGCGACTTAGTAAAAGCGGAATTAATGAAAATGATTTTCGAGAACAACTTCAGCGAATTCTGTCGATCCTAGCAACAGAATCTAATCCTGAAGTAGAACGCATAGCCGAAAATCTGAATTATTTAGCGAAAAAACTCTAGAAAAATTTTGCCTCAGCCTCCCAGTTACCCCGCCCCGATCTACCTCAACTACTAACTTGAATGACTGACACTTATCTTTTGGCGATGGGATACCCGAACCCTGATAAAATAGGTTAAATAAATCAACAGTCAGTAGTCACTATAAAACTCGTGACTAGTGACCAACTACCAGGACGCATTGACGAGTCCGAAAAAAAGCGAAAAATAACGTGGACTTGAAGCAAATTTTTAGGACACCAAATCCGATTATTGGAGTAGTTCATCTATTACCACTACCCACTTCCCCCCGCTGGGGAGGCAACCTAAAAGCAGTGATCGATCGCGCCGAACAAGAAGCCACAGCCTTGGCATCTGGCGGTGTCGATGGGATTATGGTGGAAAATTTCTTCGATGCGCCGTTTACTAACTCTCAGGTAGATCCAGCCGTAGTCAGCGCCATGACATTAGTAGTGGATCGAGTAATGAACTTGGTGACATTGCCAGTGGGAATCAACGTCTTGCGGAATGATGCCCACAGTGCTTTAGCGATCGCCAGTTGTGTCAAAGCTCAGTTTATCCGCGTCAACGTTCTGACAGGCGTAATGGCTACCGATCAAGGATTAATCGAAGGACAAGCGCATCAATTACTCAGATATCGCCGAGAATTAGGCAGCGATATCAAAATTTTGGCAGATGTGTTAGTAAAACACGCCAGACCGTTAGGTTCACCTAATCTCACCACAGCAGTACAAGATACGATCGAACGGGGATTAGCTGACGCAGTAATTTTATCTGGTTGGGCCACCGGTAGCCCCCCCAGTTTAGAAGACCTAGAGTTAGCCAAAGCCGCCGCCAACGACACCCCCGTATTTATCGGTAGTGGTGCTAATTGGGAAAATATTTCTACCTTGATGCAAGCAGCAGATGGCGTAATTGTCTCTAGTTCCTTAAAACGTCAAGGAAAACGCGATCAAGCAGTCGATCCAATTCGAGTGAGTCAATTTGTGGAAGCCATGCGGCATAGTGTATCTGGGAAACCTCACCCACACCCAATCTCGTCAGTAAAACTGCATTCTTAACCAGCTAACCAAGCTCAGAATGTTGAATTAAGGTCTATAGTTCACAATGGAAATTAATCGACAAACTATAACCAGATAGCAACAGATAGCAAGGCTCGAAAATACTATGACTCGCCGACGTACTACTCCTTGGATTCATCGTTGGTCGCGCATTCTGATTGCTGCGATCGCCGTTTTAGGAATTTTAGACACAATTTACCTCACCCTAGTGGATTGGGGAGTACTCAAAGAAGCCCTTTGTCCCACTACTGGAATCATTGACTGTAACGCTGTGTTAAACAGTGACTACGCCAAAGTCTTTGGGATACCTTTATCAGTCTTAGGTTTCTTCGCCTACGCAGGTATGGCAGCTTTAGCACTAGGGCCATTACTAATTAACCCACAAGAACAAAAAGCCCTGCGTTCCCAAATGGAACAATTAACTTGGTTAGCCTTGTTTGCCGGGTCAACTGCTATGTTGTTCTTTAGCGGTTATCTGTTTTATTTAATGGCCTTCGCGATCGGAAAACTCTGTATTTATTGTCTGTTCTCAACCTTATTTTCGATCGCCCTATTTGTAATTACCTTATTCGGTCATGCCTGGGAAGATGTCGGTCAGCTATTTTTTACTGGTATTGTAGTCGGTATGATCGCCTTAATTGGCACACTTGGCATTTATGCCAGCGCCAGAACACCCACCACCGCTGGTAACACTACCACAGTAGGACAAGTTGGTGCCCCCATTCAAAATACCTCTGGCCCCGCAGAAATCGCTCTAGCACGCCATTTAACACAAGTTGGCGCAAAAAATTATGGTGCCTACTGGTGTCCCCACTGCCACGATCAAAAAGAATTATTTGGTAAAGAAGCTACTGCTGAACTAGATTACGTTGAGTGCGACCCAAAAGGTACAAATCCGCGACCAAAACTTTGTCAAGCCGCAAATATTAAAGGTTATCCCTCTTGGGTAATTAAAGGGCAATTGTACGAAGGTGTACAATCCTTGGAAAAACTCGCTGATTTAACAGATTACAAAGGCCCTCGTAACTTCAAAAACTCTCTGCGCTGAATATAGCATCTCTGAAAAGCAATTTCTGACAATTTTTTTACACTCTGGCGCTTAATTACCAGAGTGTTATTTTTTCTGAAATCTTTACCCCGGAACTACTCAGTGATTTTACTTAAGCTACTACTTCATCCCAGCTTTAAAACATTAGCCAAAAGCCGCAAAAAGTTTAAAGATTCAGTGAAGTTACTTAGGAAACATAGCCATTATTTCCAGACCTTCGTTATGATTTCCCAAGAATTGCATAACTAAAGGTTACTGCTATTTTGGTAATTGCATATTTATGGAAATACCAAAATAGCAGTAATGACTAGTATTGATATCAAATTAGGACACCCTTTGTTAATAGAACTATGAAACGCCCCGTAATTGCTATTGGCTTAGATGCAGCAGACCCAGTTTTACTAGAAAACTGGATGTCTCAGGGTCATCTGGAAAATTTACGTCGTTTGCGGGAACAAGGAGCATACACACACTTAAATACATTTGATTATTACAGAGCCGAAACTCCTTGGACAACTTTTCTCACAGGTTGCTCCCCGGAACAAACTGGTTACTGGGCACCGTTAAAACTTCGGGAAGGCACTTATAAAGTAGAAGAAGTTAACGCTTACGATTTTCAGGAGTTTTCACCATTTTATGCTTTAGGGGAAGATTTCCGGGTGGCAGTATTTGATATGCCACAGTCTGCCCTTGCCGAAAACGTAAATGGATTACAGGTGTTAGCTTGGGGAGCACACTCAGCTTTAACTCCCAGTCATTCCCAGCCTGCGGAACTATTAGATGATCTGATAAAAAAATATGGTGAGCATCCGGCATTTAATCAAGACAATGCTAACTGTTTAGATTTAGCAGGATTAGCAGAACTTCAGAAAAAACTAGAAATTGGCATTGCTCGCCGATCGGCAATTTGCCAAGATTTACTACAACAAGAAAACTGGGATTTATTTTTAACTATTTTCGGTGAAACTCATTCAGCTGGACATTATTTTTGGCATTTGAGCCAACCGGAACATCCTTTATATGATGTTTTAAATGCCAAGTCTGGACCCGATCGACTATTAGAAACTTTTGTCGCCGTAGACAAAGCCATTGGAGAAATCCTCAGCAAAGCACCAAAAGATGCCACCGTCCTAGTTTTTGCGGCTCACGGCATGGGTACAAATGTGATGGATTTACCCAGTATGTTCTTTTTACCAGAGTTGGTTTACAGACATAGTTTCCCTGGAAAATATGGCATTGCCAAGGGAGATTTAAACACAACTCCGGGAGAAGCGATCGCTGATGCCAAAACTAAAAAATGTTGGCTCAGAGCTATGTGGAACCTCAAATATGAAACTAATCCATTGAAAATGTTCTTACGGAAAAACTTGCCTTTAAAAGTTTTCCATCAATTAGAAATGTTATTTGGGGGTCGTCCGACACCGGATTTAATTTCACCTTTTGAATTACAGGAACAAGGCGATCCAATATACTTCCAACCTGCACTTTGGTATCAGCCATTTTGGTCACAAATGAAGGCTTTTGCCATTCCTAGTTATTCGGAAGGTTATATTCGGATTAACTTACAAGGTAGGGAACCAAATGGCATTGTGACACTAGATGAATATGATGCTGTTTGCGATGAACTGACTCAGATGCTTTATCAGCTGAAAGATGCTCGCACTGGTCAACCAATGGTGCAAAAGATTATTCGCACTCGTCAAGACGCTAGCGATCGAAATCCGAAATTACCTGATGCTGATTTAGTGGTGATTTGGCAAGAAGAAAACGCTACTGATGTAGTGGATAGCCCGGAATTTGGACGCATTGGCCCAGTGCCACATAATCGCACCGGAAGCCATCGAGCCAGGGGATTTTTCTTAGCTAAAAGCCCTGATATTACTCCTGGTTCAGAATTACCAGTGGGTCATGCTTTGGATTTAGCACCAACAATTTTAGAGTTAATGGGGGCAAGGATTCCTGAGTATTACCAAGGTAAACCAATGCTGGAAAAACCAGTAGCAGCGGCGGTTGTCTAAGCTAGTTTAGGGAAAGCATCTTTCGTAAAGTGTGAAGGAGAAAGTTTTATACCTTAGCCTTTACACTTTATTTTTCAATCTTGTTCGATCGTGACAATACGGGAATTGCATAACTATTTCATATCCGAGTCCAAGAGAAGACCAACCATATAATAATATTGAATAATATTGACATTATGCCGCCTGTACTGTAAATCAGTGGTAATAGTTGCACCATGACTAACATTCTCACCATCAACCGAAATTCCGACAAATCCAGATCCGGCTTAATTGCGTCTTGGTTGCCTTACTTAGCGATCGGAATCGTAACTAATGTAGTCATTTGGAGTTTAGCAATAGCTTACCTGAAAAGGACATCACCCAGTTATACCAGTGATTTTGCGATTAGTTTGCCTGCCACTGGCTCATCGGCTAATGTTAACGTACCCGGAGTCGGACAAGCTTCCGCTTCTAGCGAATCTCCTTATCAAATCAACTCGCAAGACCCCAGAGAAAACTATAAATTTCTGCTGACCAGCAAATCAGTCTTGAAAGCAGCAGCTAAGAAATTAAATATGCGTCCCGGTGAGTTTGGTCAACCGCGAGTCACAATCATATCTAATACCACCCTGATGAAAGTGGAATTAGCCGGAGATAGCCCAGAAATCGCCCAGAACAAAGCTAAAGCTTTGTTTGAAGCTTTACAAGAAAAGCTCGATCAACTCAGAGAGCAACAGATAGAACAACAAGACCGAGTTTTACAAGGAAGTTTGGCAGCTTCGGAATCTAAACTCAAGGAAGCGCAAAAACGACTTTCAGATTATAAAGTAGCTACAGCACTGAATTCTACTGGACAAATCACTAACTTAACCACCAATATTGAACAATTACGTAAACAAAAAGCCGAAGTAGTAGCCCAACAGCAACAAGCAACAGGACGGGCATTAGAGTTATCTAGTAATTTGAAAATTTCCTCTGAGCAAGCCTCAGAAGGTTTTGTGTTGCAAACAGATCCTATTTTTCAAAGGGCTTTCCAAGATTACAGCGAATCTAATGCAGCTTACAATAATTTGATGACTCGATTTTTACCCACTCATCCAGCTGTAGTAGAGGAAAAAGCTAAGCGCGATGGGGCGGAGAGATTACTATTAAGTCGAGCCAGTATCCTCTTAGGACGACCTGTAAACCAACAGATAATTGCTCAACTAAATCAAAATAATACTGGCTCTAATGGTTCTGCGAAAACTACCCTTTCCCAACAATTAGTCACCGCAGAAGCAGAAAAAGAGGGATTAACAGCACAAGCCAAAGCATTAGACCAACAAATTAGGCTACTTGAGGAGCGTTTGAAAAATCTGGGTAAGAAAGAATCTACGCTGGAGAATTTAGAAAGGGATGTGCGAACAGCTGAAGCTGTGTTTACCTCTACTCTGACTCGGTTGGATTTAGGTAAATCTACTGTCTCTGGCTCTTACCCGCAAACTCAGGTATTTTCGGAGCCGAGTTTATCTCGTTCTGCGACTTCGCCAAAACCGTTATTTGTGTTTGCTGGAGCAGCTTTGGGTTCATTATTCTGCTCAAATGGGATTTTACTACTCTGGTATTATCAACGCCGGAAGCGGCTTCGCCAGGACAAAAAAGCCAACTCTTTGGAAGAAACAATGTTACAGTCTGATTCCCTACCAGAGATGTTGGAATTGACGCAAAATAGCCAAGAGAGCGATAAGGCTCACCTGAATGGTAAACAGGAACGGGATGAAGCCAAAGTTGAAAGATAAACGGCTACCAACTATTTAGGACTTATGCACTGACAGTAACTATGGTGGAATGCTGCGTTACAGCAAGCCGAGTCTGTGGATGAAGAATTCTCGTGGCTTTAGACTGAGGAGTGTCAAACCTTTACAAAAGCTTAGCAATATCAGCAAAAACCCAGAAGTTTTCTAAAGAGTATGTAAAGAGTAAGGGAATTTATTGCAGTGTTTTTATGTAGTTGATTAATATCATTCAAGAACTTGGGCACAAAACTAATCACAAATCACCAAACTGTAATTTACTTATTAGTGAAGCAGTTAGCCCAAATTCTAGCCCAAAAATTATTAATCCAACTACTTGTGCAAATTCATAAGTAAATATTTTTCAGTAGGAGTTGATTGTGAAGCATCCTGTAATTGCAATTGGATTAGATTCCGCAGAGCCAGAGTTAATAGAAAAGTGGATGTCTGAAGGACATTTGAAAAACCTGGCAAGCTTGAAGCAGCAGGGAGCGTATGGTCGCCTGGTTAACATGGAATATTATAAAGGCGAATCAGCTTGGACAAATTTCCTCACTGGTTGCCTACCTCATAAAACAGGTTATTGGTCAAAATTTAATTTTAATCCACAAACTTATGAACCAAAAGTTAAAGGTTCATTTGGAGCATACGACTACAAGGAAATTCCACCTTTTTATGCCCTTGGTGATAAATATCGGGTGGCGATGTTCGATATGCCCCAAACTACTATTTCGGACAAGGTAAATGGGATTCAAGTAGTAGCTTGGGGTGCTCATGCACCGATGATTCACCGCAAATCTCAACCGGAAAATCTGGTTTTTGATTTGGTGAAGCAATACGGGGATCATCCAGCTGATACGCTGAATCACAGAGATCGTTCTGACTGGTACAATACCGCTTCTGTAGAAAAACTGAGAAAGGATTTGGAAGTGGGATTGGAACGTCGCACTGCGATTACTAAGGATTTACTGAGTCGGGAACGTTGGGATTTCTTCTTGACTGATATTGGGGAAACTCACACTGCCCAGCACTATTTCTGGCACTTGAGCCAACCAAGTCATCCGCTGTATAAGCTTACTGCCGATCCGAATCACGATCCTCTGCTGGAATATTTTGAGGCTGTCGATCGCTCTTTGGGAGAAATGTTAGCCGCTGCACCGGAAGATGCTCAAGTACTGGTATTCTCAGTTCACGGTCAAGGCGATAACTCCACCGATATTCTCAGCATGGTGGTACTCTCTGAGTTCTTGTATCGCTTTAGCTTCCCTGGCAAATATATGGTGAAGTCGCAACCAATGGGCTCACCATTGGGAGATCCCCAAGCTCCTCCTAACACGACAGAAGGTTGGTACAAACAATTACCAAATCTGAAATATGAGTCGGAATCAGTTAAATTACGCAAAGATATTCTGAAGGGTTTAGAACCAATTCTCCCAGGCAAAATTCATCGCCGTCTAGCCAAATTAATGGGTATGGCTCCCCCACCAATGAGCTATCACCCAACTAGCTGGTATCACAAGTATTGGTCGCAAATGAAAGCTTTTGCTTTACCTGGTTTCTCTGATGGTTATATTCGGATTAACCTCAAAGGTAGAGAGTCTAAAGGTGTGGTTTCTTTGGCAGAATACGATGCGGTTTGTAATGAATTAATCGCACAATTACATCAATTAGTTGATGCCAGAACTGGCGAACCAGTGGTTAAGGAAGTAATTCGCACTCGCGAAAATCCAATGGATACCAATCCTAAGTTACCAGATGCAGATTTGGCGGTAATTTGGGGAGACAATGCGGTAGATACGGTTGATAGTCCGAAATATGGTCGGATTGGGCCGATTTTCTTTAACCGTACTGGTGCTCACCGAGCTAGAGGTTTTGTAGTTGCTAAAGGGCCGGGAATTGAGGCTGGTTCGACTTTAACAGAAGCTCACGCGATCGATTTAGCTCCGACAATTTTGGAACTCATGGGCGCACCAATTCCTGAATATATGGATGGTAAACCTTTGCTGAAAACCAAAGTTTTGGTTTAATTCCAAAAGCATCTTCTAGTTCTTGGGAGATTGAGGGCTTGTGTAGTCAGAAATAATTCACAAGCCCTCTACTTAAAAACAGCAATTTAAAGTCAAATATTCAAAAATCTCGATCTTATGAAAACCATTCAAGCTGTTGCTCGATATTTTCCCGAAAATTGCGGGGGTATTCAAACTCATTTGTCTGAACTGCTACCGGAATTAGAGGCGCTGGGAGTAGAGAGCAAAGTTGTGGCGGCTCAGGAAAAACCAGAAGCAGATACTTACAGTTATCAGGGTGTGGAAATTTATCGCTATCCAGCTTTTCCAGTACCGAAACCGGAACCTTTACATGGTGGTTCGGGTCATGGTGGTTTTGAGTATTTTGCTCAGTGGTTGAAGCAACAAAAAGCGGAGATTTATCATCAACATCAGTGGGAACCTAAGTGTGGTTTGGCTCATCTCCGGTTGGCGAAAGAGTTGGGAATGGGAACTGTGGTTTCGATTCGTTTACCGCATCCAATTTGTCAACGAAATACTTTGATGTTTGAGGGGAAAACAGCTTGCGATGGTAAGTTGGATTTGATGCGTTGTAGTCAGTGTGCGGGTGTACCGAAAAATTTGCCTTCGACAATGATTCAGGCTTTAAGTCAGGTGCCAATTTCTGTTAGTGAAAAGGCGAAAGGGAAGTTGGGATTTTTGGCTTTACCTGCTTATATTGCGGAACGGCAAAAGGGTTTGGTGGAAATGGCGAAATATGCCGATCGCATTGTGGCGATGAGTCAATGGGTTTATGATGCGATCGCTATTAATGGAATTCCCGAAGAAAAACTCTTTTTATTAAAACATGGTATTTCCGAGTCTTTGGTAAAAACTACTGTTTCTCAACCCCGAAAAGCTGATGGTATTCTTCGCATTGGTTTCTTGGGTCGCTGGAGTCCTACAAAAGGAATTCATGTGTTAGTGGAAGCGATCAAATGTTTGCCAACAGATGCTCCGGTAGAGTTAATAATTCATGGTGTTCCTCAAGATGAACCTTATCGGCAAAGATTGATGGATCGCATCGGTAATGACTCGCGAATTCGAGTTGCTAATCAATTAAAACGAGATGATATTTCCGCTGCTTTATCTAATTATGATGTGTTAGCTGTGCCTTCTCAATGGTTAGAAACTGGCCCAATGGTGGTGATCGAAGCTCATGCTAATGGTTTACCTGTTGTCGGTTCTGATTTAGGCGGAGTTGCGGAAAAAGTAACTCATGGTGTTGATGGTTTGTTAGTACATCCTAGCGATCCAAAATCTTGGGCGGAAGCCTTTGCTTTGTTGGCGAAAGATAGCAGCTTACTCGATAAACTGCGTCAGGGAATTAAGCCACCTCGCACTATTAGTATGGAAGCGGCTGATTCGGTGACTTTGTATCAAAGAATTTTGGCAGAAAAATCTGTGAAAACAGCTTACCAAATGGCTAGTAGTTTATAGTCAATTTCAGGGAAGACTAGGCACAATCCCAGAAATAATTTATAAATAATTCTGGGATTGTGGGACTACAGAGTAAAGGAAATTTGAGGAAATGTTCAAGTTAAAAGAGTCGGTCGTTATTGCATTATTCCAAGGTATACCGCTTTCGATCGGGCAGAAAATTCGCGCCTTAGTCTATGGAAAACTTTTAGCTAAACTAGGCACTTCTGTAAAAATTGCGCCCGGTGTGGAATTTGGCGGAACTAATAATATTGCAATTGGTAATAATGTAAGAATTGACCGCCATGTAAGAGTTAGAAGTTTGTACCCGAATAGTCGGGTGATTATCAAAGATGGGGTGTTTTTAGCTAGAGGAGTTGATATTAAAACTCACTTGGATGGCTGTATTGAAATTGGCGAAGAAACTTCGATTAGTCCTTTCTCTTCTTTGTCAGGAAAGAACATCACAATTGGTAAATATTGTTTGATTGCTGCTTATGTAGGTATCTACGCTAATAATCATAATTACGCCGATCCTCATAAGCGAATTAAAGACCAAGGTGCTAGTTACCAAGGAATTGTAATTGGTGATGATTGTTGGATCGGAACGGGAGTAAAAGTAGTTGATGGGGTAACAATTGGTACGGGAAGTGTGATTGGTGCAGGTGCGGTGGTGACTAAGGATATTCCGCCTTATTCGATCGCAGTTGGTGTTCCAGCAAAAGTTGTGGCTCGTCGCGATGGAACTACGGAAAATTCCGTAAAAGAAGCGGTTGTGGCGGGAATTTATAACGGTCATCATCCAGTAGAATTATAAATTTTTCTTTGAATTATTATGAAAACAAATCAGAAAAAACCTCGAATTTGTATTGCTCTACCTGGGATTAATTATCTGCCTTATTCGCCTTATGTTTTGAGTACTTTGCCAATGGTTCCTTATTTGGCAGATGACTATGATATTACTGTGGTTTATCGCAAAATCTTGGAGCCTCAAGGACTGGATTATAAATATTTAACGCTCCTTGATGAAAGCCAAATGTCGGAAAAGGAAAGGCAAAATAAACAGGGTTATCATAATCCGACGGACTATGTTAATTTGCTGAAATATCGAAAGGTTTTAGAGCAATTTGCGGCAAAGCACGCGGAAGATTTTGACTTGATTCTGGAAAAAGAATGGCCTTTGTTAGGTGCGTTTTCTGTGGCTTTTGCTAAATATAATGTACCGACGGTGCTGTTAGCTGAAGCGGTGTATAAATTCCAGAAAAAGTCGGAGCCTTTCTGGAAAGGTAATGTTGTTAGAAAGGCTTTAGGGTTGGGTTTAGATCGTTTACGTCCGCAGTTGCGGAAAGGATGGACTCAAAAAGCTACTGGTATTGTGGCGGAAACGGAACAGTTGAAAGAGTTTTTTATCGATCGCGGTTATGCTACTAAGCAAAAACCGATTTACCCGATTCCTTATGGTGTAGATTTGCAGATTTTCGCGCCGCGCGATCGCCAAATTTGCCGCGAAGAATTGGGAATTAAATCTGATGCTTTTGTCTTGACTTATGTTGGTTCTTTAAATCGTTTTATTCAAGAACCTGGGCCAATTATTGAAGCTTTGGGTCGGGAAAAACCGAAAAATGTGGTGTTACACATTGTTGGGGATGGTAATAAACGTCATGAATTAGAAGAAATTGCCAGCAAGTATAACGCACCTGTGATTTTTCACGGTCGCTTACCCCAGGAAAAAGCAGCGGTTTATATTGGCGCTTCTGACATTTGTATTGCTCCCTACAATCGCTATCTTTATGCTGATGATAAATTCACTTGTGCGAGTTTAAAAATTCCTGAATACATGGCTTGTGGTCGTGCGGTTTTAACTATTCCTTGCGAAAGAATGGAGTATTTGCTCGACGGACAAAAGTATGGATTTCTGGTGGAAAATGAGGTAGATTCTTATCGGGAATTCTTCCGCAATTTACCCAGTAAAACTGAACTGGAAAAGATGGAAGCAACTATTCTCAACGATCTGCAAAACTCGACTTTAAAAGACAAGTGTATTGTGTTATCTTGGCGCGATATTGCTGAGATGCACAAACAAGTGATTGAAGATTGTTTGGCGGGAAAGTTTAGTTGGTCAAATTCGCCAAAATCAGCAGATCTAGTTACCCAGTGAAAATTCACTGCTTGATTATTCGTTTTGTTAAATAACTAATGGGAAAGACAATGAAAAAACCTGTTATTGCAATTGGATTAGATGCAGCTGAACCTACCTTGATCGAGCAATGGATGGCGGAAGGATATTTACCAAATCTTAGCCGTTTGCGCGATCGGGGAACTTACACCAGAGTGCAAAACTTTAAGTATTACAAAGCAGAAACTCCTTGGACAAGTTTTACAACTGGATGTTCTGCTCATACAACTGGATATTGGTCGCCCTTAAGATTAGATGTCAAAAACTATGATATTGACTTGGTAGCAGCTTACGATTTTAAAGAATATCCACCTTTTTATGCTTTGGGTGATGACTACCGAGTAGCAATCTTTGATATGCCACAAGTCGCCCTTTCCGAAAATGTGAATGGTATCCAAATTTTAGGTTGGGGCGGACATTCTTCCCAAACTCCCAGTCATTCTTTACCCGCTAATTTGTTTAATGAAATTGTTAGCAAATACGGCTTACATTGCGGATACAAAAAAGATCACGCTGAATGTTTGAATTTAGAAGAATTACTGGAACTGCAAAAACTATTAGAAGAAGGGATTGTTCAGCGGACTAAAATTTCCCAAGATCTTCTCGCTCAGGAAAACTGGGATTTGTTCTTAACTATGTTTGGTGAAACTCATGCTGCGGGACATTTTATGTGGCATTTGAGTCAACCAGAACACCCACTTTATCAAGCTTTTGCGAGTCGTTGTCAAGGCGATCCGATGCGGGAAGTTTTCCAAGCTGTAGATAGAGCGATCGGCGAAATTATTAGCAAGGCTCCCGAAAATGCCAGTATTGTAGTATTTTCTGCTCATGGCATGAAAGACAATGTGATGGATCTTCCCAGCACTTTGTTTTTACCGGAATTGATGTATCGTTATTGTTTTGGAAAAGCTGCCTTAGCGGAAGGCAAATTGGGTGAAACTTTGCCTCCACCAATTACTGACGCGAAGCAAAAACATTGGTTACAAGACGTTTGGCGGTTGAAAGAAGATTCTAATTTAATTAGAAAATTCTTGAGACAAAACTTACCCAGTCGTTATGTACATTGGACAGAGAAATTGTTCGCTAGTCGCGATGAATTAGATTTAGAAAATCTCTATAAACTAATTGAAGAAAATCACCCTGCATTTAATCAACCTGCAACTTGGTACAAGAGTTGTTGGTCAAAAATGAAAGCTTTTGCTTTAGCAAGTTTCTCGGAAGGTTATGTGCGAATTAACTTACAAGGTCGCGATCCTAATGGCATAGTGCCACCTTCTGAGTATGAAAATGTTTGCAATGAAGTCACTCAGTTGTTATACAACTTAAAAGATGGTCGTACAGGTAAACCAATGGTGACGGAAGTAATGCGAACTCGCAAGTCTGCGGCTGAAAACGATCCGAAACTTTCTGATGCTGATTTAGTAGTAATTTGGCAAGAAGATTACGCTACTGATGTGGTAGATAGCCCAGAATTAGGACGCATTGGCCCTGTTCCCCACCACCGTACAGGTAGTCACCGATCGACCGGATTCTTGCTTGCTCAAGGGCCGGATATTGCGCCTGGAACTAATTTGCCTGAAGGTCATTCTTTGGATTTAGCACCGACAATTTTAAGCTTGATGGGTGCTGAGATTCCGAAACATTTTGAAGGCAAGTCGTTAATTGAAAAAACTGTTTTGGCTGGTAGTGTTTCCTAGAGTTGGTTAACTGAGCAAGCAATCATTGAATCAGCAGAAAAAGGACTTACGCAAGTGGGACAATTAGTAGGGTGCGTCAGACCAGAAATCTGATTAAAAGCATTAGGTTTTTAGCTTCTGACGCACGCTACACAAGGGTTCAAAAATGATTGCTTGCTTTTGAGCGTATGACTTGGTTCGGTTTGAGGTTTTGAGTTCAGTTTATTGTTTAGAAAAATTACTTAATAGGGCAGTACATGATTACTAAAAATTTAAAATCTGGGTCGAAATCTCGGTTTAAAGAAAGTTTATTAGTTGGGTTATTGGAGTGGATGCCTTCGCCACTGGGTAAAGTGATGAGAAGAGTGCTTTACCGGAGCATTTTTCAGCGGATTGGTAAGTCTGTACAAATCCAAATGGGTGTGGAAATTACTAATGCGGCGGGGATGGAAATTGGTAATGGGACGAGGATCGATCGCTATGTCCGCTTAAGAAATGTGGGTTCAGATTGTCAAATTCGGGTAGGCGATGGAGTACGTTTAAATCGGGGTGTGGATATCCGCGTTCATACGGGATGTAATGGTAGGGTGGAAATTGGCGATCGCACCGTAATCGGTACTTACAGCTGCTTATCTGGGAGTACAATTATTATTGGTAATGATTGTTTAATTGCTCCTCATGTCGGACTATTTGCAAACAATCATGTATTCACCGATCCTAACCGCAAAATTAGAGAGCAAAAACATACCTATAAAGGAATCATAATTGAAGATGATTGTTGGTTAGGCATGGGAGTAAAAGTAGTTGATGGCGTTACAATTGGTGAAGGTAGTGTAATTGGTGCCGGAGCAGTGGTAACGAAAAATATTCCGCCTTACTCAATTGCCGTTGGCGTACCTGCAAAAGTGGTAGGAAGTCGCCAGAAAACTAGTAATAATTCCGTAAATTCTCAATTGGCAGAATCAGTTTTAGCTGCAACCAAAGCTGAGGTTTTATCAGAGTGCAAATAAACTTTCTGGTTGGTTGTATTCAGTCGCAATTCTGGGTTAATTTAATCCAGAGTTGCGATTTACTTATATCTGAGGTTTTCTGATGATTAAGCAACTAAAAAGTTTTTGGGAATGGGTAAAAATTGAGCCGGAAAACCTGCCAGAAAAAGTAATTTGGTATTACATGGTAGGAATTTATGGGTTGTATTTTTTAGGAGCACAACATCTTTTAGCACCTGCGATCGCTTGGGGTATGGCTCTTTACTTAATAAAAAAACTCTGGGAGCAAAATGAAGAGACTCCAGAAGCAGAAAAAATTCGCATTCCTGTGGGAGTTTGGGTGTGGATTATTTGTATGTTAATGATGCAAGTCGCCCTAGTAGGAAGTCACATCGATTTTGACATGGGAATGCCACGGATCGTTAGATCCACAATCAACTTTTTTATGAGAACTTGGGCAATGTTTGCCTTATTCCCATTAATGGGATGCTTGAAAATTCGACCTAAATTAATTTATAGAGCCGCTTGTATTTTAGCTATCCAAAGCATAATTTTTATTATTATTGGTCTCATTGCCTCGGAAGTTCTTCCCCGCGGACTTCTTTACCTTTCTCCTTTGCAAAAATTAGGCGGAGTCGGTGCAGAATACTACAACGTATTTCTCTACGCTATTGATGGTGAAACTGGTAAATTACGCTTATATTTATTCACACCTTGGGCACCTGCTTTAGGATTAGTAGGTAACATATACTTGTTCTTAACCATGCAAGAACCTAACAAAAAATTGCGCTGGTTAGGTATGCTTGGTAGCGCCGCAATGGTTTGGGGTTCTGATTCTCGTTTAGGTATATTGTGCCTCATCTCTCTACCAATTATTAGATGGTTTTTAGCCAACTTTTTTAAACCTTTCGTCCAAGTTAGTGCGGGAGTCAGTAGTGTTTTTGCGGGAATGTTTGGCATTCAAATTTTAACTTGGTATAAAGATTTTCGCGCTCAGTTTGATGGTCAACGAGCCGGATCTTCCAGAGTTAGAGAAGTGTTAGGTCAGATCGCTGTATATCGATGGTCAACTGATGCACCTATTTGGGGTCATGGACTTCTGGAACCGAAAGGCCCACCAGTAGTAACCAACAAACCTATCGGTTCTCACCACACTTGGTTTGGGTTACTATTCGCTAATGGAATTGTTGGTTTTTTTGCCTTTGCAATTCCCATAGCATGGAGTTTTATCGAGTTTTTTATTAAGGCACAGCGTCATGACACCGCTAAGGTGGCCTTGGGTTTGATTTTAGTATTGTTCATGTTCTCTTTTGCAGAAAACTTGGAAGCTTTGATCTATATCTTTTGGCCTGCTTTAGTAATGATGGGTATTGCATTTAACGAGAAACTTTTTGCTTGATCTGAGAATCATAGCCAACAGTATAAATTAATGCTATCAAAAATTATCTAATGATTTAAGTTACAAATAATAGTAACTTTACTGAGAGTTCACAAAAATAGCTTCAGTATAAAGAACCAGTAAAGATAATCTGTTAGTACTTGTCGTATTTATACGTATTACTTACTATCATTCATAAGCCTGATTACTTTCTAACTAGAATTACACAGTAATTTCGATCGCAACTTAGCTGTAACTAGGAAAAAATACTGTGTGACTGTCCATTTAATATTAAAAGGATATTTTTTATGTCAGTAATTTCTGTGATAATTCCCGCCTATAATGCCGAGAAAACTATCTTAGAAACAATTCAATCTCTACAAAAACAGACTTTCTCAGATTTTGAAATCATTGTAATTAATGACGGTTCGATCGACGGAACTTTAGAACTACTGCATTCAATTAACGAACCTAGATTAAAGGTTTTTTCCTATCCCAACGGCGGATTACCAGTAGCACGCAATCGGGGAATTAATCACGCCACTGGTGAATATATCACCTTTATTGATGCCGATGACTTGTGGACACCAGATAAATTAGCCGATCAATTAGCCGCTTTGCAAGAGCATCCTGAAGCCGGAGTTGCTTACAGTTGGACTGCTTTTATCGATGAAAATAGCGAATTTCTCTATGCTTGGGAACCAATTTACTATCAAGGAGATGTTTATCCGACGTTGCTGCTGAGAAATTTTATTTCTAGTGGCTCAAATATTTTAGTTCGCAGGGAATTTATTGACGCAGCAGGTAGATTCGATCCAGAATTGAAATCAGCAGAAGATTGGGATTACTATATTCGTTTGGCGGCGCGTTGTCAGTTTGTTTTAGTTCCTAAATACCAAATTTTATATCGTCGTTCTTCTGGATCGATGACTTCTAAAGTTGATGTGATGGAACGTTATATTGTCGCAGTGACAGAAAGAGCATTTCAGCAAGCGCCAGAAAAATACCAAGAACTCAAAAATCAAAGTTTAGCTTATACTTACCGCTTCTTGTCTCAGCTTTGTATTGCTCACGTTATGAATTATCAAGGAATTAAACAAGCTAGTCAGAAGTTACAAAAAGCCATTACCTTATTTCCGAAAATTTTGCTAGAGCGTCAGACTATCCGCTTAGTTTTAAAAGTGGGATTAATGCGATTAATTCCTTATCAATTCTCTAGGCAGTTTACTCGATTTTTGGGCAAACTATTCCCTGATTCTTCGACTAAAGATTTAGCTTTCCGTAATTAAGTTACGTTTTAATTTTAAAATTTCCCAGGAGTTAAAGGCGTAAAGATGAATTTAGGCACAAGTCTTGCCAAACCGATCGCTACCATTAAGAAAAAGTTCGACAACGAATTTATTCGTAATCTTAGTTGGTTGGGTGGCTCAGAAGCAGTTAACAGAATTTTGCGTTTAGCGGCTACCGTCGTTCTGGCGCGTTCCTTAAATGACTATGATTATGGTTTAGCCGCCTTAGTTTTAACCACTTATGAATTCACCCAAGTATTTACTAGAATTGGCATTGGCGGCAAAGTAATTCAAGCCGATGAAGAAAGCCTAGAATCTATCTGTAATGGAGCATATTGGCTGAATTGGGTAATTTGTTCCAGCTTATTTGTTATCCAGTGCATTATCGCTTTTCCGGTAGCTTGGTTCTATCATGAAAATGCACTCATCATGCCAATTTGTGTCCTGGGATTGGTTTATTTAATTACTCCTTTTGGTCGCATCCAGTCAACCCTAATTCAAAGGGAAAATCGCCTAAAGGTTACTGCTGTTGGTAGTGTGGTACAAATGGCAGCAGCTAATATTTTAACTGCTGTTTTCGCGATATTACACATGGGAATGTGGGCGATTATTTTACCTAGACTTTTAGTAGCTCCCATAGATATTTATATCAATTTAACTAACCACCCTTGGCGAATCAAAAAAGGATTTACCACGGAACGTTGGGGAGAAGTGTTTAAATTTGGCATGAATATTCTGGGGATTTCTCTGTTAGCTACTCTCAGAAATAACTTGGATTACCTGATAATTGCCAGATTTTTGGGAGTAAAGGAACTGGGATTATACTTCTTCGCTTTCAATGCTGGGTTAGGAATTAGTTCCAATATTATTCTGTCAATTACTACTGCTTTGTATCCTTACTTATGTGCAGTTCGATCGAATTGGGAGGAGTTTAAAAAGCGTTATTTTGGTAGTCTAAAAAAGATTGCAGTTATTATCATTCCCTTTGTTATATTGCAATCTAGTTTAGCTCCCTTCTATGTCCCGATTATTTTTGGCAAAAAATGGGTAGAGGCAGTTCCGATACTGATTCTGATTTGTTTATCAGCAATTCCCCGTCCGTTCTTTTTAGCTTCTACTAATCTTTTAGCAGCTATGGGTAAGCCACATTTAAGCTTTCGTGGAAATATACTGTTTACCTCAATTTTTGCGATCGCATTAATCATCGGCGTACAGTGGGGCGCGATCGGAGTTGCCATCAGCGTACTATTAGCTCATGTGATTTTCATGCCAGGATTCACAGTTTGGGCAACTCAATTCGTGTTTGGGAAAAAGCACCAGAAAGCTGTACAGAATATTAGCTAAAAATTGACTAATACGGTAACTAGAAAAATGAAAAAAGTTTCTGTGATTATTCCAGTTTACAAAGTCGAGCAGTATATCGCCGATACGGTGCGATCGGTACTAAATCAAACCTACCAAAACTTTGAACTGTTGATTGTTGATGATGGTTCTCCCGATCGCAGTATCGAAATTTGCCAACAATTCAACGACCCCAGAATTAAGATTATTCGCCAAAACAATCGCGGAGTATCTGCTGCCAGAAACAACGGCATTCGCCAAGCACAAGGAGAATACATTGCCTTCTTAGATGGCGATGATCTCTGGTTGCCAGAAAAACTAGAAAAACACATCAAACATTTAGAAAACTCACCCAACGTAGGAGTTAGCTTTAGCCGTTCTGCCTTTATCGATCAAACAGGCAAACCTTTAGACATCTATCAAATGCCCAAGCTAAAAGGCATCACTCCTGCGCTTACACTTTGCCGCAATCCTATTAGTAACGGTTCCGTTCCTGTAATTCGCCGCCAAGTTTTAGAAGAAATTAAATTACCCCTCAATCCTGACGGTACAGGCGGCTATTACTATTTTGACGAACAACTAAAAAACATGGAAGATGTCGAATGTTGGCTTCGCATTTGTTTAAAATCTCAGTGGGAAACCGAAGGTATTCCCGAAGCCCTCACCCAATACCGAGTCAACTTAAAAGGAGCCTCCACCAACGTATCTAAACACTTAGAATCTTTGGAAAGAGTCATAGAAAAAACTCGCTCCTACGCCCCCGAATTAATCCAGCAATGTGAAAATGCTACTAGAGCTTATCATCTGCGATTTTTAGCTCGCCGACTTGTCAGTTTACGCAATGGAAAAGAAGCAGTAAAATTTGCTCACCGTGCTGTCGCTACTCACTGGCAAATCATTTTAGATGAACCACGTCGGACATTTTTAACCTTCGCTGCTGCTTATTTTCTCTGGCTTTTACCCCAATCTTTTTACAGCCAAATGGAAAATTTCGCTTTGACAATAACTGGCGCAGCCCAAAAACGCCGCATTCTTCAAGAGCAGTCCGAATAAAATGAACTTTACCCAACAAGTTAGAAATCAACTAACTAATAAATTATCTAACCAATTCATTCGTAATATTAGTTGGTTGGGTGCATCAGAGGTAATTATTCGCCTTTCTCGGTTGGCTACAACTGTTGTTTTAGCTCGCTTTTTATCACCAAATGATTACGGCTTAGCAGCAGTTGTAATTACTATTCATGAATTTTTCTTTGTTTTTACTCGCTACGGTGCTAATGCCAAACTAATTCAAGCAAATCAAGCAGAAATAAAAGACTTATCTAACTCAACCTTTTGGTTAAACTGGATGATTTTTTATAGCTTGTTTCTTCTGCAATGTTTGGCAGCTTTTCCCCTCTCAATAATTTTCCACGATTCCCAAATCATTCTTCCTCTTTGCCTAATGGCAGCTAGTTACTTAATCCTGCCTTTAGGCACAATCCAGGCAGATTTAATTGCTAGAGAAAATCGCTTAAAAATTACAGCTTTTGTCAATATTGTGCAATTATCATTGGGCAATTTATTAACCATTATCCTGGCTATTTTAGGTTTAGGTATGTGGTCAATTGTTCTGCCTAGACTTTTGGTTGCCCCCATCTGGGTTTTCATCTACAGGCGTAATCATCCTTGGCGACCTACAAGCAAATTTACTACCAAAGGTTGGGGTGAAATTTTTAACTTTACTAAAAGCATCTTGGGAACAGAATTGCTGAAAAACTTGCGAAATAACTTAGATTATTTAATTATCGGGCGGTTTTTGGGAATTGAAGCATTAGGTATTTACTATTTTGCTTTTAATGCTGGATTAGGGATTAGCATGAGTATAATTAGCGCGATTAACTCATCTTTTTACCCTTATATATGCGCTGTAAAAAGCGATTTTTCCGCCTTCAAGCATCGCTATTTTAGCAGCTTAAAGTTTATTGGTATCATAATTTTTACTTGGGTTTTACTGCAATCTTTATTAGCTCCTTACTATGTACCCATAGTCTTTGGGGAAAAATGGGTTAATGCTATTCCTGTATTAATATTAATTTGTCTATCAGCTATACCTCGACCTTTTGAAAATGCGGCTGCTCAGTTGCTAATCGCTGTTGGTAAACCTAATCTAGTATTGCAGTGGAATTTGTTATTTACTCTCATTTTTGCGGGAGGTATAATTATCGGAATTCATCAACAATTGCTCGGAGTTGCTACAGCTGTTTTGTTAACTTATGCTCTATTTCTGCCTTTATTTAGTGTTTGGGCTACCAAATATGTTTTCGGTTCTAATTCTAAATATCAGGCAGCTTCTCATAATTTATAAATTACCCAAATAGGCAGGAAAAAATGAAAACTGTTTCTGTGATTATTCCAACTTACAACGTAGAAAAATATATCGCTACTGCGGTTTTTTCAGTACTCAATCAAACTCATGAAAACTTTGAATTGTTAATAGTTGATGATGGTTCTCCCGATCGTAGTGTGGAAATTTGCCAGCACTTTACCGATCCGAGAATCAAAATAATTCGCCAAAAAAATCGCGGTTTAGCTGGCGCTAGAAATACGGGAATTCGTTACGCCAAAGGGGAATATTTAGCATTTTTAGATGGGGATGATTTCTGGGAACCGGAAATGTTAGCTAAAAATATTGCTCATTTGGAAAGTTCTCCAGAGGTGGGAGTTAGCTTTAATCGATCGGCTTTTGTCGATCGAGAAGGCAATCCTTTAGGCACTTATACAATGCCACAATTAAACAATATCGATCTAGTTTGCTTATTGCGTGGTAGTCCGATCGGCAACGGTTCAGCAGTAGTAATTAAACGAGAAGTATTTGAAGCAATTCGCTTTCAAGATAATCTCTATGGTACAGTAGAAGACTTTTATTTTGACGATAACTTCCGTCAATCAGAAGATATCGAATGCTGGTTACGAATTATCCTGCAAACTCCCTGGAAAATCGTCGGAATTCCTGACGTTTTAACTTGTTACAGAGTCAACACGGGCGGACTTTCAGCTAACTTTATAAAACAGTTTGCTTCCTGGGAAAAAGTATTTGAAAAAACTCGCTCCTACGCCCCCGAAAAAGTCGCACCTCTAGAAAATATGGCGAGAGCTTATCAACTCCGTTATTTGGCCCGTAGTGCCGTGAGAATGCGCGTTGGTGATGCCGCTGTCCAACTAATTAATCGCTCTTTATCTACTTATTGGCAAATTGTACTCGAAGAACCAAAACGGACAATTCTTACTGTGGTAGCAGCTTATTTACTCAGGTTTTTACCTCAATTTATCTATCATAAAATTGACGCTTTAGCTGCCAATAAAGTGGGGAAAACTCAAAAACAGCAAATTATTCAACAACAATCGCAACAATTAGTATAGTTAATATTTCACCTGCTTAATACCACTTGCAATAACTTTGGCTAATCTTTAAAGATTAGCCATTTTTTAGCGAAAATATTATTATAATTGAGAAGTTGCCGTTTTTTGGTGAGTAATTTAATCATGAATTGGCTAGCGATCGCTCAAAAATTACTATTAGGAATATCTATCCTTACCATAGGTTTTATTCTTGCCAACATTGCCGCTCACCAAATTAGTAAACTCAAAACTAAGAACGCTAAAATTTGGGCGCACATAACCCGTTTTACCCTGCTTTTTTTAGTGACGCTGATCGCAACTCAGCAAATTAAACTAGATAGCTTTATCCTCACTCCAACCGCTAAAAATAACCAAGCAATAGCCCAACAGCAAAACAGTAATTTAAGCTGGAAAAACGTCTTACTAGGCGGCGGAGGTTACGTTACAGGAATTTACCTTCACCCCCAACAAAAAGATTTAGTTTACATTCGCACCGATATCGGTGGTTTTTATCGTTGGAATCCTCAAAATCAAACTTGGATTCCCATTACCGATCGCTTTCCCAAGTCCCAAAGTGACTATTATGGCGGCGAATCCTTAGCCCTCGATCCTAACAATCCTAATACCGTTTACATCGCCGCTGGAAAATATCTTTGGTCTAAACCTGGCTCAATTTTTAAATCAACAAATCGCGGACAAACTTGGCAAAAACTCGATATTGATTTGCCAATGGGAGGTAACGAAGATAAACGTTGGATGGGCGAAAGATTAGCAGTTAATCCCTTTAATTCTCAAGTGATTTTGTTCGGTTCTCGACGTGATGGTTTATGGAGATCGAACAATAGTGGCGAAACCTGGAATCAAGTCACTTCTTTACCTAACAATTCTCGCAAAGGTATCGGCATTACTGGAATTTTGTTTGACAAACGAGTATCCAATTTAGTTTACGCTGTTTCCTACGGAGATGGTATTTATAAATCCACTGACGCAGGTGTTACCTGGAGAAAAATTCCCGAAAGTCCCCAATTTCCTCGCCGGATGGCTATTAGTTCTAACGGTACATTATACGTAACTAGTTCCAAAGGCCCAGGAGTTACTAAATATGCAAAAAATGCTTGGAGTAACATCACTCCCGAAAAATCACAAGCTACCTTTAACGCTATTACTGTTAACCCAAACAACCCTAATCATATATTAGTCAGTACTGGAGAAACAGATTCTACCCGACTCTACGGTTCTTGGGATGGGGGAAAAACTTGGCAGAGAATTAAACGCACTATGAATAGTACAGTTCCTTGGTGGAGGCGTTTAATGTTAAAACAACCTTGGATTTCTGCGATCGAGTTTGACCCCAAAGTTTTCGGCAGAGCTTGGTTAACAGATTGGTACGGTATTTGGCGTACAGAAAATTACCAAACTAATCCTGTTGTCTGGACTAACTATCAAAAAGGACATGAAGAAATCGTCACTTTTGCTTTAGTTTCTCCTCCCAAAGGTGCGCCATTACTCAGTGCTGTTGCTGATGTTGATGGTTTTTATCATGACAATGGATTAAATGCTTTTCCTACTAGAGAATTTGGCGGTCAAGGCCCAAATTTTCAAGACACTTATAGCATTGCTTACAATGAAAAAAATCCCTTGCGAGTAGTGCGAGTAGGTGGCAACCGTTGGAATAATACTTTTGGCGGTGCGACTTCCACAGATGGCGGTCAAAGTTGGCAGAAATTCCCGACTTTTCCCGAAAAAAAGATGCCATTACGAGTAGCAGTTTCGGCAACTAATCCTGAAGTTTTCTTAGTAACTATTAGCGATGAAAAACCTCTACTTACTAAGGATGGAGGAAAAACTTGGAGCGAAATTTCTACCTTACCAAAAGGAGCAAAAGGCCCTTGGAATTGGGCTCAACCTTTAGCCGCAGATCCCATTGATGGCAAAACATTCTATTACTATGCTGGCGGTAAATTGTATCGCAGTACTGACGGAGGCGCTAATTTTGAAATTGTTAATGAGTCTTTGCTGCGCGATCGCTGGCATTCCTTAAAAACTGCTCCCGGAATTAAGGGCGAACTCTGGTTAAGTTTAGATAAAGATGGTTTATTTCGCTCCACAAATGCTGGCAAAACCTTTAGCAAAATTCCCACAGTAGAAAGAGCTTTTCTATTTGCTTTAGGTAAACCACCGCGAGGAAGTAAAGTACCTGCACTTTATTTATACGGTAAAATTGCTGGGAAAAATGAGGGAATTTTCCGGTCTTTAGATAGAGGTAGAACTTGGACTAGTATTAGCGATCGCTCCCAACCCATAGGCAACAACCCTAATGTTATGGAAGCGAGTAAACAACAGTTTGGATTAGTTTTTATCGGTACAAATGGAAGAGGAATATATTACCGAAACACTCAATAATTAATCAGAATTGCGACTATACCGCAACAAAATCATCAAAACTT
Organism: Floridaenema fluviatile BLCC-F154; assembly: GCF_041929135.1. Classification (NCBI taxonomy): domain Bacteria; kingdom Bacillati; phylum Cyanobacteriota; class Cyanophyceae; order Aerosakkonematales; family Aerosakkonemataceae; genus Floridanema; species Floridanema fluviatile. The sequence continues at coordinate 34,775 of NZ_JBHFNS010000087.1, read as the reverse complement.
AGGGAAGCAATATCAACATCAGGTAATACTGCTAAAAGACTTCCTGTAGTAGCATTGATAATTTGTGCTTCTATTTGCCCATCAGGAACAAACTCGTCAAATCCTTGATTAAAGCGGAGATTGCCAAAGGACAAATTACTAGTTAAACCAATAAAATCCTCGAAATCGTTGTAGTAAATAATGTCCGGTGCATCTTCTCTTAAAATGTATGTATCTGTACCCGCACCACCAATTAATGTATCTGCACCCAAGTCTCCATAAAGGCGATCGTTCCCAGCTTCTCCCTGGACAATATCATTACCTTGACCACCATATACTATGTCATCTCCATCACCACCAAAAACTTGATCGTTGCCTTTATTTCCATTTACATGAAAGTCGTTTCCTACACCACCAAAAACAACATCGTCTCCCTGTCCACCACAGACTAAATCGTTTCCTTCCTCACCAAAAACCCAGTCATTAGCAATATTGCCATTGAGATAATCATCTCCAGCTGCACCATTAATGGTGTCGTTACCTGCAACTCCTAAAATAGTGTCATTACCTGCACTACCTGTTAATAAATCATCTCCGGGAGTACCAATAATTAGTGGTGGTGGTGGTGGTGGTACATCGCCAAATACTGCACCAAAATTTTGTGTCCAGTAATGATTGTAATTAACATTGCCTGTATCGTTAGCTAGAAAGTAGTAACCAACACCGAGTGCTCGATAATCAGGATTAAGAATATTGGCACGATGTCCAGAACTGTTCATCCATCCTTCTACCACTGCCTCTGGTGTATTTAAACCCGCATAAATGTTTTCTCCCACAAAGGTAGATGGATAGCCAACAGCTGTGGCGCGATCGGACGGTCGAGAACCATCTAATCCTGTATGATCGAAAAAGTCTTGTAATGCCATATTTTGGCTGTGAATTTGTGCTGCTTGCGCCAACTGAGGATTAAATGTTAGAGGCTGCAAACCATACTTACTGCGTTCAATGTTGGTAAGTTCTAAAACACGGTTGACAAAGTAATCATTCATAATAAATGCCAAAATTGTTAACAAATTGTTAGGCGATCGGAGTCGATTTGCTAGTAATGCTTTAGACTACGACTACGCATCTATGTCCAAAATCGGTTAATTTTTGGCTGCCAACCAGTGCAGTTTTAGCTCAGCAAAATTACGGTTGTTTTGCGTGTTTAGTGAGATAAAATTGACCTTGACAGGTTCGCTCAGATAATATATGTCACCTACTCTCAAGGCTTCTAAATCAGGTTTAGCTCAAATTCAACAAGCTAGAAATGAAAAAGGTTGGACTGTAGATGATCCAAGATGGTTAATAGAAGCTAGTAAAATTTTGTCCCCAGAGCAGGATTGGTCAGCAGATAGCTGTTATTACGCTCATGGTTGTTCCGAAACAACTTGGAAACGATTTTTAAGAGGAATAGCAATTAGTAGTTCTACATTTAAAGCTTTCTGTCAAGTTTTAGAATTAAATTGGACAGAGGTTTTCGCGGACGATTTATTAACAGAAACTCAGTCTTATGTTGTAGCGCAAAAGCAGTTAAATACTAATCAGTATCAAGATTGGGGAGACGCACCCGATGTTCCTATATTCTATGGTCGTACAGAGGAACTAACAAAGCTAAAACACTGGATTTTAAATGAGCGGTGTCGCTTGGTGACAATATTAGGAATGGGAGGGATGGGAAAAACTGCTTTATGTGTAAAGTTAGCTCAGGAATTACAAGATAAATTCGAGTGGATGATTTGGCGATCGCTACGTTACATCACACCTGGGAATGATATTTTATTTAACTTAATCCCATCCTTCTCTGACGATAAATTTTCCCCAAATTCTCCTGTGACTAACACTCTTAAACCTTGGCAAGTATTAGAATTTTTACGTAAACATCGCTGCTTGATTATTTTAGATAATTATGAAACTATCTTACGCGGTGGGGAACTAGCTGGACAGTATATCCCTGAATATCAACAATATGGCGAATTAATACGGTTAGTTGGAGAATCAAATCATCACAGTTGTCTGGTAATTAATACTCGCGAAAACCCGCAAGAAATTGCCATGTTGTCAGAAGACTATTTCCCGGTTCGCTACTTAAAACTCAACGGTTTAAAATTACCAGAAGCACAAGATCTTTTACAAACTCAAGGTTTATCACCGCAAAAAGAATCCGAAAAACTCATTGAATCATACGCCGGAAATCCCCTCGCATTAAAAATGGTTTCTCATACTATTCAAATTCTATTTCAAGGCAATATCTGGCTATTTCTCACTCAAGGTACATTAGTTATTGGTGACATTTTTAGCAATCTTCTAGCTGAACATTTTGAAAGATTGTCAAATTTAGAAAGAAATATTATATACTGCTTAGCAATTCAAAATAAACCATTATCAATTGGGGAATTGCCAGAACATATTTTAATCAATGTAGCTAAATCTGAGTATATAGAAGCAATGGAATCATTATGCAGAAGATGCTTATTAGAAAAAAATATCAAAAATGAACAATTGGTTTTTAATTTACAGCTAGTAGTCATGAAATACGCAACGAAGCAATTAGTTACTCAGGTATATAGCGAAATTGTTGATGCTATTAAAACTCATTCAGTCGATCGCTTTGATGTTTTGCGAAATCATCAATTAATTTCGGTTGACGATCGCTATCCCGAAATCAAAACTCTTCAGGATAATTCAATTATTAGACCAATCAAAAATAAGTTAAAAACCATGTTTAAAGATGAAAGTCGCATCGAATATAATTTACATCAGTTATTAATCATACTCTCAGAGCGATCGGCTAACTTTGTCCAATATGCTAGCAAAAACATTGAGCATCTCCTCTAAAATTATTCGGCTTATTCACAACCAGCGCCCAAAAAAAATTAGGCCACTTTTGTTCAAGTGACCTTTGAGAAATCAAACTATTCCTGTGAGTAAACTATGACTTCAACACAGGTTCCCGAAAGTAATCTTGCTGTAAACTAACGGCCTCTTTCTCAATTCTTACATTAAAGCTAGAGCTTCCTTTCTTAAATGGTTGACTATAGAAATTTAGCTTTTGTTTCATCACCAACCAGAAAAATGGTAAATCATCTACTAAATATCTCTTCCATAATCTTTGTGGTTCAGACATTAGTCGATGTAACCATTCAACCCCAGCAACACTCATCCATTCAGGCGATCTTTGTTTATTACCAGCTTCAAAATCAATAGTTGCACCTAATGCCAAAAAGATTTTAATATTGGTGAGTTTCTCTTTATAGAGAGCAATCCATTTTTCTTGTTTTGGCGCTCCCACACCAATTGCCAATACAGTAGCACCTGAATTGTTGATCATGTCTACTATTTTCAGGCATTCTATTTCGTTGTTCTCAAACCCAAAAGAAGGAGAGTAGGAATCGACAATCATGTTTCTGCCTACTTTATGATTGATCCGCTCTTGAGCTTTCTTCGCTACTCCTTCCGCCGCTCCTAACAAAAAGATTTTAATGTTTTCATCATCTTTATAATGATTGTAAAAAGCAGGGAACAAATCCGAACCAGAAATCTTCTCTTTTAGGGGAGTACCTAAAAATTTAGAAGCATACATGACTATCTGGCTATCACAAACTCTATAAGTGGCAATATCATAAGCCTTATAAAATTCTTGATCTTTTTGTAACTTAATCAGGTGGTCTACATTCGGGGTAAATACTACGCCACCTGAACCGAGTTTGTCCAATAATTCTACTTTGGATAAATTATCAATTGATAAATTTAGAATGTTGACTGATTTCATAAAAGTTGTCTCGCTAAAAAATAAAGGGTGGATCAATGATGAAGTTTATGTTTATTTAGGTTGTGTTTTCCCTAACTGCTGGTTTCCAGTATTGGCGATCGGCAGTCCTTGGAGAAAGAGCTTGGTTAAGATTCTCCGTGGAGATACAAGCACCTCTTAAGTATCCGCAAGTAAGAACAAGTAGGTGAGTAACTTGCTACATACTAGCTATTCCGTAACCCTTCCGTGGAAACACTTACCTTACTTAGTGAGGATAACAAGAATTTTTATAGAGTAATTTAAAGATTTGGTAAAAACCACAAGTTTGCTGTAAAGTTACTGTAAAGAATGTTGCTTCACTCTAGGTAACTAAGGCTGAAATAGTTGTAGTAACTGAGCAATCCAGAATTTTTGACAAAAAAGATAGTTTAGCCAGGGTTTGTTTCTCTAGGACTACGATCGCTATTATTTTACCCCTGTAGTTTTTACTCACTGCATCACTTGAGTTTATCTCTATCGGCAAAAAATGAACTTTACTGATTTGCCCGACCATTGGCTATTAATTAAAGAGAGACAGTGAAATAAGCTCAAAAACTCGGTGAATGGGATGATTAAGCAGTTAGCTAAAAACGCCACAAAAAGGGGAAAAAACCTTAAGCAACAGTTGCTCGAAAATCGCAGGGTCTGGATTAGCTTCAGCGTCGTTGCTGCTTGTTTAATCTCCCTGCGACTGATGGGACTATTGCAATTTGGGGAATGGGAAGCTTTAGATCAGTTTTTTCGCTTACGCCCACCCCAAGTCGTCGATCAACGAATCTTAATTGTGGGGATTCAAGAGGCAGACATCCAGCGCATTGGTAGCTGGCCGATTCCCGATCGCAACATGGCAGAATTGATCGACAAAATCCGTTCTCTGCAACCCCGTGCTATTGGTTTAGATATCTACAGAGATTTGCCAGTTCCTCCAGGTCATACAGAGTGGCTAGAGACGGCGCAGACAACACCTAACTTAGTGGGAATTGAACAACTAAGCAACAATAATAGTCCAGGCGTAGAAGGACCACCTCTTTTGAAACAGCAAGGGCGAGTCGGTTTTAACAATGTCATTGTCGATCCTGATGGCAAGGTACGCCGCAACTTGCTCTACTGGCATATTAACGATAAACCTCGAATCAGTTTTGCTCTCAAGCTCGCTTTAAGCTATCTGAAAGCAGAAAAAATTCAACCGCACTCGGCAAACAACAAAAACCGTTATTTGCAGCTAGGTGAAGCTGTATTCCATCGCTTTCAACCCAATGACGGCAGCTACGTAATGGCTGATGCTGGGGGCTACCAAATTTTAGCTAATTTCCAAGGTCCCGCAGGTAGCTTTCGCACCGTTTCAATGGCACAAATGTTATCCGGTGAAGTACCTCCTGAGTGGGTGCGCGATCGGATTGTCTTAATTGGCTCAACAGCTGAATCCCTGAAAGATTTTTTCTTAACACCTTACAGCACTGGTCTTTTTATTGGTGGCCCAAAACCAATTTCTGGCATAGAATTACAAGCAAATTTTATTAGTCAAATCCTTAATGCTGCCCAAGGAAAAACAGTTTTATTTCAAGTTTGGCCGGAATGGTTAGAAATATCATGGATTTTGTTTTGGACTTGGTTGGGCACAATTCTTATTTGGCGATCGCCCTCCGTCAAACTTTCCCTAATTTATCTAATTTTAGCCATCTTCATTCTATTTATTATTAGCTATTTAGCCTTTTTAGCAGGTTGGTGGTTGCCCTTTATCCCACCAATGTTAGGACTGGTAGCTTCTGCGATCGCCATTACCGCCTTGGTTGCCCACTTAAAAGAAGAATTCAAACGTTCCAAAGAATTCCTCCAAAATCTCATTGATGCCATTCCCGATCCAATTTTTGTGAAAGACAAACAACATCGCTGGATTGTCTTAAACCAAGCCTACTGTAGATTTATCGGTTATCCCTTAGCAAAACTTCTAGAAAAATCAGACTTTGACGTTTTTTCTAATCATGAAGCCAATATCTTTTGGCATCAAGATGAATTAGTATTCCAAAGCGGTAACGCAACTGAAAATGAAGAAGAATTCACCAACTCTCAAGGTATCACCCATCACATCGCTACTAAAAGATCGCTGCACAAAGATCCGGCAGGTAACATCTTTTTAATAGGGGTGATTCGCGACATTACCGAACGCAAGCATTTAGAAGAAAATCTCAAACGCACCGCTGCTGAATTAGTGCGTTCTAATACAGAATTAAGACTTTCTGAAGACCGTTTGCGCTACCTCGCTTACCACGATACCCTGACTGGCTTACCCAATCGGAAACTTTTTCACGAACGCTTAAGTCAATCGATCGACTGGGCACATCAAAATCATCAGTTAGTCGCTTTGCTATTCCTAGACTTGGATGGTTTTAAGCTGATTAACGACACCAAAGGACATGATACCGGAGATCTACTCTTGCAAACCGTCGGTGAAAGACTCAAACGTTGTCTACGCAGCAGCGATACTGTCTCTCGCTTAGGCGGCGACGAGTTTACAGTAATTCTACCTGGGATTCCCTCCTTACCTGATATTGCTAAAGTAGCCGACAAAATCCTCACGACGATTAATCAACCTTTTATTTTGCAAGGTCATAAAATTCGCATCTCTACCAGCATCGGGATTAGTGTCTATCCCCTAAACGGCGAAAATATAGAAACTTTGATTAAAAATGCTGATGCGGCAATGTACTCTGCTAAGCAACTAGGAAAAAATAACTACACCTTTTCTTAAGTTTCTTAAATTTTTTCATGTTTCACTGTAATTCTACAGGAAATCTATCTTAAGTATACTTACTAAACAAAAATGGTATGTTCATATCGAAGAGTGCATTCTTGGCAACAAGGAATTTACCTAAATTTGAACCATCAGTTTTGTTTATCAGTCAAAAATTTCCGAGTATTTACGGACAATTCTTGATTAAGTATATATACTAGATAATAGGCAGAGAAGGTTTGACGCACTATGGATACCTTTTTACGGTTAGCAGGTTTAGGAACTCTGATCGTGGGTTTACAACTAGTTGCTCCTGAAAGCTCAAGTGCTAGCACGATCGCTCCTCACTTTAAAAATTTTACCACAACAGAAAAATCAACTGTTGTATTACCTATCGATCGCAACTACGATCCCCCAAATAATGGTGGGCCTTCTAGTGGTGGTAGTCAAGGCTCTGGAACTCGCTAAATTTTCTATGGGGAAATAAACTCAACGCTTCAGCAACGGATAGTAAAGATATCCATTACTCACAGTCATTCCTGCTCTTTCCCCAGCTACTTTTCCAGTTCCCACAAAATAGTCTACTCTGCCTGCACCTTTAATTGCTCCCCCCATATCTTGATCGAGTACGTAGCGTGACACAGTTTTAAACTGCAATTTTTGATTAGCATCGGTGTAAGGAAAAGGTGCATGGATTAAAGCTAAAGCACCTGGGGGCATAATTGATTTATCGGTAGCGATCGATCTATCCGCAGTTAATGGTACGCTAAGGCTACCCGTCGCTCGACGACCATAGTTTTCTTGAAAAAATACAAAACTACGATCGCGCGGCAGATAATTATCTAATTCTTGCGGATTTTCGTGAAAATATTGCAAAATCACTGGCATAGTCAGATTTTCTAACGGCAACTTCCCATCATCTGCCAAAGCCTTGCCAATACTACTATAGTTGTAAGCCGTATTTCCAGCATAACCAACCGTGGTGATTTTACCATCAGTTAACCGCAGTTTCGCCGAACCTTGAATGTGAATTAAATAAGCTTCTAAACGATCGCGCAACCAAAACAATTCTAAACCCTTTAACTTCCCCTTACTTCCTTGCAAACCATCTTTTCCTTCCAACTCTTCTCTAGTAGGATGAGGTCTTGACCAAGATTTTAAATTTTGCGGTAAACGATAGATAGGATAACGATATTCTGCGGTAGGTTTTCGACTCGCATCATAAAGCGGTTCATAATAAGCAGTAAACAGTACATTTCCCAAACCATCTCTACCGATAGACTGGTAAAAAACAAACTCCTTTTGTACCGCCTCCCAAAGTTCTGCGCCATTCCGAGAAGTTCTCACCAATTGGCGAAATCTTGTTAAACTGCGAATAACTCGATCGCGAGTAATCCCCGAAATCGGATAATTTTGATAATCAGTAATTGCCTGAGAAGAAGCAAGATAACGTAAACTATTATCGATCGCTTTTAACAACTCAATTCGATCCCCACCTCCCTGATTTTCTCCCCAAATTCGCTCATCAACTCCCATATAATCAGGTAAATTCTTGATTGCAGGCAACAAAACTGGTAAACTTTTCGCAGGTGGTAAAGCATCTCTAAGCAAAATTTGCGGATCGGGAAGTTCGGGAATTAATATCTCAGATGTTACCGGATTTATCTTTACAGATTGCTGCCAAAAAGTTAACACCAATCCATAAGCGATCGTCAACAATCCCACATTCAAACTAATCAATGTCAAAGTCTTTTTCATATCCGAAAGACATGGTAACAAAAGGGTAAAGAAACTCTGTTTTGATTGACTTTAAAGTAACAATACAGACCTCTGGCAAAAATAGACAATTTCTATCTTCATCTGTGTTCATCTATGGTAAAAAAGAACCAAGATTTCTGACCTTTGCCAGCAGTCTAACCAAAAACATTCCCAGTCCCCAATCACCAGTCCCCAGTACCCACCAAAGAAGATTTCCACCATTGGTTATTTTTAACTAATGTGTGAACTTGCCATTCCGGGGAAGTTTCCGGGAAATCAGCACGATAGTGACCGCCACGACTTTCGGTACGGAAAACAGCACTTTTAAGGATTAAGTATGCCACATCTAAAAGATTTCGGGTTTCTCCCCAAAGCTTAATTTGGGCTTCTATGTCCGGGAAATTTAACAAAACAGACTGGGGTGGTTGGAAGTTTTGTAAGTACTGACTAAACTCTAAAGCAGCGAAGTCTTTTTGCCATAATTCTACTTGATCGATCGCACCTACCAACTCATCCTCTCGTCGCGAAATCCCCGCACATCGCCACATCAACCGCGGTAACTCTTCACGAATCAATTCCACTAAAGAAGGTAGAGGGGCAGAGGCGCAGACGGGCAGAGGAGAACTTTTTTCCTTTTCCTCTTTTTCCCTACTTTCTACCTGCAAATTACTCATTTGTCTGCCAAACACGATACATTCTAATAAAGAATTACTCGCCAAACGATTAGCGCCGTGAACACCAGTACTAGCAGTTTCTCCTACTGCATATAATCCCGGAATTGAAGTTTGATTCATTAAATCAACCAAAACACCACCCATCCAATAATGAGCAGCTGGAGAAACAGGAATTGGTTCTGAGAATACATCAATTCCCCAATGTTGGCAAACTTGGATAATATTCGGAAATCGATGCCGAATTTTTTCTGGGGGAATAGGGCGTAAATCTAACCAAACATGAGGTTCCCCTGTATCTTTCAAGTGGTGGAAAATCGCTCGACTCACCACATCTCTCGGAGCAAGTTCACCCTTTGGGTGATAATCAAAAGCAAAACGATAGCCTTGAGAATCTACTAAATGAGCACCTTCACCCCGGACAGCTTCACTAATTAAAAAATGAGGTGCATCCAATTTTATTAAAGCAGTAGGATGAAATTGAAAAAATTCCAAATCGCGGACGATCGCACCCGCACGATAAGCCAATGCTACACCATCACCCGTACTCACAGCCGGATTAGTAGTTTGACAAAACACCTGTCCCCCACCCCCAGTTGCTAACACCACAGCTTGAGCACTTACCCAAAGTAACTCACCTTGGTAAATTAAACTAATTCCTTGACAATGCCCATTTTCCGACAGCCAAAGATCCAAAACAAAAGCTGGCGAAAGCACTTGAATATTTGAGCGTTCCAACACTTTAGCCGTTAAAACACTGACAACAGCCCTTCCTGTAGTATCAGCAGCGTGAAGCACGCGAGGGCGAGAGTGTGCAGCTTCTAAAGTCAAGGCTAAATTTTCGCCTTTGCGATCGAAACCCACCCCCATTTGTACCAAAGAATCAATACAACTGGGAGCCTGTTCCACCAAAAACTTTACCGCCTCCAACTCACAAAGACCAGCCCCAGCCTGCATTGTATCTTCAATATGCAACTGAGGCGAATCACTCGGATCGATAACCGCCGCAATACCCCCCTGAGCCCAATCACTAGCAGATAAAGGCAAGCTATCCTTAGTAATTAAGCCCACTTGTAACGATTCTGGCAAACAAAGTGCTGTATAGAGACCAGCAGCACCCGCCCCAACGACTAAAACATCGAATCTATTCACTAAAGAACTCGAAGTACAAGAGTGCAAACACAACTCCCAGAAAAACTTTATCTAACAGAGTACTCTGGAATTGAAAAAATTTGGTTTCCGATTTTCCTATTCTCCAATTTACTCCTCTAGAGCGATCGCGCAGTTAGCTAAAATACCATTACTTCTATATTTGAGACGATCGAGGATCAACGTCAAACAGAAGCGAAATTTTTACACAATTACTTGACTTTCCATGATGAAGCCTTATCTCGCCGCCGCCATTCAAATGACCAGTGTACCTGATTTAGAAAAAAATCTAATTCAGGCAGAAGAATTGATCGACCTCGCCGTGCGTCGGGGTGCAGAATTAGTCAGTTTACCAGAAAACTTCTCCTTTATGGGCGAAGAAAAAGATAAAATTGCTCAAGCAGAAGCGATCGCCCAAAAAAGCGAAAAATTCCTCAAAACAATGGCGCAACGCTTCCAAATCACCATCTTAGGCGGCGGATTTCCCGTACCATTAGATAATGGCAGAGTTTACAACACCGCTTTGCTCATCGATCCCAACGGCGTAGAACTCGCCTGTTACCAAAAAGTACATTTATTCGACGTTGACTTACCCGACGGTAACACCTATCGCGAATCAAGCACCGTCATGGCAGGAACACGCATTCCCCCAATTTACCCCTCAAAAGAACTAGGAAATCTCGGACTTTCCGTATGTTACGACGTGCGCTTCCCCGAATTGTACCGTCACCTATCCCAAATGGGAGCCGAAGTCATCTTTGTTCCCGCCGCCTTCACCGCCTACACCGGGAAAGACCATTGGCAAGTATTATTACAAGCTAGAGCGATCGAAAACACCTGTTACATCATCGCCCCAGCCCAAACCGGAAGACATTACGCCATGAGACATTCTCACGGACACGCCATGATCGTCGATCCTTGGGGAGTAATTTTAGCCGATGCCGGGGGCGATCGACCAGGAGTAGCCGTAGCAGAAATCGACCCCCAACGCCTCGAACAAGTCCGCCGCCAAATGCCCTCGCTTCAACACCGAGTATTCATCTAAACTGAAATTATCGAAGCGGCAAAATAGCAAAAAAACCCATGTACCCTCAAAAGGTTGGTGATATCTTACCTCTACCCTACTACACTAATCACTAATACCACTGAAAAATTGAGCTAGTTTCATGGTTAGTCCTCGACCATCTCCACCAAAAAGTAAATTATTTAACTGGTGGGAATCCCTAACTCCATTGTCGCGCCTACTAGTAATTGCCCTAGCAGCACCACTTACCGTGTTAAATGCTTGGGCATTTTCGGAAATATTCGGTTACTTTGAATCTCTGTTTGTGATTCTGTTGGTAGCTTCCCTGTTAGCTTTTCTCCTCAGCTACCCAGTAGACTGGCTAGAACAAAGAGGAGTCAACAGAGCTCAAGCAGCAATCTTCGTCTTCTTACTCACAGTATTGATTTTAGTAGCAGTGGGAGTAACACTGGTGCCACTTGCCTTTAATCAAGCCCAACAGTTAGTAGCCAGATTACCAGAATGGATCGACTCAGGACAACGCCAACTAGTAACGATCAACGAAAGAGTTGACATAGTAGGATTACCCATCAGTTTAGATGGATTAATCGGTCAAATTAACGATCGCTTAAAAGCCAACCTGCAAAACATCGCCGGAAGAACCCTCAATCTCGCCTTAAACCTGACAGTATTAACAGTAGTCAGATTGTTAGATGTCTTACTCACAATAGTAGTCACCTTCTACCTACTGCTTCACAGCAAAGATATTTGGGTGAGCTTAATTCAGTGGCTACCTGCACGCATTCAACAACCATTTTCTCAGACATTGCGATCGAGCTTTCAAAACTACTTCACCGGACAAATCATCCTCGCCACCTGCATGGCATCTGGATTAATCTCCGTTTTCCTCTTAATGAAAGTACCCTTCGGCTTGCTCTTTGGCCTCACCATTGGTTTAATGGCACTCGTACCCTTCGGCGGTTCCGTCGGCATCGGACTAGTAGTTTTTCTCGTCGCTTTAAGAGACATTGGATTAGCCCTGCAAGTCCTAGCTGCCGCCCTCATCGTTCAACAAATAGTAGAAAATATCATCGCCCCCAGAGTACTAGGCAGCGTCACCGGACTAAACCCCTTTTGGGTATTCATCGCCATTTTAACCGGAGCCCGAATCGGCGGACTATTAGGAGTAGTAGTAGCAGTACCCACCGCAGTAGTCATCAAAGAAGTCCTCACCTACATCCGTTCATCCAGAAAAACCGACGAAGCCCAACAAAATACTCACATCACCAAAGATAACCCAACCATAATTAAACCCAACCACGACATCACCCCCCCCACCAACACCAAACCCCAACCAAAAACACCCGAATCAATACTAGAAGCCAAAGATTAAAAAGTTCGTAGTAACGACTTCAGTCGTATTTATCGTTCGTAGTAGCGACTTCCGACTAAAGTCGCTACTACAAACCAATAAAAAAACGGGTAGCTGCAAAAACTACCCGCCATATCTAAGAACTAAATTAGCAAAAGTGCAATTTAGACTTTCGCAGCAGACTTAGTAACAACATCCAATTCGCCCTTAGCATATTTAGCTGCATAATCATCCAAAGTCATTTGCTTGATCTTGCTAGCATTACCAGCAGTGCCAAAAGCTTGATAACGCTCAGCACAAACTTTTTGCATATACTTGATCGAAGGCTTCAGGAAGTGACGGGGGTCAAATTCACTGGGTTTTTGAGCTAATGCTTCCCGTACCGCCGCAGTGATAGCCAAACGGTTGTCAGTGTCAATATTCACCTTCCGAACACCACTCTTAATGCCCTTTTGGATTTCTTCCAAAGGTACACCATAAGTTTCAGGAATTGCACCACCGTACTGGTTAATCAAGTCTAGTAAATCTTGAGGCACAGAGGAGGAACCGTGCATTACCAAGTGAGTGTTAGGTAAGCGGCGGTGAATTTCTTCAATCCGGCTGATCGCTAGGATTTCACCAGTTGGCTTGCGGGTAAACTTATAAGCACCGTGACTGGTACCAATAGCAACCGCTAAAGCATCAACTTGAGTTTGTTCCACAAAGTCAACAGCTTCGTCAGGGTCGGTCAACAGTTGGTCATGAGACAATGTGCCTTCAAAACCGTGACCGTCTTCTTTGTCACCCTTTCCAGTTTCCAGAGAACCCAAACAACCTAGTTCGCCTTCAACACTAACACCGATCGAGTGAGCAACTTTTACTACTTCACGAGTAACATTCACATTGTACTCGTAGCTAGCCGGAGTCTTGGCATCAGCTTCTAAAGAGCCGTCCATCATCACGCTAGTAAACCCATTTTTGATGGCTGAGTAGCAAGTAGATGGCGCATTGCCATGATCTTGGTGCATTACAATGGGAATCTCAGGATAGGTTTCCACTGCCGCTAAAATCAAATGGCGAAGAAAATTTTCGCCAGCGTATGAGCGAGCGCCACGAGAAGCCTGTAAAATCACGGGACTATCGGTTTCTTTAGCAGCCAGCATAATCGCTTGGATCTGCTCCATATTGTTAACGTTGTAAGCTGGAATGCCATATCCATTCTCAGCAGCGTGATCCAACAGCAGCCTCATTGGTACAATCGCCATAAGTGGTCCTCCTATATTTGGTTGCTCAGCTAATTGGGTTTGTACAATCTTAAATCATTAGGATAATCTTAAGATATTTTGCGAATTAATGGAAATGTCTTCTAGGAATTTTTGCTCAGATTGCTTTCAAGGGTAACGGGTAACAGAGAATTGTAGAGGGCAGAAGGAAAAAAAAGCACAGGGAAAAGGTTAAAGGGCAAATGTCATCAACTTTATTCTCCTCTATTCCTCTGCTCCCCTGCTGCTTCGCAGTTAATAAAAGGAGTATAAATTTAAAAATGGGTCGCCCGGGATTCGAACCCGGAACTAATCGGTTAAAAGCCGAGTACTCTACCGTTGAGTTAGCGACCCGTGTTTTTTATCGTTTTCGCAACGTTTATCACAATAGCACAGTTTTTTTGGAAAAGGCAAGGGGTTAAGGAAAAACTTTTTTTATCTGATGCGATCGCCATGAGTCATATCATTAATGATGAGGCTGACCAAGATTGCAGAAACACTAAGTCCGATCGCTAACTTTAGAGAGTGGCGTATTTTATGGAAACTTTACTCGTTTCGCTGATGCCGTACATCATCGGCAGTGCTGTGGTGCCATTGCAGATAATTATCTGTTTGTTGCTCCTCAAAAGCCCTAAACAAGGACTGTTCAAGGCGATCGCATACGTCGCTGGGATGACGATCGCTCGTTTGTTACAAGGACTAATTTTTGGTTTGATTTTCAGCGAGGCTGCTACATCAGGTGAGACAGGCAACGATAAGAATCTAGTGATTTCCACATTGCTGTTGGTACTGGGTATCTTATTGTTGATCGCAGCTTATAAAAAGTGGCACGGTCACGACGACCCGGATGACCCACCGCCAAAATGGTTAACCACGCTCGACAATTCAACCCCACTCAAGGCTTTTGGAATTGGCGTAGGACTGCCATTGATTGCACCGAAGTTATGGGTTTTTACCCTGAGTGCCTTGGCGACGATCGCAGCGGCACAATTGGGGCAAGCATCTAGTGCGGTCGTATTCTTACTCTTCATTTTACTCGCCCAATCTTTACTGCTACTCCCGATTTTGATTCGTATCCTCCTACCCCAAAAATCAAAATCCTTACTTAATGGGATTTCTGCCTGGTTGACCAAAAATAACCGTTCTATAGTTATAGTTGTTTCCTTGGTTTTCGGTCTGTTGTTCTTGAAATCCGGTATCAGCGGATTGCTTTGATCGCAGATTAATCAGATTCTCAGCTGAGGGTGACAGTCAGAGCAACTACTGTTTCTAGAGAAGCTTCTGGCTCTAAAATAATCAGTTGTTCGCCTGTGTTCATAGCATTGCGGGGAGCAGTCCAAGGTTCTAAACAATAGAAATCTTTGCCTTTAACAGTCCAAAACACGACTCTAGAGTAAGTATCATCGTAACTCAAATGCAAATGAAGTTTACGGCTTTTATCAGTGACGCTAGCGGAAACATCGGTTAAATCGCGAAATTCTACGTCTATTTCATCGCTTTGGTAGTCAAAGCTGCCTGTAAAGGAGTGAATTGTTTTATTTCGCTGGTCTTGGTACTGAGTTGAGGGAATCTGGAACTCTAGCTGAGTTTTATCTGCGGTGGCGAAGTAAGGATGCAGTCCAGTGGAAAAGGGCATTGATTCAGCAGAATTGTTAGTGTAACTTTGCCGAATTTCTAAGGTATTGCCTTTGAGTTGGTAGGTGAAAACTACTTCAAAGTCGAAAGGATAAAGCTGTTTTGTTTGGTCGTTACTATGTAAACGCAGGGTAATGCTGGCGCATTCTTGGGTTTCTTGGTCTATTACTTCCCAAGGTAAGTCACGGGCAAAACCATGTTGTTTAAGTTGGTAGTCTTTACTGTGAATGCTATAGGTGTTATCAGGTAAGTTGCCGCAGATGGGAAATAAAATCGGGATTCCGCCTCTTACGGTTAAGTCAGGGTTGGCAAATCTTTCGGCATCTAAATAAAGAATTTCTTCGTCTCGTAGTTGCCAGCGGGTGATGATTCCACCTCGTTCTGGTACTACTTCAATCCGGGATTGGGCTTTTTGGTCAGTGAGAATGTAGGTTTTGTATTGTTGCTTTTGGACTGCGATCGCATACCCCATAATACTTCTTTCATTTTCTAAATTTGCTTATCTCACTACTTTACAAGCGATCGAGCCTGACTCTCCCAAATAATCTTTACCAAGCTTTTTTATTTAACCCTAACCGTCTTTACAGGATCTTAACAGTAACCCGGATAAGCTATTACATAGATTGATTAGTCTTAAACTTTGCAGATGGTAGCAAAAACTGAAACCTCAACATTTAAAATTAGCTATTTAAAAGCCTCAGTGATGTAAATCACACTTTTAAAAGGGGATTTATCACCAGTTGCTACTGCGCTCTGTCATTTACTTCTAAAAGCAGATGTTTAAGACTAGTATTGACGGTTAACGCAATCAAGTATGCTCAGGAAGTCGTTATGATTCGTTCACTAGTTAAGTCAGCTTTTCAAACAGGGTGTTTAAGTGTTGCTTCAGAAGGTCTTATTGGTCAAGTTCTGGCTCATAAAGGCTATCAATCCGCTGACTTAGATGCCCTCTCTTCCTTGTACAATGCAGTTAGTTCTGGTCAAATTGAGCGAGAGGCACGCGGGGCAGTCGCACGAACTCTAGCCGAGTGTGTGGAACCCTGTCTAGAAGATACGCATCTAACAAATCTTTCTAGTTGGAGGGAAATAGTGTATTCATAGATACATCATGTAATCTCTAACTGAGAGTTACTTATAGAAAGGACTAACGGCAAAATTCCGTTCTGGCAAATTGCCGTTAGATAAATTAGCTAGTTTGTAAATATGAAAAAATTTCGCTTTTATTTGAGGTTTTAGCTGAGTGAAATCAGCAATATCATCAAGTAAATAAGGTGATATTTGTGTGAGGATAAGCCCAGTCAGGCCATATCCCAAATTTGTCTGGAAAAAAAAGATATTGCTTAGATAATGAAAACTCTAGCAGTCAGAGCTAAGAATCTAGAAGCGAGAAAATTTAAGCTTGAGATTGCTTTAGGACTTGGTAGAGGTACATAAACTTGACCGCTAAAAAGAAAAGAGGCAAAAAGTAAGTAAATGTGGGCTTTTGCCTGTGGTTGGTGTAGATTTGCTCAGTTTAGCCTGAAGGAAAAAATAATTTTTACCAATGGGTAAAAAGCAACAACTATTAGGGGCAAAGGCTGAAAACATTTACAATTATTGACTTTGAGACACATACCCTAGAAAAATAATTTCTTAATGGTACAGTTAGCTGGGGTGATTAGTACAAAAATAGTAGTTTTCCCTAGCGTAATAAAACCGAAGTATTGATAGAATAAATGGTATCTATATAATGGCGTTTGCTCTCACACGATCGAGTCTTGTTGAACGCTTCTAACCTTAAATGATTACTACCACCGTTACTGAAAGACTAAAAATTTTTTTTCCACCTGCTATCTGTTGCCCAATTCGAGATAAACTTTCTCTAACTAAAGCATCAGACAAACATCAAGATGTTGCCTGGAAGGGCAGCAATAATTTATGTTGAGGTGCCGAGAGTTCGAGGGTTACATCTTTAAAGATGTAGCTTGAAGATGAAATGGCTGGCTAAACGTAAAGTAAATTTCCCGAAGTCAGTCGCCAAAGATAGATTAATAAACCAAGCACTTGAAGAGTTCCCTGTTCAGGAGAAGCAATATATGCTACACCGCAAGATATATCAACTCTGTTGCGATGGTCGTGAAGTCTGTGTGTTCTTGCGGGACCAGCAACGTTGGATTGAACGCGCCAGAATTATCGATATTGAGGGGGATTTAGTAACGTTGCGCTATGAGACAGATGAAGATGATGAAGTCTCTTCTTGGGAAGAGATGGTGCGCCTAGAAAGTATTGGTGCCGTAAGTCAGAAATTAGCTTCTGTACCGAGAGGCAATATCGAACCTTTAGTTTCGGATGATTGTCCAGAGGCAGAGCAAATTCGGAATCATTTCCCTGACTCTAATCCAGAGTAAGTTAATTATCGTCGTTTTCCCGTTCGACCTTCAAAGAAGGTTCAAACACAGGACAGTAGCCGTCCGGTGTCACTTTAAATTCAAATAAAGGTGATGCCGGATTTCGGCAACGTTGTCCGCGCATATAACGGCAGTTACCGCAGCAAGCTAGGTTAGGTGGGAGACGATCGCTTCTTTGAGTCAATAATTCTCGTTGGGTTAATCCCCGCAATACCAGTTCCTCGCCTTGCCAACGCGCTTCCACTAAACCAGTATCAGCAAAATTTTGCCAGCGGGGGTCGGCAGTAATTGTCTCTGGTAAATTAATTGTGACTATAGTGCCTAATTCCGTGAGTTCCCCTTCGTAGTTGGTTTCGGGGGCAGCGGGTTGTAAAAATGTGTCTCCGATCGGCAATTCTACAAGTGTGCCAGGATTGGGAGAATGTAAGTGGTAGCGGTTTTGTAATTCCTCCAAACTAGTTAAATCTGCCAAATAAGTCGGAGAACCGTGAACAAAGACAACGTGCTGGGGGCGTAAATTATGAATCAGCTGAGTTGTGCCTGGGCCATCACAATGTTGAGCTAAAAGGTAACTTTCCACACTGAGAACTCCAGCTTTTTTGGCCTGAAGCTGATAATCTTCTATACTTGAGCGTCCCGGTCTTTGGGGTAGTAAAACTACCCAAGCTTCGGCATTGGGATGAAGATATTGACTCAAATCAGTGGTTTCATCGGTGAGTACAATGCAGCTAGTGTTTCCTAGTAGGGGAATGTGTTCCCGTTCTAGGCGACGGACACGGGGACGTACTCGTTCGTCCCAAAATAAAGGTTGGTGACGGGAAAAATTTTGTACTGATGCCGGAAGATGCGGTAACAGATCTAGGTAAGCATCGCATCCAGAGGCGACTGTGCCATCTACCCAAATATCCAAGTCCCGACCTGTAAATAGGTGATGACTGCGTAACAACATGAGGATTTCTTGACCTAATCCTAATGCTGGTACTGGCATCAGAATTGATTTTCCGGCACTGACGGCGCGACTGATGCGTTCGGCGAGTTGGTTTTCTTGCTGGCGACGGTGGGGATGACGGGCGGTGCCGTATGTACCTTCAATAATCAAAACATCGGGTTCGATTCCCCGTAAAGCGTCGAGGGGTAAACCTTCGACTAGGCGGGAGTTGGAGAGGAAAAAGTCGCCTGTGTAGAGGAGGGTGTAGCTGCGCCGGGGGGTGGTGTAGGTGAGACGGATGGCAGCTGCGCCTGGTAGGTGTCCAGAGGGGAAGAGTTCGGCACAAAGTCCGTCGTGAAATTCTACTGGCGATCGCCAAGGTAAAGCTTGACAAAATGTAGGTATTTGCTTCGGGTTTAACTCAGGCCAGTTCAGCGGCAATAATTGAGTTGTGACTTCACTGGCATAAATTGGTAATTGGGGAAAGGTTTTATGTAAAGCCAATAAACCCTTAGCATGATCGGGATGGGCGTGGCTACATAAGACTAAATCAGCTGGTGGGATTTTGGGGTTTGGCGCTAGCAATGCTGAAATGTCAGCCATGCCGCAATCTAAAAGAATGCGGTATGGACCCATCCGCAGGAGTAGACAAATTCCTTCACCTGCGTGATTGACACTATAGGGCAAGCATTCTAGCTCAATCACGATGTCTTCCGATACTTTTTCACTAACTTTGAGATGGAAAATTAGGGTTCTCTCCATAGTTGTGGTGGAAAACCCTGATTTTGGGGATTGGGGATTGGGGATTGGGGACTGGGGGCTGGGGACTGGGATTGTTTATAAATAAAGCATTTAGGAGTTTATTTGCTGTTACAAATCGATCGCCACATTCCCCTATCCTGATGTCCCGTGTCCCTGGTCAATGTTTTGTAGCAAACTTCAGGAGAAAAGAGAAAGAGTTGAGCTAGTGGGCTGTTCCGTTACCGTGATAGTTGTCTGTATCGTAGAATCCGTTTTTTGTGCCGAAGAACAAACTCGACAGGATAAACAGGAAGGTTAGGGCTAAAAGAACGATTTTTACGTCCATTGCAAAATCTCTGTATTAAATAAATACGGTGGCTGAATTCTAGCAATAAAGTATCGCTCAGAACAACCTTCTGAGATGGGGACCTGCCCCTCTGCCCCTCGGCCCCTCTGCCCCTCTGCCCCTGTGTCCCCCTACCTCCCGATTGTGAAATAACCGGAGAAGGGATAGCATAGAGAAGCTGGTATTCTGCCATATTCGTGCTATTTGTACCAGTGTTGAATTCAGTTGTTTAAATTCATGGACAAAAGTCCATCATCTGGAAGTATTATCCTCCCCTAAGCTGGTGACGTTTGTCTCCCGGCGCGGGGGAGACTAGGAGGTTGAATGCTCACTCAACAACAAGGGCGTGTGGCGCTAGAGGATATTGCTGACTTAAATCAGCTGAAGTGGGAACTTAATTCTTTGCCAGCTGTGGATGTTGGTGATTATATTGCTGAGTTGCCGGGGAAACGGAGGGCGATCGCTTTTCGCCTATTAAACAAAGCTCAGGCAATTGATGTGTTTGAGTATTTACCCCAGGAAGTGCAGGAGGAGTTAATTGGTTCGCTGCATGATACTCAAGTATGTCAAATTATGGAGGCGATGCGACCTGATGACCGGGCAGAATTATTTGATGAACTGCCAGCGGGAGTGGTAAAACGATTGGTACAACAACTCAGTCCTTCAGAACGACAAGCAACTGCGACGATTTTGGGTTATCCAGAGGCTACCGCAGGTCGGGTGATGACGACTGAGTATGTCCGGTTGCGGGAAGGTTTGACGGTTGGGGAGGCTTTAAGCAAAATTAGGTTAAGTGACCAGGATAAGGAAACGATTTATTATGCTTATGTGACTGACGATAACCGCAAGTTGGTGCAGGTGGTGTCGTTGCGGCAGTTGTTGTTTTCGATTCCTGATGCTTTAATTCGGGATGTTGCTAGTTATCGGGTGATTAAAGCTTATACGGAAATGCCTCAAGAAGAGGTGGCGCGATTGATGCAGAGGTATGATTTGATTGCGTTGCCTGTGGTCGATCGGGAAGACCGTTTGGTGGGTATTATCACGATCGATGATGTTATTGACATTTTAGAGGAAGAAGCTACTGAGGATATTCAGCGATTAGCTGGGTTAAGTAGTGGTGATGAGGAAGCTTTGTCTTCGCCTTGGGTGACGATTCAGAATCGTTTACCTTGGTTGTTGGGGGTGATGGCGTTGTATATTGGGGCGGCAAGTGCGATCGCGCCTTTTCAAACTGTGATTTCTCAAGTACCAGTTTTAGCGGTAATTATGCCGATTTTTTCTAATACTGGGGGAACTGTGGCGATTCAAGCTGTAACCGTGACAATTCGTGGATTAAGTGTGGGAGAAGTTACGCCTTTAGATACGTTGAGAATTTTACGTAAGGAAGTTTTAGCGGCTTTAGGAACTGCTTCGGTTTTGGGTTTAACTTTGTTTTTACTTTCCTTTATTTGGACTACTCCGGGTTCAAGATGGGTGGGTATAATCGCTGGGTTAGTAATGGGAATTAATGTGTTTGTCGCTGTAATTTTGGGTACTTTGTTACCAATGGGAATTAAGCGATTAAAACTCGATCCGGCGATGATGAGTGGACCTTTATTAACTACTACTTTGGATGCTGTGGGATTTATAATTTTCCTGTCTTTAATCTCGCTGGCTTTGAATGTTTTCGGTTTGAAGCCTCATTGAAGCTGTTTAAAATGAAGTTAGTCACTAGGGTCGATCGCAATGGTTGGCATCATTAAAAATATCCTTACCTTTGAGGAATTTCTAAACTGGGATGACGGATCGGGTCGATCGTTCGAGCTAATTAACGGAGTTGCCATGCCTCTGAGCGAACCCACTGCAAAACATGAAGATGTCGTTGATGGGCTATGTCGTCTCCTGATTAACCATTGCCAATCCTTAAATCTCCCCTACATTCCCCGACAGAGTAAACAAGTTAGATTGAACACAGCTGCTTTGGAAAATGAATCAAGTCGCAAAGCCGATATTGTGGTATTTGCCAAAGAAGAATGGGAAAGAATGCGCCAAAGTTCTGCCTCTGCTGCGGCATACATTCCACCGCCTTTAGTGATTGAAGTCGTGAGTACCAATTGGCGGGATGATTACCGGATCAAGTTGAATGAGTACGAGAAATTAGGAGTTTTGGAGTATTGGATTGTTGATTATGCCGGGTTGGGAGGAGTTCAGTATATTGGCTCTCCCAAACAGCCGACTGTAACGGTTAATCGTCTCATTGATGGTGAATACCAGGCAGAGCGTTTTCAAGGAGAAACCAGCATTATTTCTCCCATATTTCCGCAATTAAAATTAACAACCGTTCAAATTATTGCTATGACGGAAGCATAGCAACAATTACATAATCAAATTGAGGATGAATTCGGCAATGGAATCGGGGGATTTTAAAATTATTTCTCCCTGGGTTGGGAGGGAGGATGTGAAATGAGAGGTTTTCTCCCCCAAGTGCTAATGAGATAGATTGCAGAGTTTTAATTCTATTTTTCAGGGCCATTTTTGGCTTTTTTGTGCAGTACTTTTTGCATAGTGACTAATAATTCTTCAGCTGTAAAAGGTTTAGAGAGGAAGCCTTTTACTTGCTGACTTGCAGCTTCGGCGTTTACGGCATTAGCTGTTAGTCCACTCATGGCAATGATGCTTAAATTAGGATTGATTTTTTGGAATTCATTTATGGTGGTAGAACCATCCATGTTGGGCATCATCATATCTAGTAATACTAAATTGATTTTATCTTGATTTTGTTTGTAGGTAGCGATCGCTTGTTGCCCATCACAAGCAGAAATTACTTTGTAACCATGACTTTCTAATGAGGTTTTTGTAATATCTCGGATGGCAGTTTCATCATCAACTATGAGAATCAATTCTCCCGAACCCTTGGGGATTTGAGCTTCTTCTATTTCTTGGTTTTCTTGAGCTTCTATTGCTGGTAAATAAACCTTAAATTCTGTACCTTTTCCGAGTTCGCTATAAACATTGATAAAGCCGCCGTGACTTTTCACTATTCCTAGTACTGTAGATAAGCCAAGTCCTGTACCTTTACCAAGTTCTTTTGTTGTAAAGAATGGTTCAAAAATGCGATCGACTATTTCCGCAGAAATGCCCGATCCTGTGTCTGCGATGGTAACGACAATATATCTACCAACTTTAGCGTCAATGTTTAGTTTAGCATAGTTTTCATCGACTACAATATTTTCGCCACAAATGCTCAAAGTTCCACCGTTAGGCATAGCATCACGAGCATTTACACAAAGGTTCATTAATACTTGATGCAGTTGTGTGGCATCTCCTAAAACCGTCCACAATTCTGAGGATAAGTCGGCGTATAACTCAATTGATTTGGGAAAAGTTTCTTTAGCGATATGACGGATTTCTGTTACTAAATGTCTGATTTGAACGATCGTGCGATCGCCTTGAATTCCCCGTCCAAAAGATAACACTTGTTTGACTAATTCTGCACCTCGTTTAGCATTATTTTTTAAAATTGGTAATAGTCGCATACTCCGTTCATCTTTCAATTGTAATTCGAGGAGTTGCACTGCCATTAAAATGGGGGCTAAAATATTATTTAAATCGTGAGCGATTCCACTAGCTAAAGTTCCCAAACTTTCCATGCGTTGGGCGCGAAGGAATTGAGCTTCTAGTTGTTTTTTTTCGGTGATGTCGGTATTTACTACTAAAATTGATTTAGGTTTTCCTGCTTGATCGTATACTAATGTCCAGCGACTTTCGACGATGATTTCTTGACCATTTTTAGTAACTTTGCGAAGTTCTCCTTGCCATTTTCCTTTAGTTAAGAGAGTTTGGCGAATTTGCTGGTGATCGATCGGATTTTTATATAAAAATTCATTGGCATCTTTGCCGATCGCTTCCGCTGCTGTCCAACCATACAGCCGTTGAGCGCCCTGATTCCAAAACAAAATTTTACTATTAATATCTTTGACAAAGATCGCATCAGTGGCAATATCTAAAAGGGCAGCTTGTTCTCGAATCTTTTGTTCTGATTCTTTTCTTTCAGTAATGTCTTTCATAAAACAATGATGCCCAATAAACTGCTTTTCTTTGTTGTAAGCAGCCACCATAACCACCTGCTTATAAAAATGCGATCTATCTTTACGAATACCTCTAGCTTCGACTTCAACTTTTCCTTGAGAAAGCATTTCTTGATAAGCACTTGTTAGTTTATCTACATCATCAGGATGTACGGTTTTGTACCATAACATTCCGAGCATTTCTTCTGGTTCATATCCACAAGCATTAGCGTAAGCTTTATTCACTGCACGATAGTAACCTTCAGCATCTAAGCGAGAAATTCCTTCAACTGCATTTGCCAGCGCCATACTCATTTCTCGCAATTCTACTTCTGCTTGTTTGCGTTTAGTAATGTCGCTAGCAGTACCTAATATTTGATGAGGTGAACCTTCAGCAGTTCTACTAAAAACTACATCTCGACTAATTAACCAACACCATTCACCATTGGCGCATTGCATCCGATATTCGCTTTCAATTACTTCTCCATCTTTGGCTTGAGCTAAACGTTTATAGCTGTCTAGTAGTTTAGGCAAATCTTCTGGATGAACTAGTTTTTTAACTAAACCTTCTATTTGTTGAAGTACTGGGGGACTGTAACCTAAAATTTCTGTTATCTGTTTATTTACATAGATATTGCGATCGGAAGTTAAGTCATAGAGGTAGAGTATTTCTGGTGTTGCATCGGCAATTTGTTGAAATAAACGTTGATTTTCCCAAAGGGCTTGTTTAACTATTTGTTGTTCGGTAATATCTTGGTTAACGACAATTGAGCCAATAATTTCTTGCCGATCGTTTCTTAAAGGAATAGCGGAATTTAAAATGGTTTTTCTGGTGCGATCGAATCTTTGAATATCAATGCACTCATTCAGGGTAACTTCTCCTTTGATGATGGCTAAATAAGGAGCCCATTCTTCCGGTTCGATCGGTTTACCTGTATCTGTCCACCAAGCTTTAAATTGCTCAGAATTCGAGTTGGTAGAACAGTTTAAACCCAAGCTTAAATTGGCTAAATCAAAATTTTCTTTCTTCACGCCCCAAATTTTGTAAGCAGCGGGGTTTGCTTGTAAAATTTTTCCTTGTTTATTTGTAATTAAAACTCCTACAGGAATGGCATTTAAAACTTTTCGCAGTAATTCTTCTTGTTGTGCTAAAGAATTTTGACGTTCTTTTAATAAAACTTCTGCTTGTTTTCGTTCGGTAATATCTGTATGAGAACCAACCATTCTCATTGGTTTATTTTCTTCATTCCAAAGTGCTTGACCTCGGTCTAAAATCCATTTATAAGTGCCATTTTTACAGAGTAATCTGTGTTCATTTATATAGAAAGGTGTTTTTTTATCTAAATGCTCATTAATCGCTTGCATGACTTTCGTAAAGTCATCGGGATGAACTCGAATTATCCATTCATCTACATGATTACAAATTTCGCTATCTGCATAACCGAGCATTTCTTTCCATCTAGCAGAAAAGAATACTTGATTAGTTTCTAAGTTCCAATCCCAAATCCCATCGTTGTTACCCCGTAATGCTAATTGCCATCTTTCTTCGCTTTCTTTGAGTGCAACTTCCCCAAGTTTAGTTTCTGTCATATCACGAGCAGTGGCATAAATCAAACCTTCTTCAAGTAAGGAAATACTTTTCCAAGAAAGCCATTTATAAGAACCGTCTCGACAACGGTAACGATTTTCAAAATCAAGTACAGGTAAGCCAGCATTTAAGTTTTCAATAACTGCAAGAGTTGCTGTTCGATCGTCTGGATGGACAAAATTTATAAATGGTGTTGCTAATATTTCGGCTTGGCTGTAACCTAGTGCTTTTTCAAATGCTGGATTTAAGCATTTAAAATAGCCATCAAATCCCGCAATACAAATTAAGTCTAAAGAGAGGCTAAAAAAGCGATCGCGTTCTAATGTTGCTTGTTGATAATCACTGCGGAGTTTGATCAGTGAACTTTCATTTTCACTGTTAGTAAGCTTCAGCTTGGTAACAGTATATCGTAATTCTAAATTATCAGTTAATTGACGAGCGAGAGCTTCTAATGCTTCCAGTTGTTCGGCAGTAATTTCTCTGGACTTTTGATCCATGACGCAAAGAGTTCCGATCGCTTCTCCTCCAGCTAAAATTAAAGGAATACCTGCATAGAATCGAATATGAGGGTAAGATGTAACCGCTGAGTGGTTTTTAGTCCGTTCATCATTTAAAGTATCAGAAATAATCACTAAGTCGCCTTCTTGAACACAAATCTGGCATAAACTTACATCTCTTAGTATTTCTGTTTTGGTGTTAAACCATTGTCTGTCACTATCAATCAGGTTAATAATTGCGATCGGTGTATGACAAATTTGTGCGGCTAGACGAACAAAGTCATCAAATGCTACTTGAGCATCTGTACTGAGCATCTCATACTCAGGTTGCACTTCTAGCCTTTTTAATTGATTGCTAGGTAGTGCAGTTTTCATTTTCACTCTTTCCATAAAAGCGGTGTATTATATAAAACATGGTTTTCTGAAAGATTTTCCTTTACTCGGTAAGCAAATTGTGAGAAATTAAAGTTAAACAGGCTATCGGTCTAAGAGGAACAATTTAGTTAGGGAAGGCAAGAGGGAACAGAGAACAGGGAATAAATTTTTTGTTAACTTGTCCCGGCTTAGGTTGGTAGCCGTTAAAGAGTTAGTTTTATCCAAAAAGTTAATGCAGATGTTTGGATGACAGAGATTTGGATTGCCCTAATTTACTGGTAACTTGTTTTACCTTATTTTGCTTGGAACTTACCTCAGTGATTATTCTAGATTTAAACATTGTATTAAACTAATAAAAAACTTTATGATTGCTTTAAGTATATACACAGTATGATTTTTTAGGTGTAGTTAAGTCAAGATCGGAGTAAATCAGATAAGGAAGCAATCAGAGCATTACGGAGAAAAAACTTAATCAAACGAGTTAGAAAGAGGCAAAATAATCTAGGTTCTTACATTATATGAATACTATTTGGACACGCCACCACATTATTTCCTTAGCTAATTTCCTACCAGCAGAGTACAATATGGTTTTGCAGACAGCAGCTAGTTTTCAAGAAGTGTTGTCTCGAAGAGTCAAGAAAGTACCAACCCTGCAAGGACAGGTGGTAGCTAATTTATTCTTTGAACCATCTACACGGACTCGTAACAGTTTTGAATTAGCAGCCAAAAGACTTTCCGCAGATACGCTTAATTTTGCTCCAGCGACCTCTTCATTAACTAAAGGGGAAACCATTTTAGACACAGCAAAAACCTATCTAGCTATGGGTACTAATATTATGGTAATTCGTCATCGGGAAGCTGGGGTACCACAAGCGATCGCAGATGAAATGGATCGATTAGAATCACGAGTCAGCGTACTCAATGCTGGCGATGGTCAACACGAACATCCCTCACAAGCATTACTAGATTTGTTTACAATTTGTTCCGTATTAGATCCAAAACAACCGAAAATTGAACTTTTGCAAAATAAAAAAGTTACAATTGTTGGTGATATTCTTCACTCACGAGTAGCCAGATCTAATATTTGGAGCTTAACAGCAGCCGGAGCCGAAGTTCACTTAGCTGGTCCACCAACTTTGTTACCAAAGTTATTCGCTGATTGGATACCGGAGAATCAGGAAGATTCACCA
This sequence comes from Floridaenema fluviatile BLCC-F154, assembly GCF_041929135.1. Lineage (NCBI taxonomy): Bacteria > Bacillati > Cyanobacteriota > Cyanophyceae > Aerosakkonematales > Aerosakkonemataceae > Floridanema > Floridanema fluviatile. The sequence goes on along the minus strand of NZ_JBHFNS010000087.1, from coordinate 7,309 downwards.
ATTACTGAACGTAAATTATTTTTACATTGGGATGTAGAACCTGCATTGAAAGATGCCGATTTTGTCATGACTTTGCGGTTACAACGGGAAAGAATGACCCAGCATTTGTTACCTAGTTTGCGAGAATATCATCAAAAATATGGGATTACTCGCACAAGATTGAAGTTATGTAAATCAGGAGTCAGAGTTTTACATCCCGGACCTGTAAATCGAGGAGTAGAAATTAGTTCTGATTTAATGGACGATCCTGAGTTTAGTTTAATTTCGCAGCAGGTAACTAGCGGAGTAGCAATTCGCATGGCTTTGTTATATCTAATCGGTGGAGGTAAGAGTTAAGACTGGAATTTTCCGATCCCAGGCTTATTGAAGAAGTCGGGGATCTAGAGAAAATTTTGCTTATAATTTTGAAAATGTTTGAATTATTCAATTAAAGTTTGATATCTCTTAGTCATGAATTCTACTGTTGCTAGTTCGTTAGTTTCTCCCATGCAATCAGATCCAAATGATAGTTTGGCAATTACTTTTGCACCTTTATCTTTGGAGGAAGTTTACACTTTAGCGGACGATCCGGCTAATGGTGCGATCGTAGTAATGAGTGGTATGGTTCGCAATCAAACTGATGGTCAAGCGGTGGTGATGTTAGAATATCAAGCATATCAACCGATGGCTTTAAGAGTGTTTGCGGAAATTGCGATCGAGATTCGCAAAAAGTGGTCAGATGTAAATCGAGTAGTGATTCATCATCGGATGGGAAAGTTAAAAATTGGGGAAATTAGTGTTTTGGTAGCTGTAGGTTGTCCCCATCGATCGGAGGCTTTTGCTGCTTGTCAATATGCGATCGATACTCTCAAACATAATGCCCCTATTTGGAAAAAAGAGTGGTATAGCGAGCTAGATGGTAAATTAACTAGCAGTTGGGTGAGTATTGGTGCTTGCGAACAATCAGGAGAAAATTGCTGAAATCCTGGAAATAATCAGTCACCATTGCAGTACCGGAATCACTATTTGCCCGACTTCAACCCATCAAGCAACGCTTCAATATTTCCGCTATTTGCCAGGAGGCATTGGAGCTTTGATTGGTTTTAAATTTAATTCCTCACTGAAAAGTTACCTAGCCAGCGAAAAGCACGGCGGATTTCCGCAGTACCATTTTCCTGATACCAACGACCGTGACAAAGAATAACTTTTTCTGGTTCCCATTGAAGCATTTGCTGAAAACTTTCACGGGCTGATTCTTTTCGTCCCCAAAATGTCATTCGTAGATCGATCGGGGTTTTTCCATCAGGATCGACGATGCCAGCAAGTTTCACTAACCAAGCCAACGATCGAGAAACTTTTTTCGCTTCAAAATTTTCGATCAAGTCGGCAAGAATTAGTGTAGCACTTTGGCAATTTTTGCGTCAATTCGATTGGCGAATGACACCACAAATCACCATTATTCAAGCGTACAATTGTCATGCGAGTAGGAAAAGGAATTGATGTTCCATACATTGCCATTCGCACGATCGGACCATCAACAATCCAGATATTCTCATCAACAGGTTTAAGAGTGGCGATCGGCTCGTATAAATCTACAAGATCTTGGTTATGTTGGTCGTTCATGGTATTCAATTTAAAAACATTTGAGATTAATTCACCCTTTACCCGCTAAAAAAATTTTTGAATTTATAGCAAGAATGTGAAGTGATGACATGAATGTGCAAGATTTCTTTGGATGCCAGGGTTAAGGTGAAATTATGGAGTGCATGCAATACTTCTCGGTTAAGCATTTTTTGCCTTTGTAGGGGCGAAGCATTCGGACAGAAAATCTAGGGTTTGAGTCATAAATTGTCGCCCGAATGCTTCGCCCCTACTCTTAACCGAGCAGTATTGGGAGTGCATGAATCTGAAAAGCCGATCGGGAGTGAATATAACTCCCTAGAGATTTTGCAAGGAGCATCAAATATGACACAAATTATGAGTAATCGTGACGAACTTTCCCAGTTTAATCAACTTAATGAAGCTAACAATATTCAAGAAGAAGATCGAGATCTAACTTTGCAGTTGAATCAGGTCGATCGAGAACCAGACGATCCACAAAATACTAATCTCTTGGTAGATCAAACTGGACTCGATCTAGTTGCTCCAGTTTATTCAACATCACCCCTATCGCAACGGGTAGCTGAACACCTCAGCAAATCTACCGGAAGTTCAGGAGCCATCATCTTCAATTTAACGACTGGTGAAATGGTAATGAACAACCCAGATGCAGTCTTTAGTACTGCCAGCACTATCAAAATCGGTATTCTTTATGCTCTATTACGTCGAGTAGATTCAGACCCAAGTTTTTCACTTAATGAGACTATCAATAGTGGCTCTCAGCTTGGCAGTAATCAAGGATTTCCCAACGATTCAATTCCCGATCTTCAAGCCAACACTGATTATACATTAGAGTTTTTGGCTCAAACGATGATTGCTAATAGCAATAATTGGGCAACGAATCTCTTAATTAGAGAATTAGGTTTCGATCGGATCAACCAAGAATTTGAGAACTTGGGGCTGGAAGATACCATACTCGATCGATACACCCCCGGCTCAGGAGCACCAAGCAACCACGGTAACGACGGCGTTGTAGAAGATTATCGTGCAGGCTTTAACAATCTATCCACTCCCAGGGATATGATCGAGTTGTTGCGACAAATTCATTACAATCAAAACGGTTTACTCTCTGCAAATTCGCACACATTTTTCTGGGAAACTTTAGGGTCAGATGGCAATGGTGGCATCAATAGCAAGGGTGACGTGCCTGACTTTTTCAATTCAATTTATCCAAGTTGGTCTGAACTGTTTACCCTTCAAAACAAATCAGGCAATCTTTCTTGGAACACGCCAGAGAAAGGTCGTCACTACCAACGTTCTGAGGCTGGACGTATGGAATTTGATAACGGGCAGACTATTTTGTACACTGCTTTTGTCAATGATGCTAGTAATGAGAGTCAGGCTCAGCAGGCGCTTCGCAGCGTTGGCTATGAGATAGCGACTGAATATGCTGATGCTCTGGTGACTTATACTCCTGAGCCTGCGGCTTTGGATGATGGACGCATTATAACGATGAATGGTACGGATGGAGCCGATGTGTTATCGATCGATCCCGTACCAGGAAATGTAGATAATGATGAGATTAATATTTTCATCAATGGTAATTCGATCTTCGATCGGGCGATAAATCAAGCCGAAGTTGATAAAGTGCGAATTTCGGCAGGTGCAGGGAACGATCGCATTTTCGCCAGTCGCTTTGAAGATGTGGTTGACGGTGGCCCAGGTGATGACTTGATTCGGGGTGAAGATAACGACGATAGTCTCTACGGCGACACAGGTAACGACGAGATTCACGGCGATAGAGGTAACGATTTTATTTCCGGCAATGCAGGTAACGACAAGTTACATGGTGGCAACGGCAATGATTCCGTGAACGGTGGCAATAATGATGATGAACTGCATGGCGGTAATGGCAATGATTTGCTGGAAGGTCGCTTTGGCGATGATACTCTCTACGGTGGCCCCGGCAATGATACTTTAGAAGGTTGGACTGGGAATGACGTTCTTTACGGAGAACAGGGAAATGACGTGCTGCGAGGGCAATGGGCTAATGATACCCTCGACGGTGGCGATGGGAATGACGCTCTGTATGGCAGTGTAGGCAATGATTTCCTGCATGGTAAAGATGACGATGATACCCTTTATGGTGGCTCTGATGATGATGAACTGCGGGGCGGCAGGGGAAACGATCGCTTAAATGGTCAAAATGGCAATGATACACTTCGCGGTAATCGCGGTAATGATTTAGTTGTTGGGGGAGATGGAAACGATCTTCTGTACGGCAATGAAGATGATGATATACTCTTTGGCGGACTAGGTACTGATACCTTGAATGGCGGATCTGGCAATGATTACCTCGATGGTGTCTCGAATAATCAAGTTTCTTTTGTCAGTTCGGAAGGTCAATACGATTTGCTTACAGGTGAAGGCGGCGCAGATAAGTTTGGGCTTTATGCGTCTTACAGATTAGATCCTTACTACACGGGATATGGTTATGCGGTAATTACAGATTTCGATCGCTCTGAAGGCGACAAAATTGTCATCTCAGATGCCGGAGGCTATTCTTTAGGTGTGAATAATTGGCGAGGAAGTGCGGCACTTGATACAGGGATTTATTACGGTGGCAATTTGATTGGTATTGTTCAAGATAACGCCAACGTCAATCTCTATTTGGACTTTGAGAGAGTCGCTTATACTGTAACCTAAGTCAGGCTTGCTGAAGAAGTGTTGGCAAATCCTTGTTCATGTCTTATCCTCAGATCTTTCGTGTCCGTCAAACCTTTGCTGCTCCTTGCATTGAGGATGTTTGGGCAACAACTCAGACCGAGTTATCTCGATTGCATTTGGTCGATCGCATTCACCCCGGTCAACAAGTGGCAATTACCGCTGGTAGCCGTGGCATTGCAAACATCCACTTGATTATTAAAGCGATAGTCGAACACTTAAAATCCCTTGGTGCTCAGCCGTTTATCGTTCCGGCGATGGGAAGTCATGGTGGTGCAACGGCGCAAGGGCAACGGGAGGTGATTGAAAGCTACGGCATTACTGAGGAATTCTGCGGTTGTCCGATCCGTTCTAGCATGGAAACTACTACGATCTCTCATGCTAAAGAGGGTTTTCCGGTGCACTTTGATAAATTTGCTTTAGCGGCAGATCATGTAGTGGTGGTGAATCGAGTTAAGCCACATACAGGTTTTGTGGGTGATATTGAAAGCGGATTGATGAAAATGATGCTGATTGGTCTGGGCAATCATGCCGGGGCGAAAATTTATCATCGGGCGATCGTCAATTACAGTTTTGGGCAGATTGTCCGCAGTGTTGCCCAGGAAGTTCTGTCTCGATGTCGGGTGGTTTTCGGTTTAGCGGTGGTGGAAAATGCTTACGACCAAACTGCCTTGATTCGTGCGATTGAACCCCAGGAATTTGAAGATCGAGAAAGGGAATTGTTGATTCTTGCTAAACAGTGGATGCCACGGTTGCCATTCATGACGGCAGATGTTTTGATTGTTGACGAAATTGGCAAGAATATCAGCGGTGTTGGGATGGATACCAATGTGATTGGACGCAAATTTAACGACCATGAGGCAATGAAGGATGAATGGCCCAAATGCCGCAGGATCGTTGTCCGCGGTTTGACTTTAGCGACTCATGGTAATGCTAATGGAATCGGGATGAGCGAATTTTGCCGGACGAGGGCGATCGAACAGATGGATCGCAAAAGCACGCGACTTAATAGCTTAACTGCTGGGCATCCAACTGCTGCTATGTTACCAATTGATTTTTCTACCGATCGCGATTGTCTCGATGCAGCACTTTCTACGATCGGTTTAGTCGAACCACAAAACGCTCGATTGATGTGGATACATAATACTTTAGATATAGCAGAAGTAGAGTGTTCCGTTGCTTATTTGTCAGAGATGGAATCGCGCCAAGACTTAGAGATTATTGTTCCGGCGCGATCGCTACCATTAGATGCTGAGGGTAATTTACCTGATAATAATTGGGCAAAAAGTGGCATCTCTTTAGGAAAATTTGGTCAGCAATCCTAAGAGTTTTTTTGATGTTGGTGTTAGTAGGGTGCGGCGATAAGAATCTGCGGCTTTTTTAATCGCTTCGGCTTGAGTTGGGTAAGGATGAATTACATTCGATAAGCCATTTAAACCAACTTTATTCACCATTGCTGTGGTGATTTCGCTAATTGTTTCTCCGGCATGACGAGAGACAATTGTCGCTCCTAAAATTTCATCGTCGCCTTTTTTGTGCAGAATTTTCAAGAAACCTGCTTCTTCACCATCTGCGATCGCTCGGTCTACACTACTAAAAGGAATCTTAATCGTATTTACCTGCAATCCCTTTTCTTCAGCTTCCCGTTGATACATTCCCACATGAGCAATTTCTGGATCGGTATATGTTACCCAAGGCATGACTAAATCACTCAGTTTAGATTTTCCTAAACCAAAGGGAGAAAACAGAGTATTTTTAATTACAATTCTGGCTGCGGCATCAGCGGCATGAGTAAATTTCCAGTTCATGCAAATATCGCCAGCTGCATAAATTTTCGGGTTGGTTGTTTGCAGGAAATCATTAACTTTTACTCCTTTTCGTTGGTCGAATTCTACGCCAACTGCGGTTAAATTTAAACCTTCTACATTTGGCGCTCTTCCTGTACCAACTAATATTTCATCAACTGCGATCGAACTTACCGATCCATTACTGCGAAAGTGAATTACTTTTCCTTCTGGTGTTTTTTCGACTCTTTCGATTTGGCTATTTAAAACCAACTGAATGCCTTCCCGAACAAAAACATTTTGTACAATTTCTGCTGCATCGCTATCTTCTTTATTTAAGATCTGAGAACCTTTGTGAAACAAGATAACTTGAGAACCCAAACGTTGAAAAGTTTGGGCTAATTCGCAACCAATCGGTCCGCCACCAATTACAGCTAAACGCTGGGGAAGTTCGGTTAGAGAAAACACAGTTTCGTTGGTTAAAAATCCGGCTTCTGAGAGTCCAGCGATCGCAGGTTTTACCGCCCTAGCACCAGTAGCAATTACAGCTTTTTTATAGCGTAGTTTTTGATCGCCAACTTGCACAATGTTGTTATCTAAAAAACAACCGTCCCCCAAGAAAACATCAACTCCTAACTTTTGAAAACGTTCGGCTGAATCATGGGGGCTAATATGCGATCGCAAACGCCGCATCCGTTCCATAACTGCGGGAAAATCAACTTCTATTTGTTCTGGTGGATTAATCCCAAAAGCCTTTGCTTCCCACATTTCTCCGACAACGCGAGAAGAACGAATCATACATTTTGAAGGCACACAACCGACATTTAAACAATCTCCACCCAGCAAATATTTTTCAACCAAAGCAACTTTTAAACCTAGATCTAAACCTGCTGCACCTGCTGCTACAACTAATCCCGCTGTACCCGCACCAATAACTACTAAATCATAATAGTCAGCGGGTTTAGGATTCACCCAATCTGGCGGGTGACAGTAGGAAATTAGTTTTTGATTATACTCATCCATCGGCGGAAGAGTAACTTTTTGAAATCCTGATGTTGTCATGAATATAACTCCGGTAACTGCTAATCATAAAACTTGATTCCGTAGGGTGCGTCAGAGGTTAAAATCTTGATGTTGTTACTGAGATTTATAGTCTGACGCACTAATCATAAAACTTGATTCCGTAGGGTGCGTCAGAGGTTAAAATCTTGATGTTGTTACTG
>NZ_JBHFNS010000052.1:0-51754 GCF_041929135.1 Floridaenema fluviatile BLCC-F154 | reverse complement strand
CTCTGTTGTCCCCATTCTGAAGCTAGATTCTCACGCGTTACTCACCCGTCCGCCACTAGGTATTGCTACCCCGTTCGACTTGCATGTGTTAAGCAGACCGCCAGCGTTCATCCTGAGCCAGGATCAAACTCTCCATTTGATACTATTGACTCTTTTCGCTTCTAGCTACGCTAGAAACTTTATTAATTTCTTTGACGAGCTTGGCTTTTTTTGGCTTTCAAACTATACTTTTTTCTAGGTTCGGGCGCTCTGGAGTGCTTCACTTTCGCTCGGCTTCCTCTCGACCGCTTTACTAATCTACCAACCTCACAATGGTTTGTCAACTCTTTGGCAAAACTTTTTTTGGGAAAGGCTAGAACTGTTTACTCACAAGGGTTTTAAGGGGTAGTAATGCTGCGAGTTGGCTCAGGCATTAGGCGGAAACCTGAATTTTTTGATTACCTGCTAGGCCAAAGGCGTTATGAATGATTTGTAAGGCGGTTACTCCTTGGTCTTGGGCGACTACGCAACTGAGTTTAATTTCTGAGGTGGCGATCATTTGGATGTTGATTTGGTTTTTGGCTAGGGCTTCAAACATTTGGGCGGCTACTCCGGGTTGTCCTTCCATGCCTGTGCCGACGGCGCTGACTTTGGCGATCGCATAATCCACCACAACCTCCCCGCAACCCCATTCAGTCACAACTTCTTGTAAAGTGGCTTTGGCTGCTTCGGCATCGCCTCGATGCACGGTAAAGGCAATATCTCGGCGGGGAAGCCCGTCAATTATTCGACAGCGTTGGGATTGAATGATCATATCCACACTTATATTTTGGCTGGCGAGTTGCTTAAATAGGCGTGCTGCCATGCCTGGTCGATCGGGAATGTGTCGAATGGCTATGCGTGCTTGATTCAGATCTAGGGCGACTCCTCGCACTGGTGGTAAGGGGTATTCGTCGGTATTATCTTGGGTGATTAGTTTTCTATTGATCCATGCTGGAGAAGTGTTCACATCAAAGGTTTTGCAGAGAGCAGAGATTGCCCGATCGCATTCTCCCGCCTCAACTACACAACTGACTTTCACCTCTGAGGTAGAAATCATCAAGATATTGATTTCTGCTTCTGCTAAGGTGGCGAACATTTCGGCGGCAATTCCCGGTCTTCCGATCATGCCTGCACCAGCTATACTGACTTTGGCGATTTGTGGATCTACCATGACTTCGGCTTCGTCTGGTGCGGGTGTAGGATGAGTGCGTAAGACGGGTGCGATCGCAGCTGTTACGGCTTCAGCCTTTTTCACTACATTTTTGCTGACAGTGAAGGCGATATCATTACTATTACCTTCGTGAATTGACTGAATAATCAAGTCAACATCTAAATCTTGGTGGGCTATTTCCCCAAACAAACGCGCCGCTACACCAGGACGATCGGGTACGCGCAACAAGCCTACTTTTGCTTGATCGGTATCAAACTCTACGGCATCGACAGCTTTTACTAATTCCAAACCTTCTAAGGAGCGAGCTTGGTATGCTGGAGAAACTACCTTTGTACCGGGTTCATCTGTCCAACTCGATCGCACTACTAAAGGTACTCCATAGTTCCGGGCAATTTCTACTGCACGGGGATGCAATACTTTTGCGCCCAAGCTAGCTAACTCCAACATCTCATCAGAGGTGATTTCTGTCATTAGTTGGGCATCTGGTACTAAACGGGGATCTGCCGTTAAAATGCCGGGAACATCTGTATAAATTTCGCAAAAGTCAGCCCGCAAAGCTGCTGCTAAAGCAACGGCAGAAGTATCCGATCCGCCACGTCCCAAGGTGGTAATTTCCAAGTCTGCTACGCTGGTAATGCCTTGGAATCCTGCGACTACTACCACTTTACCTTCTTCTAAATGCCGCGAAAGTCTTTCGGTTTCAATTCGCAAAATTCGGGCGCGGGTGTGTTGTGCTTCGGTGACTATTCCTACTTGAGCACCTGTGAGCGAGATTGCTGGTTGCCCCATCTCCTGCAATGCCATACTGAGAAGGGCTATGGAAACTTGCTCGCCAGTGGAAAGGAGCATATCCATTTCCCGACGACTTGGGTTAGTGGAAATTTCATTAGCTAGCTTAACTAAACCATCGGTAGTTTTTCCCATTGCTGAGACTACTACTACCACCGAATTACCAGCTTTAGATGTATCTATAACTCGTTGGGCTACTGCTTTGATGCGTTCTACTGAGCCAACTGAGGTGCCGCCGTACTTCTGGACAATTAGAGCCATGACCGATTTTCCCCTTGAGCCTCTGGTTAATTTTGACCCGTTGAAAAGGGATTTTTAGAGGCTTTACATTATATAATGAACTTTTTGAATTTATCAGAGTTTAGTAAAAGTATGAGTTAAACTTTACACTCCTTTAATTACTATATGCTGTGTGGGTATTGTGTAACATAAGTAGCAAATTAGTGATTTATGAAGGATTTTTTAGAGATATAGCAAAATGTTTGTCAGGCAAAATAACGTTTATGCAAGACAGCTATTTACTGAGATTAAAGAGGGAGATAGAAAAGATGTGTACACGGTTGAAAAAGATCGATCGCACATTCCCCCCTCCATCAAACTAAGTTATTTTGGATTGTGCGATCGCACTTTAACTTTCTGAAGATAGCTGAATTTCAATTAATTCATTACCTAAAAGTTCACGCCAAATTTTCCAACCAAACAGTTAAATCATCTGGGGATGAAAAATCTAACAACGCTTCTGCTAATTCCTCTAATTGAGTAATTGATAAAGCACGAATTCTCTCTTCTGTGCTGGGTGAAAGTTCTCCCACCCGTCGCCGAAGTAGGCGCAGAATTACTAACACTTCCCGTTGTAAACCTTGTTGTAAACCTTGTTGTAAACCGCGTTGAACGCCTTTTTGAAGTATTTCTTGATAAAACAAAGATTCTTGCATATTATCCTCCCGAAACAACTGACTAATCAGATTTGGTTTATGCAGTAATCCTGACATTACTGCGGTACAAACTAATATTTCTCGACGCTGTGAGGGGTCTTGAATTAATTCTACTCTTGCTGCTACTTCTTGCAACAATTCTCTTGGTGATTCGCTGCGAGTTAGAGGTGCTAAAGGTAGCAAGGCGGGATCGGCTAGAAACACTGAAGAGTCTTCTTCCCATAAGCGAATTACTCGATAAGGATGTATGGTGTTTCCGACTTGAAATCGATCGATAAAAACTAGGGGTGAGTCAATGGGTTTTAAGTAAATTACTACCTGTTCTATTTTACATCTGTATTTTCCATAAAGGCGCACCCAGTAGTTGAGCATTCGTTCGGGAATTGGTGGGTCTGAATAAGGTAATTTTTCAAATTCTAGGTGTAAGATTGTGTTCCCGAATCGTAATAAAATTAAGGAATCGGCTCTAATTGGTTCGGCGGGTAATTCGGTTTTGAGGATTTCGACTGTGGTGAATTCCTCATTGGGTAATAACCAGCGAACGAAACTGGCTGGATTTTGGGATGCGATGTATTTGCAGGTGTTGTCGTAGGCCAAGGTTTTGCTTTTTTGTGAGCGGAATTTACCGTTTTTTTAGATTATACTTGCTGGCGATAAACTTGGAAAAAAAGGGGGGTAATTTTATGTATTGCTGTGGCGATCGCACTTCCTCCCCTCCATCAAACTAATTTGTTTTGGATTGTGCGATCGCATTTTAGTTAATTTACCAAACTAAACTCTTTGATTAATCATATCTTTGCTGCTACTTTCTGTAATGATTTTAATGCTTGTAAGGAACCTTTAATTAAGTTAAATGTTGCTATTGGTTGGGTAATCATTTCTCTTGCTAAAGATAGAGGTTGTAAATTTCCCTGATTATCAATTGCTGCGTTAAGATTAGGAATATTATGTTGGGAATCATCACTGACTACTCTTAACATTGCTACGGAAATTCCTCTTTGACTCAAAATTTTTAAAGCGGGAAAACCTTCCATATCCACAACTTCGACGGGAAATTTTTCGGCTAATTCGCGTTTTTCGGAAGTTGAGTAAACAACTGAATTACTGGTTAAACTTTTAACTAAAGGAACTTTGGTTTTGAGGTGGTGGTAAAGTTGAGTGGTGAAAGAGCGATCGCACTCCAAAACCTCCCCTTCATACCTACAACTTTCATACAAAACCACATCTCCCACGCCAAATTTAGGTGAAAGACTACCACACAAACCCATAATTAAAACTTGAGATGGCGATCGGGAGAAGTCTTTTTCCAAATATTGCGTTAAAGGTTTTACACCCATAGGAATTGAGAAAACTAAAGGCGCAGAACTTGCAGCTTTTACCCCTCGACAAACAGCATTATATTCTGCACCTTTAGGAACTAAAATTATTAATTCGTTTTTAGTCATTTGTGATTTATGATTAATGGAATGGTGCGTTAGTGATAATGTAACGCACCCTACAATTTGTAAGACAGGCATCTTGCCTGTCACTAAGATGGTAAAAGTTTGAGAGTATTGTAAGCGGTTTTTGTAGCGGATAAAAGAAACTCTGGACGCAATAACTCTGGTTCAAAAACACTCATTCTTTTGTCATATTCTTGAATGCAAGTATTGAGGAATTTTTCTAAGGTTAAACTACCAGTTACAGAATTAGCACCACTGGCGGTAAAACCTTTGCCACTGCCTTTTTTCGTACCTTTAAAACTGCCCAAACGTCGCTTTAAGGCGTTGCTATATTGCCACAAAGAATTCGCACCTCGGAGAATTTTTGCACCTCTACCTTCTTGGACTTGTTTATAGGCGATCCAATTGACGAAAAAGACAATGTGACGGGCTTCTTCGTGAATTACTGGATCGAAAATGGCGAAAAATTCATCGGGGAAAAAGCCGGAGTTTCGCGCAATACCAAATAAACCAAAAGCAAAGTAGGAATCAAAGCATTCACCATAACCAAATTTGACAAATTCCGGTTCAATATTTTCCGGTACAGGTTTTGCTGGACGCATTGGAGTTTCAATTTGATAATGGTTTACCATGTATTCTATTAGTTTGGCATGGCGGGCTTCTTCTATTCCTTGTAAAGCGATCGCTTCATGAATTTTCTCATCTTCGATCGTATCAGCAAAAGCTTTCACCATTGTCCCAGCATTCCGTTCTGTAGATAACGCTTCTTCCCAAAATGGAATTCCCCGCAAGCGTTGTAAAGCCTCCTCATCCAATTTGGGCCAAGGTAACTCTTCTGGTTGATACTTTAAATGGCTATCCATGAAAGATTGGCAAAATAGCTGCTTATGCGCTTCAGAACCGATTTTCATTCCTCACACTCCGTTATTGTCTCTCTAGTCTATTCCTTTAGGTAGAGTTGTTAAACTACATGGCAGATTATTACAGATTATCAAGTGTCACGCAGGTAGGATGAGAAAAAAAGAATTGCCAGTAAGCTTATTCACTGTGGGCTAATTTCTCCTTATGCAACAGCCAACTCGCAAAGTGCAAATACGAGAACGCTTCAACATTTCCAGGGTAGCGATCGCTCATCCCCGCCTTACCATCGGCTTTTGGATCGCCGTTGTGGTAGCGGGACTTTTGGCTTTTAGTTCCCTGAAATATGCTCTTTTCCCTAACATTACTTTTCCGGTAGTGGTGGTGAGTGCTTCCTCCTCTCTCCCGCAAGCGACAGAAGTAGAAGCCAAAGTTACTTACCCGATCGAAAAGTCTGTAAAAGATATTCCCAAATTGAGAAGTACAAACTCTTCTTCTTTTCCCCGACAATCATTAGTTAATTTATCTTTTCATGTAGGGACAAATTTATCAGATGCGGAACAGGAAGTAAAAGCTGCACTTCAACCTTTAGCTTTTCCATCGGGGACGAAGCTGAATGTATATCCGATAAATTTAAATAAATCTGCTGTTGTCAGCTACGCTATTGATAGCCCAAAAAGAAATCTGACGCAGTTGACAGAAATAACCAAAAAACAGGTTGTTTCCAGTATTTCTAAATTACCCGGAGTTGAGGAAGTTAATCTGTTAGGCGGAACAACGGCGAACACCAACAAACGTGCTTCCGCAGTTAGATTTAATGGACAAGATGCACTAGCTTTCCAAGTAATCAAAAAAGGTGACGCTAACGCTTTAGAAGTAACAGCGAGTGTGGAAAAGCAAGTGGAGAATTTGCGATCGCAATTACCAGATGATGTAATTATCACTTTAGCCGCCACACAAGCAGATTATATTAAAGCTGCTACTCAAGCTACGATCGATTCCTTAATTGAAGCAATTATTTTATCTGTAATCGTAATTTTCCCCTTTTTGTGGAATTGGCGAGCTACTTTTATTTCCGCCTTGGCGATCCCAATTTCTTTGTTGGGAACTTTCATCGTTATGGCATTTTTTGGCTTTAATTTAGAAACAATTACTCTGTTAGCTTTAGCCTTAGTTATTGGCAGTATTATTGACGATGCGATCGTTGATGTGGAAAATATTACTCGCCATATTGAAATCGGTGAATCTCCGCGTACTGCTGCTTTAAATGCAACTAAAGAAATAGGTTTAACTGTAACAGCAACAACTTTAACAGCTGTGGCCGTGTTTTTGCCGATCGCTTTTATGAGAGGTGTGATCGGTCAATTTTTCCAGCCTTTCGGTATTACCGTCTCCGCTGCAATGATCGCTTCTTGGCTAGTTGCTAGAACATTATCGCCTGTTTTAGCTATTTATTGGATCAGACAACCATCGGGAAATTGGCACCGTCGCGAACAAAAAGTTTGGTTACATTTTGCTGGAAGTTATCGGCAAATATTGAAGTGGTCTTTAACTCATCGGCGGATTGTGATCGGGATAGCAACTTTAAGTTTAATTGGAGGAGTAGCGTTAATTCCATTTATTCCCAAAGGTTTTATTCCAAAACTCGATCGCGGTGAATTTAATATTACTTACACTGCGCCTTTATCAGTTTCTTCTTTACTTCCTTCTTGGCTACAAGTTCCCGGAGAAGAAAGCGATCCTTTGCAAGAATCTTTAGATGTTGCTAAACAACTGGAAGTAGTAGTATTAAAAGCGCCAGAAGTTGAAAAAGTATTTACTACTGTTGGGAGTCGTCCTCAACAACCAAATCGCGGTACTATTTACGTTAAATTAAAACCAGACCGCGAAGTTACTACCGCTGAATTTCAAGATGAAATTCGGCAAAAATTACCAGAATTACCAGGAGTTTCTACTAGCATCGAAGATATTCAATTTGTCGATACTGGCGGACAAAAACCCCTACAAATTGGATTGATTGGCGAAGATTTAGCGGCTAGCAGTAAAGCAGCCAGGGAAATTCAAGCCGAAATTACTAAAATTCCTGGTTTAGAAGATATTACTTTAACTGGTGCTACTGACGAACAAGGTGCGATTTTTCAGATTGAACGAGACGATCGACAAAGAGTAGTTTTTATTACTGCTAATTTAGGTCAAGGAATTACAATTGGTGAAGCAACTGATAAAATCCTCGCTATTGCTAAACCAATTATTCCACCTGATGTTGAGTTGAGTTTAGGAGGAGATTCAGCACGTAGCAATGAAATCTTTACCAGTTTTGGTACTACCTTAATTTTGTCGGCTCTTTGTATTTTAATATTATTAATGTTGCTGTTTAAAAGTTGGAGCGATCCTTTTGTCGTTGGGTTATCTTTGCCTTTAGCATTGGTGGGTGCTTTATTAGCATTATTCTTAACTAACAGCGACTTTGGCATGATCTCTTTAATTGGGTTTGTGTTTCTGTTAGGAATTAGCAACAAAAACGCTATTCTCTTAGTAGATTACATTAACCAATTGCGAAGAACGAAAATGGACAGAAATGAAGCAATTTTAACCGCAGGGCCAGTACGTCTTCGACCAATTATGATGACAACAGCATCGACAATTTTAGGGATGGTACCTTTAGCTTTAAATATGGGTGCAGGTTCCGAATTACGTTCGCCAATGGCAATTGCGATCGCAGGTGGTTTAGTATCATCAACTATACTTAGCCTAATCGTAGTTCCCGTAGTTTACACTTTGTTAGATGACTTTCGCTCTAAGTTTAAATTAAAATAACCAATGAGTAAAACAGCTTTTGTCACAGGCGGAACAGGTTTTATCGGTGCAAATTTGGTAAGATTACTTTTGCAGTCAGGCTATCAAGTCAAAGCCTTAGTTCGTCCAACTAGCAAATTAGATAACCTGCAAAACTTAGACATTGAAATTGTCAAAGGCGACCTCAATGATGCTGACTTAGCTGATAAAATAATTGGTTGTGAGGTATTATTTCACGTCGCCGCCCTTTACTCTCTTTGGCAATCAGATAAACAGCCACTTTATCAGCAAAATGTGTTAGGAACTAAAAATGTTTTAACCGCTGCTAGAAAAGCAAAAGTCGATCGCACCGTTTACACCAGTTCCGTCGCCGCAATAGGAGTAAAAGAAGGCTCAATAGCTGACGAAACCTACCAAAGTCCGATCGATCGGCTAATTGGCGAGTATAAAAAGTCTAAATTTTTGGCAGAACAAGAAGCACAAAATGCGGTAAAATTAGGACAAGATGTGGTAATTGTTAACCCTACTTCTCCCATTGGCCCTTGGGATATTAAACCTACTCCGACAGGTGATATAATTTTAAAATTCCTGCGGCGACAAATGCCTTTTTATTTAGATACTGGATTAAACTTTATTGATGTGGGTGATGTTGCTCAAGGACATTTGCTAGCATTAGAAAAAGGTAGGATGGGCGATCGCTATATTCTGGGAAACCAAAATCTCACCTTGAAAGAGTTATTGGATCTACTCTCTAAAATTACCGGAATACCAGCACCACAAACTACTGTTCCTTCCTTCTTACCTTTAACCGTAGCTTGGATTGATGAATATGTGTTAGCACCATTAGGTAAACCCCCCTTTGTTCCCTTAGATGGCGTGCGAATGTCTACCCAAAAAATGTACTATGATTCCTCTAAAGCTGTCCGAGAATTAGGTTTACCCCAAACCCCAATTCCCACAGCATTAAAAAATGCGATAGATTGGTTTGATAAGAATTTTGCGTTAAATTTAAAGTATAATTCCGCACGGTGACGAGGAGAAACACACTCAATGGCAATTAACTTACTGCAAGCTTTTGAAGTCGGCAAATATATTGTCAGTCAGCGTTTAAAAGGGCGCAAACAATATCCCTTGGTTTTGATGTTAGAACCCCTTTTTCGCTGTAATTTAGCTTGTCCGGGATGCGGGAAAATTCAGCACCCAACCGATATTCTTAAGCAAAACCTTACCCCCGAACAATGCTTTAAAGCTGTCGAAGAATGCGGCGCACCAGTAGTTTCTATTCCGGGCGGAGAACCACTTTTGCACCCAGAAATGGATCGAATAGTTAAGGGTTTAGTAGAACGGAAAAAATTCGTTTACCTTTGCACAAACGGGATTTTACTGGAAAAAAACTTAGATAAATTTACACCTTCACCTTACTTAACTTTCAGCGTTCATTTAGATGGTTTGAGAGAATTACATGATAAATGTGTCGATCGCAAAGGCGTATTTGACACCGCAGTAAAAGCCATTCGCGCCGCCAAAGCCAAAGGCTTCCGAGTCACAACAAACAGCACAGTTTTTGAAGGTGCAAACCCTCAAGAAATGCAAGAGTTTTTCGACTTTCTCGAAACTCTCAACATCGACGGAATGATGATTTCTCCCGGTTACAGTTACGAATGGGCACCAGATCAAGAGCACTTCTTAAAACGCGAACAAACTAAAGCCTTATTCCGGGAAATATTAGCACCCTACAAAACTGGGAAAAAGAAATGGAACTTTAACCACAACCCGCTATTTTTAGACTTTCTCACAGGTGAAAAAGACTACGAATGCACTCCTTGGGGAAGTCCGAGTTACAGCGTTTTAGGTTGGCAAAAACCCTGTTACTTGTTAAATGAAGGTCATTACGCCACCTTTCAAGAACTGCTAGATAACACAGACTGGAGTAAATACGGACATAAAAGCGGTAATCCCAAATGTGCAGATTGCATGGTACATTGCGGCTATGAACCGACAGCAGCAGTTGACGCAATGCAGCCTAACAACGTAGGACGCGCCATCACCAGTGTCTTAGGAATCTAATGTCATAAATACACCGTTTGTTGTGGCGACTTTAGTCGTACATTCCTCTATAAAAGGACTGAAGTCCTCACAACGAACCAAAGAATTTCTTACTTCATCCCCACAAGTTTACTGTCTACAAATCGTTCTTCAACTAATGCTAATTGATAAGCTTGTTTCGTCCGGCGTTCATCTAAATAAGCTAAACCTGCGCCAATAGCTTCCGCCAAAATAGTGACTAACCGAAACACAGCAACTACACTCAAAACGACTCCAGGTGAAAATGATTTGCTTAAAATCATCATCGCTGCTGCTTCAAAGACTCCCACACCTCCAGGTGCTCCCGGTAATACCAAAGCAGCTAACCAAGCTAAACTAAAACCACTCACTAAAAGTGGAATTTGACTTGGTGCAACTGGATGTAAAGCCATGAAAGTAAAGATAAAGCCGCTAGTTCTCAAAGCGACAAAAATTAGTTCGGCAATTAATAGTTTGATCGGATATCTTTCAATTCGGCAATGTTTCAAATCTACACCAGGACAGTCTTTTTTGTTGCCTTTAAATTTCCCCAACATTCCCAATGCTGGGTTTAAAAACTGAGGATGTACCATTAACATTACTCCCATCAAGGAAATAATTTGCAAACCCCAATTATTGAAATGGTCAACATTTCTGGTTCCTTCTCCCGCTAACTGACAACTGACGATCGCAGTTGTCAAAGCTGCCGCTATCATCAAAAAAGGTTCAATAATTACGCTGAGAGTAGCAATTTCTCCGGGCACACCCACTTGTTTAACGCCCCAAATTCTCCCACAATAATGCCAAACGTGCCCCGGTAAATATTTGGCAATATGAGTTTTTAAGTAAAGTTTGACTAACCAAAATGGTTTCAGTTTTTGCTTAAATTCCCCTAAAGTCCAATGCCAGACTACCCCAGACCAGGCAAAAGCTATTAAGCTAAAAGTAACACCTAATCCCAAAAACATCATTCCCAAACCATCTATTCTAATCGCTGCTACTTCTTGCCAGTGACGGCTGAATGCTTTAGCGAAAAAAAACAGCACTCCTCCCAGCATTACCCATTGCAAGTAACGCTTTGCTTTAGACCACACTTGGTTCATGATTTTTAATTGAGTTGAATTCTACAGAGTTTTGCCAATTTTTACTAACAGACCTTACCACAAATTGGAAAAAATATCCAGATTTATAGTCGATCTTTCATAACTCGTACTGCGGTTAAGCTGTTAGTGCTTAACTTTAATTCGCAGAACTTTAACTATTTGTAACTATTGATTTTTTCAGTTCATCTATCTTTAGGAATAGAAAGATAACCGAGTGAAATTTGGTCAAAATCAATACTAGACTCACCCCTTAAATGAGTACTAAGCAACAGGGAGTAAGCTTTAACATTCCTTATCAATAGGTAAAGGAATGATTAATTGGTTACTTACTATGTTTCTAAGATTAACTTATTCCTGGCTAGAATCAAGGATTTTTATAGATTCTTTAGACTAACTTAAGGACTAGCAATACTATGTATTGTTTACCTGTTTTTTAAGTATTTGCTTTTTTGTACTTCTGGAGCTTTTCATCTAACCAAATCATACCCACAGCTAAAGTTTCAGCAACAATACTGATCAAACGGTAAAGTGCGGCTGTACTTAAAACTACAGCTGTGGAGAAAGGTTGTGCTAAAAGTGCGATCGCAGTTGCTTCAAAAACCCCAATTCCTCCCGGTGCTCCTGGAACAACTAAAGCTGTCACCCAAGCAATACTAAAAGCACTCAATAACATGGGTATTTGGTTTAAATTGTAGGGAGTAAAAGCCAGTAAGATCAAACAGAAACCTAACCCTCGCAAACTCAAAAATCCCAGAGATCCCACTAAAGGTTTAACTGGATAACTATCAATTTTCCAACTCAAAGACTCGATATTTTCTGAGCCTTTTGGTTGTTTTTCAAACTTACCCAAAACTTGTAAAATTGGATTGAGAACCCAAGGATGTAAGAGCATTAAAATTGCGATCGCTCCCAAAACCTGCCAACTTAAAATCCCCGTTTCATCTAGAATTGAGCCACTAATTTGCCGCCCAATTATAATCATTAAAACCGCTGCTGCTGCTTGTAAAATTGGCTCAATCAACACACTTAAAGTAGCCGTGGAAGTAGGAACTCCCGAATCTCTTAGCTTTTTTACCCTTCCATAATAATGCCAAACATTACCCGGTAAATACTTGGCAATATTAGTTTTCAAGTAAACATTAATAATCCATAAACTGTTTCTAGGTTGTTTGAACTCCCGCAACATCCAACTCCACACCCAACCTGCCCAAGTTTGAGCTAACATCGTCACTACTAGCGCACTAATTAAAAACAACCACCCTGATTTATCAATCCGAATTTCTGCTACTTGTCGCCAATTTTCTCGCAGCATTCCCATTAAAAAAAACAGAATTGCCCCGACAATTAGCCAGCGAATAAAATATTTTATCTTATTAAAGATAAATGTATTTTTGGTAAACATCACCCGAATTGCTGCACTAATGCCAGAGATAAACTTTTTCATTTTTTTTTTCATTTTTGGTGTTATTTCCCGCTATCGAGAACCAACTTTGATTTGCGATATTTCCGCTTTGCGGATTTTTTGAGAATAGAAAGAAGCAGACTCTTGACCTTTACCGCACTCTTGAGCAAAGGTAATTAGATGATGGGCAATTAACCCAACATGAATTACACTTTCAATTTTTTTGGCTTTTAAAGCTGGATTAGCAAAATTCCAAAAAGTCTCCCGATAATTACCAAAGACACCAACCCGTAACAAAATATTTCCCAAAGCAAACAAACCTTTTTTAATATTTGTCCAGGAAGCACGTTGCGGGCTATTTGGGGGTGTAATTCGATTCGGATAAGTATGTTTCATATTGTAAGCAAATCTTTGATATAAAAACTCAGGTTCGTAAGCAGTGGTAATGCAGCGTCGCCACATTTGCACCACTTGTTCGTAAGGCATTAAAAACTCAATATTCGATTCTCGTTTTTGATCGAAGACTAATCTACCTTCTGCCTCTAACCTGCGCCACAAGGGAGTTTTCGGTAAGGCATAAAGTAAATTAATTGTCAAAACTGGGATATTAGAAAGTCGGATAAATTCTAAAATTCGATCGCCCGTCTCAGGAGTATCAGTATCCAAACCCAAAATAATCCCCGATACCACTTCCAAACCGTAACTATTCAAAATCTTCACCGCTTCTAAAATCGGCATACTCAAATTTTGCACCTTAGAAATTGAATGCAAAGCTTCCGGATCGGGCGTTTCAATTCCGCAAAATACCGTAGTAAAATAAGCCTCTCGCATCATTGCTAAAATCTTCGGACTTTGGGCTAAATTCAAAGTTGCTTCACAAGCAAATTGCACGGGATAACCATTGCGTTTTTGCCAATCAATTAAAGCAGGTAATAACTGCATTAACGCTTTGCGATCGCCCACAAAATTATCATCAACAAAATAAATTCCCCCCGGACTTCCCACCTGTAACATTGCATCTAATTCCGCCAAAACTTGTTCGGGGGATTTAATCCGCGGATTTCTGCCATAAAGTTCAGGAATATCACAGAATTCGCAACGATAAGGACAACCGCTAGAAAACTGAATATCCCCCATAAAATAATTTCTTAAATCTATCAAATGATAAGCCGGAATCGGAAACTCGCTTAAAGGCAAACGTTCCTTAGACTCAAAGCGAATTTGGCTTTTTGGACGTTCTTTATATCGATCTAAATACTCAATTAAGCGATCGGTCCCATCACCCAATTCCCCCAAATTTAAAATATCAAAATCCGGGTAATATTCTGGACAACCAGAAACCGAAGGCCCGCCCAAAACCGTAATTTTACCTGCTTGATGCGCCCGTTCATTTATATAATTAATTTCCTGCCGCTGAATGTGCATTCCACTGACAATTACCACATCCGCCCATTGAAAATCCGACTTTTTAATCGGACGAACATTTTCATCAATAAAACGAATTTCCCACTCTTGGGGCAAATAAGCCGCCACAATTAAAAGACCTTGAGGAGGCATCATCGCCTTTACTCGACGACCTGAAAGTGGATAAGCATGGTAAAAAGTACCAAATGAAGGTGCATACTTAGGAAAAGCACAAAGAATCCGGCGATGATTTTGGGGAACGTGGCGCTTTCTCCCAGCAGTCATCTCCGGCACAGGTGACTCAAAAGATTTTACTTTAGCAGTCATCTAAAATTTTCTCCTCACAAATGATGATGCTATTTAGATTGCTAGCTCAACAAAACTGCGAATGGCTTTAGTTTATCGCCTTTTTCGGCTTTTAGCTGCGGGGGCAGGGGCAGAAGGAAAAAGGAGATGGGGAGAAATTTACCCTTGTGCCTTCCGCCTTCTGCCTTTTGCACTAGCTACTACTTTTTCAAGCCAGTTACCTGCTCAATAAGGGCCATAACTGCACTACGAGTCAGCTTACTTTCACCATGAGCCAGCACATCTAAAGTCCCGTAAGCTAAAGCCAGAGGAATGCGGCAAAAATCCAAAGCTGGGCCAGCGGGTAAAGAGCGAGTGTAAGCATCAGCCAGCTTAAGATTGCGACGAGCATAAGCTTGCAGATCGTCAACACCCCAGCCATTGGGAAAATAACTTACTCCGCGAAGTAAATCTTCCTTGTAGTTGCGAAGAATGTTGACAGCTTGTAAACCCCGACCAAAACCGATCGCATAACTGCGGTTAGTTTGAGTGCCATCGTACCAAGCCCACAAATCAGAAAGCAGCAAACCCACAGCACCAGCCACGCTAAAAGTATAGCGATCGAGATCCGACTCAGTGTGAATTTCCCAGTTCCGTTCCGCCCAGTAAGCCATGCGATCGGCCATAGCCGCAGTCGCATCCCAAACACGAGGCGCAATACTTTCAGGTGCCAGCAAAGCCCATTCTTTTACCCGCAGGGAGACTTCTGGCAACAAGACATCCTGAGAGTGGAATTCCAAAGAAAAATCATCAGGAATCACCCCGTCAGCTGCACCCTGTAAACTGACGCTGATACTGCGTAACAATTTTGCCTTGACGGAATTTGCCAATTCTGGATGATCTTCAATCTCATCAATGGCACGCATACAAAGATAAGCAGAAGCTACAGCTGCTTGTAGTTCTAGCGGTAGACGACTAATTGGGATATAGAAAGTCCGGCTGGTTTCTTTAAGAATCTCCAAAGCATCTCTACGTAAATCCATTCTGTTCACTCCTCTGAATATGTATGGAGTTTAAACCAATGCCGAAAACTTACGCAGCCCAAATTGCTGGTAGTTAGGAAGCAAGCCGATCTCGAAAGGCAGGAATTGCCCGAAAATTAAGGAATTCAAGAAAAATAAAATCATGTTTTGATGACGCAATGTGACTCCCTTTATATACTTAGTGTCCCATTAGTGGGAGAAATTCCCGATCGAATTGTGCCAGCAAACTTTCTGCACTAGAGTCAAAACCAGGGGGATAAGCGCGAGAATTTACCAAAAAACCTGCTGATGCGCCCCTAGCTTAAGGTATAGGGATAAAACGCACCTAGCGGGCAAATTAGTTAATGAAATTCTCAGTTTTGGGAGAGCCAGATAGAGGCATCACAGCCATGAGAAACCCCGTCCTGTTAGGGCTGGGGTGGTTTCAGATTATCTAGATGATTACTTGCTAATTTCCCGAACTGATGGTTTACCGTCTTTCACTTCACCAACTAATACTAAATCGGTGACATTTACGAATAAACCGTTCTCTAAAACACCGGGAATATTGTTCAGAGTTTTTTCTAATTCGACAGGATTATCTATTGCATCAAACTTGACATCAATGACAAAATTTCCTTGATCGGTAACTACTGGACCGGCTTTTTTTACACCCATTCTTAATTGTGGTTTACCGCCTAGTTTTTCGATCGCACGCATCACAGGCGAGTATGCCATCGGAATCACTTCTACTGGTAACAAAAATGTCGAACCAAGTTTATCTACTAACTTGGAACTATCCACAACTACAATGAATCGATCGGCTAAACCATCAACAATTTTCTCACGAGTATGGGCTGCTCCACCGCCTTTAATTAAGTTTAAATTCGGATCGACTTCATCAGCACCATCGATCGCAATATCAATATGGTCAACTGCATCCAGCGTTGTCAAGGGAATGCCGTGTTGTCTGGCGAGTACGTCTCCTTGAAATGAGGTGGTAATGCCAACAATATCTTTGAGTTCGCCAGATTTCAGCCGTTCTCCCAAAGATGCAATCATGAAAGCGGCAGTCGATCCAGTGCCCAAACCGACAATAGAACCTGATTTTACCCGATCGGCTGCGGCTTTGCCGACCATTTGTTTCATCATTGTAGTAGCGTCCATCTCACTCATGCGGTAAACTCCTGTAATTAGTCCTTGGCGATCGGTCAATTTCCATCACAATTGACAGATCGCAATTGACTGTTTAGTGTTAACTTTACTAGGGAATGGGAATTTCTCTAAGTGTTTTATCGCTAAGAGTATCAATTCTCAGTCCTCATCCTTAGTCATTACTCCTTATTTCTACCAGATGCAATCGCAAGTAAATTCCCCAACAGCTGAAAATTTCTGCAATACTGGCAATCAACTGAAGACAGAAAAAAGACTCGATGAAGCTATTGCCAGCTATCAAGAAGCTTTGCAACTGCAACCAGATTTTGCAGAGGTACACTACCAATTAGCGGAAATTTATTTTTGGCAGCGGAAGTTCCGGGAGGCGATCGCATCTAGCAATAAAGCCATTGAACTGCAACCAGATTTTGCCCCAAGTCACAAGATTTTAGGTAATATTTTGCAAACCCAAGGCAATATGGAAGCGGCGCTAAATGCTTACGACAAAGCGTTAGAATTAAATCCTGAATTTGCCGAGGCTTATATCAATAAAGGTAGTATTTTTTCTAAGCTTGGACGCAATGACGAAGCAATTGATTGTTTGGAAAAAGCAATTGCGATTAAACCAAATATTGGGGCGGCTTATTGGAATTTAGCAAATATTTATTTGCAATTAGAAAACTTAGAAAAAGTGGTAGAGTACCGCAAGCAAGCTTTTGCATTAGAACCTAAATTGGTGAATGCGGAAACTTTAAATGATTTAGGAACCGCGATCGGAAAATTGGGTGATTTTGCCGCCGCAATTCCCTATTATCAACAAGCGATTGAATTACAACCAAACTATCATTTAGCACATCTAAATTTAGGAATCGCTTTCCAAAAAACTGGGCAAATAGATGCTGCAAAAGAGGAATTAGAAAAAGCAATTAGTTTAAAACCAGATCATGCTGAAGCATACAATTGTTTAGGCAATATTTTAATTACCGAAAACCAAATCGATCGAGGAATATTTAATTATCAGAAAGCAATACAATTGCAACCTGATTCGTCAGAATATCATTTTAGTCTGGGAACAGCTTTAGCGCACAAAGATAAGTTTATTGAAGCGATTAAAGAATTACAAAAAGCAGTTGAGTTACAACCAGATTTAGGTGAAGCTTACAGCAATATTGGCGCGATCGTTTATCGCAAAACTAGAAAAGATGGTGAAATTAGTGGTGATTTATTTAACATAGCAATTAATAGTCTTTTAAAGGCATTAGAAGTTAATTCAGACCTAGAACTTCCCCATATTTATTTGGCACAATTAATTAGTAGTCCAGTTAGGGCTTCAAATTTTGCTGCTTTAAGACAAGCATCAGAGATATATGTAGAGAAAAGTAAAGATAAAAATCGCTTAATTGCAGCATCTACTTATATTGGTACTCATATCAAATCAGGATTAGCCCAATTAGCTAAAGAAAAGTTTCTGGAAATTGAACCAGAAATTTACAATAATCTCGAAAAGATGACTAGCACAGAGTTAAATGTTGTTTATAGTCATGTCTTGTTCAATCTTCATTATTTACGGGATGATTTAGCCGCAAATAGTCAACTTTATAAGGAAGTTGGAAAGAAATATGCAGAGAAAATTATTATCCCTAAACAAATTGAAATCAGCCAATTTGAGAAGAAAAAACTACCAACAAGTAATTTGAAAATTGGCGTAATGTCTTCTCATTTTGCGAGACATTCAGTAGGTTGGTGTAGTGGAGATATTATTACAGAGTTAGGGAAATTAACGCCTAATTTATACTTGTATTTTATGGGCGATCGCCAACCAGACGATCGCACCAAAATCTTTGAAAGCGCCGCTGCCAAATTTTATCGTCCAAAAGCTAATCCAAACGGAGAATTTAATATTAACCAAATTCTCCAAGATATTTCCCAAGACGAATTAGATATTTTGATTGAATTAGACTCTTCCACAGTTCCCTTACAAGTAGAAGCTATCTATCATCAACCAGCATCAGTTTGTTTATCTTGGTTAGGTTTTGAAGCACCATTTACCAAAGAAAATAATTACTTCCTCTGTGATTGGAATAGTCACCCAGAAGGGAGAGAAAACTACAACTGCGAACAGTTAGTTAGAATGCCAGATTCTTTCATTGCTGTGGGTGGTTTTAAATCTGCACCCGTTGATAGAAAAGTACTACGAAAAGCTCAAAGAATTGCTGAAGATCAGATAGTTTATTTGTGTGTTGCGCCCGGTTACAAATTGAACCCGGAACAAATTCAAGCCCAAGTAAAAATTCTCAAACAAGTCCCTGATAGCATTTTATTGTATAAAGGTCACACAGGTGATATTAACATAATTGAATCAGCTTATAAAGCGGAATGCCAAGCGCAGGGAGTAGGTGTTCAACGGATTAAATTTATGCCTCGTAGCGCCACTGAAGAAGAACATCGTCAAGTATATCAAATAGCAGATATTCTGTTAGATTCTTATCCCTACAATGGCGGAACTCACAACTTAGAAGCATTGTGGTTTAACTTACCAGTAGTTACAAAAAGTGGTGAAACCTATCTTTCGAGAATGGGTTACTCTTTCTTAAAAACTCTCTCTTTGGACGAATGTATTGCTAATAATTGGGAAGAGTACATTGAGAAAGGAATCAAGTTAGGGAACGATCGAGAATTTCGGCGATCGATTAAAGAAAAATTGGTACAATCTAAGCAACCAGAAACTCTCTCTCCTTTGTGGAATCCGCAAAAATTTGCTCAAGATATGTATCAGATTTTTGAGCAACTTTTGGCTGAAAAATTGGGTAATGAGTGATGAAAAATCAAGAACAACAGCATCCTTTGTATAAGGGCGATCGCGAAATTCTAGATAAGCTATTACAAAACGATCCAACTGATTATAACATGGCAGAATTAGCCCGATTAAAAATTCGCTATCGCGGTTTTCCCGGCGCGAAAGATATTCAAAGCGACTTAGAAAAAGTCTTGCAAAAATGGCAAATGGATGAAGAACAACTATTTGCGACAACTCGGCAAATTCATGCTAAAGGACTAGTTTATAAAACTCGTGATAATGATAGCGAAGATTGGGCTTAATTAAAAAGTTATCCAGATATTAAATGAATTATAAAAACACCTTCTTCTCTTTCTTTGCGTTCTTCGCGTCTTTGCGGTTCAAAAAATGACTTATACCCCACGCAAACTACTAACCTTTGAAGAATTTATTACCCAATATGGTGATAATACCCGCTACGAATTAATTGACGGAGAACTAAGAGACATGGAACCTACAGGCCCTCATGAAGCAGTTGCTGGGAGTCTTGCAGGTAGAATTTATGTCGAAATTTTTCGTGCTAATTTTAATTGGTTAGTACCAAAAAATTGTTTAATAAAACCATTATATGCTGAAGCTACAGCATTGCGTCCTGATGTAGTTGTTTTAGATAAAGCAGAACTTAATCAAGAACCACTTTGGCAAAAAGAACCAGTAATTTGTAACGGTAATACTATTAAGCTTGTTGCTGAGGTGGTTAGCAGTAATTGGCAAGATGATTATGCTAGAAAAGTGGAAGAATACGCTTTTTTGAATATCGCTGAATATTGGATTGTAGATTTTCGCGGTTTAGGTGGTATGCAATTTATCGGCAATCCCAAACAACCTACTTTCACAATCTGTCAGTTAGTTAATGGTGTGTACCAGCAGGAAAAATATCGATTGGGAGATCCTATCTTTTCTTACCTTTTCCCTGATTTACAACTGCAACTTGATGACATTATGCCAAGTTAACTGTTACGACTAAAGTCGCTACTACGAACGGTTAATTAGTAGTGTGAGATGATTTTTGAACAAAAGGTTTTCTATCTTTTCTATTAGCTGTAGTTTCTGGTGTAACGACATTAGGTTTGTTTGCTGATGGAAATTTATCGGTGGGAAAGTGACCTATAGTATTAGGTAATGGTAATTTTGTGGCTTCTTTCATTGGTTGTAAAAATTGGGCTACTTCTACTTGTTGTTCTAATTGTTCGGTAGAAGAAACTAAACCGCTTAATCCATTAATCAAATTACGGAGATTTTGGCGAATTTTTGGATCGCCGATTAATTCATCTAAATCAGAGGTGATTTTTTGGGCGTTTTGAAATGTGACTCTGGCGGAATCTAAGGTTTGTTGCAGGGATAAAATAATTGTGGGATCGCTTAAGGAGTTAGAAACTTTGCGTAGATTAGCTGATGCTTCTGCGGCGTTAGCTGAGAGGGTTTCTAAGTTTTGAATTAGTTGTCCTTCGGCTATTCGATCGATCGATGGCCCCAATTTCCGCACAGCAACCCGCAAATCATCGCTAGTTTCTTTTAAATTATTTAAAGTTGCAACTAAAGCCCCCTGGTTATTAGTAATTAAACCATTTAAATTACTCACTAAACTATTAACTTGATTAGTTGTAGACCGAAATTCATCTAAACTTGTATTTACTCTTCCAGCAGTTTCGGTGAAGGAAGAACCCAATTGATTGGTAGTTACAGTAATTTGGTCGGCAGTTCGACCAATTTTATTTGCAGTTACGCCAAATTGATTAGAAACTTTGTCAGCAGTCTGACCAACTCGATCGGCAGTGAGGTTAAATTTATCAGCAGTTACACTTAGTTTATCAGCAGTTACACCGAATCTATCTACAGTGCGACTAATAGAATTACTTGCATTAGAAATATTTCCTAAATTCTGTCTTACTGATTGAGATAAACCTGATAAATCGCGAGTTAAACTAACAACTCCTTCCGCTGCTTTTGAGGTATTACTAAGGGCTGAATTAATATTATTAAAAAATTGGGGATCGGTGTAAATATTAGTGAATTTAACAGCAGCATTAATTAATTGGTCGATACTCGCACCTGTTTGTCCTTCTAAACGAGCATTGTTACAAACAATTAATTGTTTCTCTTTACAGTTTGGATCGAATGGTTCAATATTTGGGACAGTAGCAGTTACTTCTTGATTAGGAATAATATTAATACTGTTTTCTCCAATTAAACCTGACTGTTGTGCTTCAACTCTCACATCACGAGGTATTACTAAATCTGGTTCGGTAATTTCCACTAATATATCTACACCATTTACATTGGGGTCAATTTCTACTACGCGACCAACTCTGACACCTCGATAACGCACAGGTGTCCCTATTTGGATTCCTTCGGCGTTTTTAAAAGTGATAGTAAATTGATAGTCACGTTTGCCAAAATAGATACCTTGCACCCACAAAACTAGCCCAGCAAATAACCCTATTCCTAATAATAATAATAAACCAACGGAACCTTCTCTCATAGTACGCGATCGCATATTCCCTCTTCAATAATCTTGCAAAGTTTTCTTTAACCAGCTACTTGAATCGGCCCTTCTACACTACCGCTAAAAAATTGTCGCACCAAAGCATTTTCGGTAATATCAATATCATCAACTACGCCCTCCCATTGCACTTTACCTTGGTAAAGAAATACAATCCGGTTACTAGTGCGGCGAATAGTACTATCTTGGTGAGTGACGATCGCGTAAGTATTACAACCTCCTGTTTTTGATTGTAAATCTCGAATTAAATCTTCAATAACAGTAGAAGCAACCGGATCTAAACCTGCTGTAGGTTCATCGTACAACAAAACTTCAGGATTATCCTTTGGGTTGTCTGGATTGGACATAATCGCCCTAGCAAAACTCACTCGTTTTCGCATTCCTCCTGATAATTCTGCGGGATAGCGATCGCCTATTCCAGGCAATCCTACCATCTCCAATTTCTCTGACACAAGTTCCCGAATTCTTTGTCGCGACAATTTAGAATGTTGATACAGTAAAAAACCTACATTTTCTTCCACTGTCAAAGAATCAAATAAAGCAGCTTGCTGGAAAACTAAACCAATTCCTACCGGACTTTCTCCATCTTCAATTAACCCTTGTCGCTGTTTTCCTTGAATCCAAATTTCCCCAGAATCAGGGGCGAGTAATCCCGCAATTATTCGCAAAATAGTTGATTTTCCTGTACCAGAAGGGCCAATAATACCTAAAGCTTCGCCTTGATAAATTTTCAGGTCAACTTCGTCTAAAACCTTATTGTCACCAAAAGTTTTAGAAATTCCTTTTAATTCAATTATCGGTTCAGCCATAGAAGTCATGACTTATATAGATCTTGGTAAATATTTTACCTTGTTCTTTTGGTAGAATTTATTTGTTGAATGTAGAGAAATTTCATGAAACTTCTCTACATCTTTAGGCAGAATTTTAGCGATCGATCCTACACATCCTCTTCTCGACCGAGAACATCTTGTAACAATGGTGAAAGTCGTTCATTTAACCAACCATTGCGAATTAATTCGGCATAAGTATCCGCCTCAATATCTAACAGTTTGTCGCGTACTTGTTCATTAACTGTATCTCTTAATTGTGGGTGTTTAACGATCATTTCGTAAGTCTCTTCTTCCAGAGATTTCAATTGACCTTCCACTAATTCTGCTTGGTAACGGAAAAATTCTGGATCGACTTTGCGGAAATCTTCTCCCTCCGCCAGAAAGTTCATTACTCTAGTTAAAGCAATGCGACGCGCCACCATTTCCGAGTATTCTTGCTGCAATTTGCGATCGCCAATTAAACCCAATTTTTCCAAAAGAAACTGAGTAGTTAAACCTTGCACTAATAGAGTGAATAAAACCACCCCAAACACAATATCAGTGATTTCCTCCCTACCAACTAAAGCAACTGGTAAACTCAAAGCCAAAGCAATAGAAACCGAACCCCTTAAACCTCCCCACCAAAGCACCAATAACTCTTGCCAACTGAGATCGACTTTAGTGAATAAATTACTGATAAATCCCAAAAGAAAAATCGACACAAACCGAGTTAACAATACTGCCCCAATTGCCAACACTATTAACCCGAAATCATTTGCCAAACTATCATAACGGACTTGATCGCCAATCAACAAAAAGACAATTGAATTGACAAAGAAAGCCAAAAAATCCCAAAACTCAGTTACTAGCAATCTCGTGCGAGGATTCATGCCAATTCGCGAGCCGAAATTACCCAAAATTAAGGCAACAGTTACTACACCAATTACCCCAGAACCACCTAATTTTTCAGTAATTAAATAAGTTCCGTAAGCAGCAACTAAAGTCAAAGATTGTTCGACCAAAGGCAAATCAAATCGTTGAGTTAAATAAGAAATACCAAAACCAATTAAACTGCCAACTCCAATCCCAACACCAACAAAAACAAAAAACCGAGCTACACTTACAGGTAAATCGAACTGTTCAATTCCTAAAGGAATTCCCACTAACAAACTAAAGGCAACAACTGCCACCCCATCATTAAATAAACTCTCTCCTTCCATGATGGTTTTTAGCTTTTTACTTGCCCCTAATTCCTTAAACAAGGCAATTACAGAAACCGGATCTGTCGCGGCTAAAGTTGTCCCTGCTAATAAAGCAGTTGCAAAAGGAATCGCGGCAAATTGATTTAAGGCAAAACCAATACCAACCACTGAAATCATTACGCCAACAATTGCATAAAGTACCACTGGAACCCAATTTTCCAGTAAGTCTCGCCACTTCAAATTCCAAGCAGCTTCAAATAACAAAGGTGGCAAGAAAATTTCTAAAATTAGCCCTGGCGAAAGATTGACTAATCTAACATTTACAAAAGCTAACCCTAACCCAACAATTACTAATAATAAAGTGTAGGGAATTTTCCGAAACCAGCTAAAAACTCGTGATAATGTAGCGACGCTTAAGGAAACTGAAAGTACTAAAAGAAACTGTTCCAGATTTTGTTCAATAGCTGATGTTCCAACGTTTTCTATTGCCATGAAATAATGTCCTACAGAAAGTGTACTATGGAAAGGTTGTACCCAAATTCAGGAGAAAAAAACTGCTTCTATGCCAAATATTACTCAGCTATTGTCGGATATTCAGCAAGAAGCTGAAAGTGTTAGCTTTCCTATTGATGAACCAGTTTATCTCGCTGCTGGATTAAAACCGACCCAACCTATTCTCTATGCAGGTAATCTCAATAGTCAACTATGCTTTTTTGCTAGAGATTTGGGTAAAGATGAAGTTCATGCCAGTCAACCATTAATTGGCGCTGCTGGCAAGCTTGTTCGTAGTGGTTTATACCGTGCCATCACCCAGGAAGCACCAACAAAAACTACTGATTTGCAAGTAGTTTTAGATCGGGTTTTGCTGACTAATACAGTACCATATAAACCACCAGGAAATAAAGCATATAGTCAAGCAGTCAAGAAAAGATTTCGCCCTTTTATTGAGCGTTTGTTAGTTTTACATTGGCAAGGTGATAAACTTATTACTTTAGGCAATGAAGCTTTTAATTGGTTTACTCCATACTCGGAGAAAGGCGTTTTGCAAGAGTTTTTTCAGAGAAGCGATCGCTATTCTAACTCGATCGAAGTGACTGTTACCGCTAAAGATAGCACCGAAAATTTACACAAAAAATCAGTAACGCTAATGCCATTACCTCATCCTTCCCCATTAAATCAAAAATACTATTCCCAGTTTCCCCAACTACTTCAAGAAAGGTTAACCGGGATACTGTAAAAGTAAAAATTCCCCCAGATTAGGGGGAAGTATATCAACTATTCACACTTAAGTAAATTGGATTGCTGCGCCAATTATGCAAACAAGAATTGTGCCATATTAGTAGGAGCCAAATTTTGACTGATATTGTCAGCAGTAAACCCAGTTACATCTTCTAATTTCGCCAATAGTTCACCAGAACCAAAATCAGCATTTCCTGAAATTCCATCACTGGCAACTAACCAAGTACTGCCATCATCAACTACAACATCAACTGCATCAATCCCTTGGAAACTGAGGATATCTCCTCCATGACCACGGCGGAATTGATAAATTACATCACTACCGTCACCATCACGATATATTACTTTGTCAACATTGCGATCGCGTCCCAAATAAATTTTATCATCTCCTAATCCACCAATCAAAGTATCTGCACCACGATCGCCAAATAATACATCATCTCCTAATAAACCGCGTACTAAATCATCACCACTTAATCCGCGTAAAGTATCATCTCCTCTTTGTCCATTAATCACATCATCGGAATTGTTAAAACCTTCAACCTCGTTGTCAAAACCATTCAGAAATGTCACCGTATTAGAACTAAAAACCCGATCGGGATTAGCATCAACATTGATAATATCAAAACTGTCTTGAACCGTTGTGTCACCATCAAATAGAATGTTTCCAACGCCATTTACTAAATTGTCTAAATTCTCGATCGCAAAATCTGACAAAATTACCTTAGTACCTGGCTTACCATCAAAAGTCAATTCCAAATCGTCGCCATTTTGAAACAGAATGAGATTTTTAGCAGTTAAGCCTTCTCCGACAAATTTAATAGTATCTAATTCATCAAGAGTAGCTTGATTAGGCTCTATTCCTCGACCGATACCACCAAAATTTGCGATCGTATAAGTACTATTTTTGGGCACTGTAAAAGTATTGTTTCCCCCACTACCATCTAACGGAGTCAGACTTTCCGCATAAATTTTAATTCGCGCCACTTGGTAATCTGGAGTTGTAAAATCAGCATTAGCAAATCGCGGATCGCTAAGAATATTTCCCCCTGGTTTAAATCCATTAGCGAGCAAGGCTACACCATTTTCATCTAAACCTGTATTGGGAGTTTGTTGCCCAAAAAATGCTGTATTTTCAGGAAGTTCGTCATTAACTTCTGTACCTGCATCAAGAACTTGATTGCCTTCAATAGTAAATTCTGTATTAATAAACTTGCCTTCATCATTAAGAATACGATGAGCACGTTCATTACCATTAGCAATAAAGAAATCATTGCTAGGAATAATCATCGAGGCATAATTGAAAAACTGGCTGGTAGGATCGGTGCTATCTAGTTGAACTGTAAAAGTTGTAGTTTCACCCGGATCGATCGGTCCCGGAGTACCATTTAAACCTGTAATTGTACCTTGAACTTTGCCAAACCCTGATAAATCAAATTCTTGAGAAATTAAGTCTGTTGCCCCATCTTCAGCTAAACTTTCTAAACCAGGAGAAACAGGTCTACCGCGATCGTAAGTATCAAAGTTACCATTATGAAAACCAAACCAAAGAGGAGTTAAAAATGTACCCTTTTCTGGTGCTAAGTTTTCCACAGAAACGGTGACGTTGTAGAGTGCCATAGTAATTTGCCTCAGTTAGGTAGATGTACAATTACGCTGAAATATTCCGCCAACAATTGAGTTAGCTAAAGGTTATCCAAAGGTGGAAAAAGTTTTCCTAGTGCTTCAGCTTTACAGCTAATAAAAAACTTTTGATGAACTCAGAGAACAATCAAATATTGAACCGTAACTATGTCTTTATTTGTAATTGCTAAAACTGCATAAGTCGATACAGAAAAGTTAAGGAACTTATCTTACTTAACTTTCCATAAGTTATTGATTTTTTACTATCTACTAACAATGATTGACTCGTTCTAGTAAACTTAGCCATGCTGCGGTTTCAATAGTTCGGGGAAACATTGCTGGCAGTCCTCCTCTAGGAATCGGATAACTGAAGAATTCATCAAACGAGGTCATTTTTCCCTGTTTTTGCCAACCAACTTTCGCCACAAATTGATCCCACTGAAATCGATCGCCTGCCTCTGAATCGTAACCTGTAACATCCAGCACCACATCTACACACCAACCTAACCAACCGATCGGATCGCTTCCCAACTTATTTAAATGAGCATCAACATCAGGTAAATCTGCCACACTCAACCAAATTTCACGTTGCACAGAAAACCCGTAGCGTCCTTGACTGTAGTGTGTCCACAGGCGATCGATCGTATTCAAATCTGCACAAGGTAACATTTGGAACTGTTCAATACTGTAGCGGCTTAAGTTAAGTTGATTTGGTTCCAATCCCATCTGCAAATTTAGCACTCTAATTAACAAACGAGTGGTTAAGCGATCGGCTTCCCGCCATTGTTGAGTAGACAAAACAGACTGAAGCGGTTGATAATCTACTGCAAATGCAGATGCTAAATCACCAGAGAACATAACTTAAAAGTCCTTTAGATTAATTTCTTGCTCATATTGTGCGATCGCTTCTTCAATTATTTCATTACTTATATCTGAAATATCTGATTTAGAATAAATTGTAGCCAGGATGATTTCTCGTTCATTTTTCAGATAATAAATGACTCGATAGCCTCCACTTTTTCCTTTTTGAATGTTGCTATTTTTGAGACGAACTTTAAAAAATTGATATTTAATTCCAGCAATTCTTTCTCCAGGAATTTCACTTGCTTGAAGTTGGTCAATTAATGGTTGGAGATCGCTACGAATTGAACGATAGCGTTTAGCAAGTTCTCGCAAATCCCTTCTAAAACGAGGAGTAAGAGCAATTTGGATCGGTAATGGTTCACTCTGCATCAATACCTTCCCACATTTCTGAAAGAGCTATAGTTTGTCCTGTTAAAGCTTCATGTAAACCTTGGCGAATTCCTTCTATAACTATTTCTGTTGGTGTTTCATCAGTATCTATTTCATCTTCTTCAGAAAGTAAAACAATAATGCGAACCCGCTGTGGTTTGGTAACTTCCAGTGATTTATCTAGTGTAAGTTCCCCTTTTTCATTAATTGTGGCTGTGGTTTCAATTGCTTTCATATAATAATCATGCTGATAGTTTTGTTTACACCCAATTTACACCCTAAATTACCCAATACCACCTAATTTAAGAACAAAGGTACTATTACATAGTAACGACGAATAGCTTAAAACCCTTGTATTGCTTATATTTCAACTGTTTTAGCTGGTAAGCGGGTGATGGGACTCGAACCCACGACATTTAGCTTGGGAAGCTAACGTTCTACCACTGAACTACACCCGCAGAGCAATTCTTATACAATAGCATTTTATTTGCCGATCGCAGGAGTTACACCCATCTACCCAGAAACCAGTAAAAAAGCTAACTTTGATCTTAGCTAGGTTGCGTTACTATATGAGTCACTAGTTACATTTAAAATGAAATTATTGAGTAACTCAACCATAATTAACAGTAAATACCTGTAAATCAATACCAAAAACAGGCGGGAAACTAGAATGTTCAATGCTACACAAATTCTCATAGATGCCTTCGTCGAACAACTGCGAGAAGGATATCACCGCACCTACGGAGGATTAAAGACTGACTACGAAGATATTATCGGCTGGGCTGGTAGCATGGCACTAGAAAATATAGCCAACAGCGATGCCCTTTATCATAATGTAGAACATACAATCTTAGTTACTTTAGTCGGTCAGGAAATTTTACGGGGTAAACATATCCGGGAAGGCGGAGTTTCCTGTGAAGATTGGTTGCACTATATCATTTCTTTACTGTGTCATGATATTGGTTACGTTAAAGGAGTTTGCCGTCAAGATAAAGACGAAGAAGGACTTTACGCTACTGGGAAAGATGGAGGAATGGTAAAATTACCTCCGGGTGCTTCTGATGCTAGCTTGACACCTCATCATGTCGATCGGGGAAAATTATTCATCACGGAACGCTTTGGCGGACATAAATTAATTGACGCAGAAGCAATTAAGCGTAACATTGAACTGACTCGTTTCCCCGTACCTTCAGCCGAAGATCATCAGGATACAATTAATTATGCAGGTTTAGTCAGAGCAGCAGATTTAATCGGACAACTTAGCGATCCCCGCTATCTGAAAAAAATTACTTCTCTATACTATGAATTTGAAGAAACAGGCGTTACCAAAGCCCTCAATTATCGTCATCCCGGAGACTTGCGGCGCAACTATTCTAAATTTTACTGGAATGGAGTTTATCCTTACATCAAAAGTGCTCTCCGTTATCTACAATTGACACAGCAAGGGAAGCAAATTATTGCTAATTTATACTCCAATGTGTTTGTAGTAGAACATGAAAAAGCTGAAGAAGACAGAAGGCAATTAGTAGAACAATTGAATTAAATTATGAATTGGTGGCAAAAATTACAAACTAACTTTCTGGCAAAATGTGGCGCACTGTTGTTGTTATTATTTTATTTGTCAGTAATAGCAGCAGATTTTGTTGCGCCTTACGATCCTTATGCTGCTCAGCCTAATGGATCTTTACTACCACCGACACAAATTTATTTACGCACTCCTCAAGGTGAGTTTATTGGCCCTCATGTCTATCCCACAACTCAAGGGCCAGTACAATTAGAAACAGGCGATCGCAAACTCACCGTAGACTGGAAAAACCCCTCACCTCTACGTTTATTTGTTCGCGGTTCAACCTACAATTTATTTCGCCTAAGTTTACCTTTGCCACCACCACGCGACGAAATCGTAATTTTCCCCGGAATTCCTTTAGATTTACATTTATTTGGCACAACCGGAGAAGCCAAATTTAACCTTTTAGGCACCGACGAACAAGGACGAGATCAATTTAGCCGTTTGGTTTTTGGCGGCAGAATTAGCCTTAGTATTGGTTTAGTGGGAATTGCTATTTCCTTCCCTTTGGGAATGTTAGTTGGGGGAATTTCCGGTTACTTTGGCGGTTGGGTAGATAGCATTTTAATGCGGATAGTAGAAGTGTTAATGACTATTCCCAGCATTTATTTGTTAGTCGCCCTCGCCGCAGTATTACCACCAGGTTTAACTAGTTCGCAAAGGTTTTTACTCATAGTTGTAATTACCTCATTCGTTAGTTGGTCTGGTTTAGCTAGAGTAATTCGCGGACAAGTGTTATCACTTAAAGAACGGGAATTTGTTCAAGCTGCTAAGACAATGGGCGGTAATCCTTTTTATATTATTCTCCGTCATGTCTTGCCCCAAACTGCAACTTATATCATAATTTCTGCTACTTTAGCAGTTCCAGGTTTTATCGTTGCTGAGTCGATTTTGAGTTTAATTGGTTTAGGAATTCAGCAACCCGATCCTTCTTGGGGAAATATGTTGACCTTGGCGACAAACGCTTCTATTTTAGTGCTGCAACCTTGGTTAATTTGGCCCCCAGCTTTACTTATTGTATTAACAGTTTTGGCTTTTAATTTATTAGGAGATGGATTGCGCGATGCTTTAGATCCTCGAACTCAGCAAAGATAAAAATGTTGATGATTAGTTAACATTTTTATCTTTGGCGATCGGCAATTACAAATTTCAACCAGAAAATCGAAAATCTAATGACTCAAGATCCTGATTCTTTTGCTAACCAACCTGGTTCTAATTCCTCAATAGAAAGTCCTAATGGTAGTAGTAATAGTCAAGTTGCTCAAGTAGTTAGGGCGCATAGCGAAGCAGATTCATTGTTGTATAAACCCTACACATATCTACCACCTGTTACATCAGGAAAAATTAAAACTTGGACTCCTCCACACACCTCAATATTAGGATTAATTTTGATAGCGATCGCCCTGATGATCGTCGGATTAATTATTAACAATTTCTGGGTAGGAATCTCCGGTTCAATAGTCGCTTTGCTAGTATCAATTCGGGTATTGTGGTCGCCTTTAGGCAACTGGTTAAATCAATTTCTGCCCCGGCAAGAAAGAATCATCTTTTTTGTGGGAGTTTCTGGAATATTAGCGATCGCCGGATTACTAGAATTCCTGGGAGTTTATCGCTATATTGGAGCATGGTTTAGAACAGTTGACTGGGAAGCTTCCGGCGCGTTAGCAGAATGGTGTGGTGCATTAGGACAAATTTCGATCGCAGTTCTCGCCGTCTACGTCGCATGGCAACAATACGTAATCTCTCGCGACTTAACCATCGAACAAAACCGTCTCACCAACCAACAAAACTTAATCACTCAACAACAAACAATCGACGCTTACTTTCAAGGAGTTTCTGATTTAGCATTAGGTGAAGAAGGCTTATTAGAAGATTGGCCCCAAGAAAGAATCTTCGCCGAAGGTCGTACCGCTGCCCTACTTAGTAGCATCGATGGTACAGGTAAAGCCAAAGTTCTGCGGTTTTTGTCCCGATCGAGGTTACTTACGCCACTCCGTCGAGATCAACATTTAGGTCGTCCCATCTTAGATGGAATGGGTGGTTATCAAGAAGACCGCCAAGAAGGAGTGCGAGTCATCGATTTAGGAGTAATATTAGCAGGAGCAGATCTTTCTGGTACAGACCTACGTTGGACAGATTTAAGTGACGCTAACTTAGTCAGAGCTAATCTTAGCCGCTGCGATTTAGTTCATGCTAATTTTGCCCGGACAATTTTATTTGAAGCTAATCTTTCTGGTGCAGATTTGAAAGGAACGAAATTTTTTTACGGTAAACTAGAAACAGCTTCTCCTCGGAGTCGCAGCTTAATTCCTGACTTTCAAACAGGTGCAAATACTGGGGCAGTAGTAGAAAATGCCGACTTTACCAATGTCCACAGATTATCAGAAGAACAGCGTTACTATTGCTGTGCTTGGGGAGGAGAAAAAACTAGAAATACTATTCCCGGTGGATGTGAAGATATTCCGAATTTATTGGGACGTTAGTTGAAACAAAACTAGTTAATCCCAAATAACCAACTGTTAAACTTTAGCAGTTACGATCTAGGCTCATTGAAAAATTAAGCACTTTTAGGGTGCTAAACACCTAATTATGAAACTCAGCCCAGAAGATAAAGTTTTAATTCAAGGTATCAACGAACCACTCGCAGCTGTCCATGCTGTTCGGATGAAAGCTTATGGGACTAATGTAGTGGCTGGAGTGAGTCCTGGAGAAGGGGGACAAACATTAGATGGGATTCCGATTTTTGACTTGGTAGAACAAGCAGTGTCAGAAATGGGGACGATCGCAACTACAATGATCTTTGTTCCGCCTTATTTAGCTTTAGATGCGGCACTCGAAGCGATCGCAGCTGATATTCATCAAATTATCATCATTACACAGGGAGTTCCACCCCTGGATATGGTTTGTTTGCTGCGAAAAGCCGAAGCAACAAATACCTTAGTTGTCGGACCAAATTCCCTCGGAATTATAGTACCAGGAAAAATTTTGTTAGGAACCTATCCAGTAGAATTTTATTCTCACGGTTCCGTCGGTATGATTAGCCGCAGTGATACCCTAACTTCCGAAGTTGCATTAGAACTGACAAAAGCAGAGTTAGGTCAATCAATTTGCGTCAGCATTGGTAATGATACTATCATTGGTTCTTCCTTATTGGAATGGTTAACAATATTGAATGAAGATAAAAATACAAAGGCGATCGTTTTAGTCAGTCAAATAGACGATGGCATTGAAGAAACCGCCGTTCAATATATTAAAGAAAAACTAGAAAAGCCCGTCATTGCCTACGTCGCCGGACGTTTAGGTCCACCACGCAAACGTCAACTTCACGCCAGCGACTTAATAGTTTCCCTACCAATTTTAGGCACAGATCCCGAAAGTACCGAAAGCATTATTGCCAGCTTCAGACAAGCCAAAATTCCCATTGCCGATCGTCCCTCCCAAGTCCCCGAACTAATCAAAAAAGCCCTCAAAATAAAAACCTAAATCTTCAGATCCCTTAGATCCCCGACTTCTTGAAGAAGTCGGGGATCTAGATTTATTTGAGTAAAGCCTTAGTTTCCGATTTCCCAACTACCTTTAACTGTCGATTTAACAGCCCATTCAACACCGCGAAAATTCCCAATTGACAGACAAAAGCAGTAAAAATAACTCCTACTAACGCATCTGACGCATTCTGAGTAACAGCCCAAGGGAAAACAGTAAACAGCCAAAGCAGAGGAAAATTATCAGGAGAAACTGATAAAACACCCAGAAAAATTGGCGGCAAAACTACTAAAGCGATAACTACAACAGCCGCCCATTGCATCCGTTTTTTAGCTCGCATCAGCAGTATTAATTGTACGATCGTTGCATAAATTAAGATCAAACTCATGGTAACTGCCAGAAGAGGTAATGCCAGAATTGAATTCCAATTACTAGAACTGAAAACAACCCAAGCAGACAATATTACAAAAGTCACAACGAGATTAATTGCTATTGCCAAAATAGACGGACTCTTTTCCGCCCAAAGCAAATCTTTGATTAAATCCCGACTCCAAAAACCCCAACGATTTCCGATTCTTTCCCGGCGATATCTTGCCCAATCTTGTAAAGCTTGTCGCTGCACAGATAAAATCGCAATTAAACCCAAAAATAGTAATTGGTTCAAAATCAGCAGAATCAAAAAATTGCTTTCCGTTGAATCTAGCCTTGAATATGACTCATTATTCGCTTGTAGCGCAAAACCTAAAAACATGATTTCCACACAAACTACAAGTGAATAACTTTGACCTTTGTTAAGAACTGTCTTAGTTGGATTATGGAAACGACGCTGCAAACCTTGCCAAATCCAGTAACTCCAGAGAGCATAATTAAACAGTGAAAAACTGATAGTTGCCACAGCATTGCTACCTAATGGGAAGTAAAACCATTGCCAACTATCTAAATTCAAATAGGAAAAAGAAAAACTATTTTCTACTGGACTAGCATTCACCACATAAGACAAAATTGTATAGGGAGAAAACAGATTTATCCAATCT
Organism: Floridaenema fluviatile BLCC-F154; assembly: GCF_041929135.1. Lineage (NCBI taxonomy): Bacteria > Bacillati > Cyanobacteriota > Cyanophyceae > Aerosakkonematales > Aerosakkonemataceae > Floridanema > Floridanema fluviatile. The sequence goes on along the minus strand of NZ_JBHFNS010000052.1, from coordinate 17,778 downwards.
GTTGGCAGGTTAGCTATTGGCAGTGAACAAGTTGCCAAAAGAAACATTAAAACTAAACCGCTACCTAACCAAGGTTGAACCCCACTAAAAGCCGAACTAAACAAACCAAATAGCAAACTTGTGCTGTAAAAGAAAAAGCAACTAGCAACAATAACCGCCCAATAAATTAGAATCCCCATAAAAGGAATGCCAGCAGAAATACCCGCCCAAAAATGTAAAGGTAAAGCGAAAGCAGCGAAGACATAAAGTAAAAACGGAACACCAAGAATTTTACCGAATAAAATGCTTTGGCTAGTGCGAGGACTAAGGCGAATAAAATTCAAAGTTCCATTTTTTTCTTCCTTTGCTAAGTCAATGATTAGCATATATGTACCTGCAACTAACAGAACAAAAATGCCAATCACACTCAGAACTGTAAATATTTCTATCCACCAAAGTTGCCAGTTAATGACAAAGTTACCTAAGCCATCTTGGAGACATTCTTGAGAAATTCCTGTACAATATTTGTGATAATTTTTTTCAGTTGAGCCTGGGTTACGATCGTCAGTTGGCAATCCTCCCATCGCCATCATTAACAGGGTAAATTGCCCCAAAAGAGAGATGATAGCGGCAACAATTAAATTTCGGGTTTTAAAGCGTCCTTTAATTTCTCGCCACATTTGCGGATTTAAATCGCCTATTCTATCTAACCAGTTTGATTTCATGATGTTTCCTCAAATTTATAACTGGTAATTTGCGAGTAGCTATTGGCAGAAATTTTTCCACCAATAATCATTGTTTTTTCACAGGTTTCTTGCAGGTAAAGCTTTTCGTTCTTGCAATAAAGCTTTAGTAGCAGATTCTCCAGCAAGTTGCAGTTTTCTGGTTAACTGTACAGTTAATAATCCAATTACAGTCCACTGTGCTAAAGCTGATACAAAGATTTGTACTACTGGGGTTTCTTCCCAATAAGTTGCTAGGGGTGCTAACACAGAAAAGTACCAAAGAAAACCTAAACTTTTATCAGGATTAACTTGGAATACTGCTAACCCAATTAGGGGCAGAAAAATGCTGGCGCTTAATGCACCAATTGCCCAAATAATATTGTTTTTGATGCGAACAAACAACAATATTTGAGTTAGGACAGCATAAAGCATGACTAAAGTAAATGCGAAAGCTAGACTGACTAGGGTAGCAGCTTTATACTTAAACTCTGCTGCGGAACTTAAACTCCATAAACTGATAGCAGTAATTGCTATTCCCAAATTAATTGCTATTGCGACTAATGCAGGGCTTTTTTCACCGAATATCAAATCTTTAATCAGTGATTTACCCTGGTTTTGATGTCGGTAACGTGCCCAATCATGTAACACTTGACGATGGGGTGAAAGAATGGCAATTAACACTAAAAACAGCAGGAAGTTTAAGGCACATAAAAACATGAAGTGTTGAAACAGCCAGTCTTTTGCTGAAAGATAATTAGAAGTATATCCAGGTACGGTAAATCCGATTAAGGAAATCTGGAAACAAGCTGTTAATAAATAGCTTTGACCCTTGCTGAGAATAGTTTTATTGGGGTTACGAAAAGAGCGATTTAAAGCTTGCCAAATCCAACAATTCCACAGGGCAAAATTTAGCAAAGAAAACAGACGTAAAAATGCCCTAGTTTTTCTAAAAAACCCAATTTCACCAATTGGTAAGTTGTACCATTGTAGATTAAGACTAAGTGATTTGCTCAAATACTGGTAGTTATACCGATAAAAAGAACTATGCAATACATCAGGAATTAAATCAAATGGCGTGAGCAATCTTAGCCAAGAAAGGGGAGTATTTAGGGGAGAATAGGTAAGTAAGTAATTCAACCAAAGAAAACCTAAAACTACTCCAGTACCTAACCAAGGTTGAAAACCTCCTAACCAATTACTCACTAAAGAATAGAGTAATGCTGCACTATAAAATAGAATGCAGCAAGCAATAACAACACAGTAAAAACACCCTATCTGACCTAATGGATAAAGACCGAAGTTGAAGTCTTGATCTGAGTAATCCTCAAAATTTCCAATTCCTGATATCCCTGTCCACAAGTGCAAAGGTATTGCTAGCACAATGGCGAGATAAAGTAAAATGGGAACGCCGAAAATTTTGCCTATTAAAATGCTTAGATTGGATTGAGGACTGAGGCGAATAAAATTTAAGGTTCCGCGCCGTTCTTCCTGAGATAAATCGTTGATTAGTAAATAAGTTCCTATTACTAACAAGGAAAAGATGGCAACAAAACTTAAACAAACAAATACATCTCGATTCCAAAGTTCCCAGTTGATGATGAAGTTACCAAAACTATCTCGAATACAGACAACATTTGAGGAATATTCATAAGTACGTTTTCCTGTACAATAAGTGTTGTAAATAGGAGATCGAAATTTTCCTGAAATAGGTTCAGAGGGAAGTTGAGTTAAGAAATACTGAACAAGCAAAAATTGGGTGAGTAGGGAAATAGCTACGCTGATTACTATGTTTCGAGGTTTGAGGCGACCTTTAATTTCGCGCCACATTTGGGGATTTAAATTGCCGATTTCGTCGATCGCATTCCCGATCATTTTTCCTCCTCCATTTATTTTATGCTTAGGATTGGTGACTATTAAGATGCTTGTTTGTGACCCATTTTTAAGAAGATGGTTTCTAAATCTTCTTGAGTACAATGGAATTCATTTAAGGGAATGCCAGCTTTCACTAGCGATCGCAACAGCTTAGCACAATCTTTTGCAGTCCCGCTAAAATCAACCCTGACTTGATTTGTTCCTAACAAAACTTCATATCCTTCAACTAAGGGAGAGTTTTTCAACTCTGATAACAGCGGATCTAAATTTCCCAAAGTAGACATGATGATTTGCTGGCGACTAAGGCGGCGATAAAGTTCTGCTAAACTCGCACTTTCCACTAAATATCCCAATTCCATAATTCCTACCGAAGTGCAAAGTTCTGCCAAATCAGTTAAAACATGGGAAGAAATTAAAATTGTCATTCCCGCTTCTTGCAAAGTTTTGATAATTTCTCGAAACTGCATTCTAGCGATCGGATCTAACCCCGAAACAGGTTCATCTAACAAGAGTAAAATTGGTTCGTGAATAATTGTTCTTGCCAAACTAAGCCGCTGTTTCATCCCTCGCGACAAAGTGTTAATTGGACTATTGCGCTTATTGGTCAGCTGCACCAATTCCAAAACTTCATATAACCTTTGTCTGCGCCGCGGTTCCCGCAATCGATAAAGTCGGGCAAAATAATCTAAATAATCCCAAACTGTCAAATCATCATAAAGCGGAAAATCATCAGGAAGATAACCAAGTCGCTGCTTTAAAGTTGGGTTACTTTGATCGCGTAACAACCTCTCGCCATTAATGTAAATTTCCCCAATACTCGGTTCTTCCGCCGCCGCCAACATTCGGATCAACGTCGTTTTCCCCGCCCCATTTGGCCCAATTAAACCATAAACTTCTCCTACTGCTACTTCTAAATCAACATCATTGACAGCAATATAGCGATCGAATTGCTTAGTCAGTCCGCGAGTACAAATTGCCAGTTCTTTTGACATGATTGTTTGGGACAAAAACTTTTCTCTACCTTATCTCAGCTGAGGATGCCCACCTGAATTGACATCCTCCCTGGCGTAAACGCACAGGGATTCCAAGAATCACTTCTTGGGCTTCCTCTTTCTGTGACTCGGCTTACTTAAAGGAGTTTCCTCACCTAAGCAGAGGTCGATATCTCCAGAGGCGTTCCCTTCGACTAAGCTCAGGGCTAGCGTTCCCGTATGCCCTACGGTACGAAGTGCTTTTTCTAGTATGTTGATTGCGGCGTTCCAATCGCGGTCTAAGATGAACCCACAATCAGGACATCTATGAGTTCTTTGCGAAAGAGACTTCTTCACAGGCTTTCCACAGTGGGAGCAATCAGCACTAGTGTAGTGAGGTGGCACGGCAACCGTCACCACTCCAAATACCTTGCCAAAATATTCCAACCATTGACGAAAATTTGTCCATGCCGCATCAGAGATAGATTTTGCCAATCTCCGATTCTTTACCATGTTTCGCACCTGCAAGTCCTCGTAGGCAACCAAGTCGTGAGACTGGATGACGCATCTTGCCAACTTCACGGCAAAATCTTGACGCTGCCTGCTTACCTTCAGGTGCTTTCTACTCCAACAATTTCTCGCTTTGGCTCTATTTTTCGAGCCTTTGGCAGTACGAGAGAGTTTTTTACTCAGTCGTCTGAGAGCCTTTTCGGACTCTCTCAAATGACGGGGATTTTCCACCGTCCGCCCATCCGAATCGGTATAGAAATTAGTCAGTCCAACATCCAACCCAATGTTTTTACCTGTTGGTTCTCGTCTCTCTACCCGTTCCACATCCAGGCAAAACTGAGCGTAGTACCCGTCAGCACGACGGACAACTCTAACTCGCTTAATCTGCTTCAATTGATAGAAGTGCAAGTCGCGAGTTCCCCACAATTTAAAACATCCTGCTTCAAACCCATCGGTGAAGGTGATATATCGCCTATCTTCCGAAAGTTTCCAGCCTGTGTTTTTGTATTCCACAGAACCATGAGTTTGATGCTTTTTGAATTTGGGAAAACCTTTTTTTCCTGGCTGACTTTTTTTACAGTTGTCATAGAACCGAGCAATGGAACTCCATGCACGTTCCGCCGATGCCTGTCGAGCTTGAGAATTAAGTTTTCTCGCCCAAGGGTATTCTTTGGCAAGTACCGCGCAATAAGCACTCAACTCGTATTTGCCAATTCTCTTATTGTCTATCCAGTATTTGATGCAACTGTTGCGAACAAACCTTGCTGTACGAATGGCTTCATCCAGCTTTTCATACTGCTGTTTTGTTCCCTGAAGTTTGGCTTCAAATACCAACATATTTACGCTGATTGATTTGGCATAAGTATATCATGATTAACGAAAGCCGTCCTACAAGGACGGGGCTTTAAACCCATTTTTTTTGGTAAGATTTTTGTCAACCAAGGTTGACAAAAATTTCCCCAATCCTCACCTCAACAGGTAAAGCATCAGACTTGCTCTACAGTTTGCGATCGACCTATTCCAGAAGAGGTAGAAGTGCTTTTGGGGAAGTTGATGTAGGGGCGGGTTTAGTAGACAACCTTTTTCGCTGACAAATAATCTTTAGGCAAAACCCGCCCTCACAGAGAGTCGGGGCGAGTTTGATAGACAACCTTTTTCGCTGACAAATAATCTTTAGGCAAAACCCGCCCTCACAGAGAGTCGGGGCGGGTTTTGTCGTTAATTCTTCTGCTGTGAACACAGACTCGTCTGCTAAACCCGCCCCTACAACTCAAAACTTTCCCCAGTCCCAAATCCCTTACTTATGAATGAAATTTAAACTTGGTATCGCCAAATCATTGCTCTGTTCTTCATATTTTGTTACAAAGGATGAAGATCCTCTGTAGACACAAATCTTTATGTTAGGTGGTCTGACTGGTTTTAATAATAATCCTGGCACTGACTGGGGCGAAAAAATGCTCAACACGGTTGCCAGCCAATCCATCCGCCACTTGTTCAGTAAGAGCGAGTCTGTGGAGGTATTTGTCCGCTGCTCTCCTTCCAACAAACTGTTACAAGGTAGCATCGACAGTTTTAAAATGAATGGTCGGGGCTTGGTGATTCGGAGACAATTTCCGGTTGAGGAGATGTCTTTTGAGACGGATGCTGTCTCCATTGACTTCAGTTCGATTTTGAGTGGTAAGATTTCTCTGAAACAGCCAACACAGGCGATCGCTCAAGTTACCCTTTCCGAAACTGGCATCAACGAAGCTTTCCAAGCCGAACTAGTTACCAAACGTCTGCAAAATCTCTCCTCTGACTCTTTAAGCGAACTTTCGGGAGGACAGCCTGTTTCCTTCAACGAAGTGCATATCGAACTCGAAAACGGCAACCGGATTCGTCTATTTGCCAAAGCTGAACTTCCCAATCATGGCACCGTACCAATTTCCATGCTGATGACTTTAGCCGTAGAACGTCGTCGCCGCATTGCTTTTCAAAACCCTGTATTTCAATCTGAAGCCGTTCCTGAATCTCTCCGAGAAATTTCCCAATCTCTGGCAAATGCTTTGGCTGAAGTGTTAAATAACATGGTCGATCTCGATCGCTTCGATCTCGACGGCGTAACCATGAGAATTAACCGTTTAGAAACTCAAGGAAAAAAATTACTCTTCAGTGGTTATGCTCAAATTGAACACTTTCCTAAAACTGGCTGATTTTTAGTTTTGAGGTAATTGGAAATTTAAAAGGCAAAAGGAGTACAAACTAACTTCTTTTGCCTTTTGAATTTTGACGGTCGATCGTGATTTAGACTGTCGTTTCATCGTTACTATCGGAGGCTTGCATTTGCCGCAAGATTGCTGCTTGAATTTTGGTATCAAAGTCGGGGTCGTCAACTGTTGTAATAATATGAGGTGGGCGATCGCTCAGTCTATCCAAATAAGCTCGAAGTGCCTTTTTGTCCTCTCGATGTCTGAGAAAATATTGTCTTAATTGATCATCGGACATAGCAGCATAGTTAACTTGACTCATCAGAATAAAAACCTGGAAGGTGAAGAATGAGCTATCACTACAGCATGGTAATTCAATGGTCGGAAGAGGATCAACTTTTCTTGGTTCATTTGCCGGAATTTCCCTGGCAGCAGTTTCATATTCATGGTAGAACTTATGAAGAAGCGGCTAAAAATGGTCAGGAAGTAATCGAGACTTTTGTGGAAATGCTTCTGGAAGAAAATCAACCATTACCAGAACCGAGAATGCTTCCTGAAAAACCTTTGTTGGTTGCTTAGTTGAGTGTTGGCGATCGCATTTTGAGCCTTTCATTGATGAGCGATCGCACTTCCGCTGAGTTAAAATCTTTTCACCAACCAATTCGGTTAAAAACTCCACCTAACTTAACATAATATTGTGAAATGTTGATAATTAAGATGCTTTAGCAGGAGAGGGATAAGAAAAAACATCAACAGCAATAGATTTAATTGGTTTTGTTTCTCCATGCAACATAACTCGAATTTTCTCTGTTGTTTCTCGGCTAAAAACTTCTTCCCCACAACTTTGTTATCTCTGATTCTATTCGGGAAACTTGAATATGTAATGCTCTTTTGGCTTCACTTATTAACGAGTAGGGTGCGTCAGACGGTAAAGCCTATGTAGAAAGGAAAATATCTAAATCTGACGCACCCTACAATATGACTTTTAAATGCGTAACAGCTTATTGCTACACAGACAGAGAATTTTGCTAAGTTTGGCTTAACTGATTGTGGAATAATCAATGTGGCTAGAGAGCAATATTTAGTGTTAACAGACGATCTGAAATTAGCCAATTACCTACAAAAACATGGATGAAGGGCGGGTTTTGATTTCAATGTTGTTTGTGGGAATTTAAAGATTTTGGCTAAACCCGCCCCTACGGATTTTGATCGATCGTTGGCATCTCAGTGTTCATTGTATCGTAGTTATCAGGTAAAATATTTAACAAAAATAACGGCAAAAATTCCTACCTGTAATCTTTAGAAAAACTTAAGATTTTCAGTAAGAATTAATGCCGATCGCAAATCCAATCAACCAAACATCAGTCTAAAATTACACAGTAAAACTGAGCCTACCTCCTTAATTTTCCTCTTCATAATATTCGCGATCGCCTTCTTCTGAATAATCACCAGGAGGATAAGAACCTTCGCTGGGGTAAGGTTCGCCTCTTTCTGGTGCAAAACCAAAATTACCAGCCGCCCGAAATCTAGCCCGACAGCCATTTTCTACCCAAACAAAACCATCTTCAAAACCCCAATTACCCTCACAAACTGCATTGGAATACTCTTTATCTAAAACCACACCTCCGCGAGTATCCAAGGAACAAGTTGCAGGTTGATAATTAACGCTGTGGCAAACAGTGGTAGTTTGAGCATTAGCGGGTTTAACTGCTAGGGTAACAGCGATCGCGATCGTCGCCGCTGTACCTACAGCAGCTTGAGAAAAAAAGTTAATCATTAAGTAACACTCCTTGATGAAAATCTGCCCAAATAACAGACTTATGCGTGTTATTTCAAGATTTCCCTATGCAACGAGTAATTTCAGGAAAAAGTTATGAATAACCTGACAATCGATCGACAAACGGAAATAGCAAAGTTATTTTTCAAACTAGGTATCATCGGATTCGGTGGCCCAGCAGTTCACATTTCGATCATGGAAGATGAAGTTGTCAAAAGGCGACAATGGTTAACTAGAGAACAGTTTTTAGACATATTAGGTGCAACCAATTTAATCCCTGGCCCTAATTCTACAGAAATGGCAATTCACATCGGTTATATTCGCGGTGGTTGGCTAGGTTTAATAATTGCAGGTGTATGTTTTATTGTTCCAGCAGTTACAATCACCGCTATTTTTGCCTGGATTTATGTCAAATTTGGTCAATTACCCCAAGTTACTCCTTTTTTAAGTGGCATAAAACCTGTGGTTTTAGCGATTATCTTAAATGCCATTTGGCGCTTGGGAAAATCGGCTTTTAAAAGTCGCAAAATGTGGTTAATTGCTATACCTGTAGCCGGAGCAACTTGGCTGGGTTTAAATGAAGCGATCGCTCTGCTTTTAGGCGGATTTTTGGGAATGTTTTGGTTACAAATATCCGATAAATTCAACCAACCAAATAATAACTTAAATAGTTTACTAATTACTCTTCCTTTTTCCACCCTATTAGCAAAAGTTACACCATTTCCGAAACCTGAAAATATTCCTTTGTGGCAATTAGGCTTATTTTTCCTAAAAGTTGGCAGTGTCTTATTTGGAGGAGGATATTTGTTAATAGCTTTTTTGGAAGGAGAATTAGTTGGACAATATCATTGGTTAACTAAGCAGCAATTGCTGGATGCGATCGCAGTTGGTCAATTTACCCCTGGTCCGATCCTTTCTACTGCCACTTTTATTGGCTATGTGATATCTGGAATTCCTGGCGCAATTGTGGCTACTATCGGTATTTTCTTACCTTCTTTTTTGTTTGTTTTGATTTTAAACCCCCTGATTCCTTTGCTGCGAAATTCTCAATGGACTGCTGCTTTTTTAGATGCAGTAAATGTTAGTGCAGTGGCGTTAATGGCAGTTGTAATTCTTAGATTAGCGACGGTTACTTTAGTCGATCCGATCGCCATATTACTAGCTATCATTGCGGCAATTTTAACTATTGGATATCACGTAAATCCTGCTTGGTTGGTTTTGGGTGGTGGATTTATTGGGTGGTTGTTATCGGTGTTAATTAAACTTTAAGGGTACGACTGAAGTCGCTACTACCAACTTTGATAAAAAAACGAACTGTAAAATACACTTACAGTTCGGAATTTGTAATGATTTTTGATTGAGGAACAAAATCTTATCTGCCGACACCTACGTAATGGAAACCAGCAGCTTCTAGTGCTTTGCGATCGAGGAAATTCCGACCATCAATAATTACTGGAGAGTTCATTTGTTTCGCCATTTTAGCGTAATCTAAACTCAAAAACTGTTGCCAATCAGTAATTAAAACCAAAGCATCGCAACCATCAGCTAAGCGATCGGGATCGGTTTCCACAATTACACCAGTTAAACCATGACGCAAACCAGTTTGGGAAACTAAAGGATCGTAAGCTTTAACTTTTGTACCTAAACGATTCAATTGTTCGATAATATTTAATGCAGGTGCATCGCGCATATCATCAGTATCAGGTTTGAAAGTTAAACCTAATAAACCAACAGTTTTACCTTTGAGGATTTTCAATTCATGCTGTAATTTTTCTACAGCAATTAAACGTTGACGTTGGTTAACACTCACAGCAGCTTTTAACAAATGAGCTTCATAACCATAGTCATCAGCAGTATGAACTAAAGCCGAAACATCTTTCGGGAAGCAAGAACCACCCCAACCAATTCCCGCTTGTAAAAACTTGCCACCAATACGAGAATCTAAACCAATACCTCTAGCAACTTGGGTAACATCAGCACCAACCCGATCGCAAATATTCGCGACTTCGTTAATAAAGCTAATCTTAGTTGCTAAGAAAGCATTCGCCGCATACTTAATCATTTCTGCTGAGTTAATATCCGTTTTCACCACTGGTACTGGTGGTAAAGATGTATCTTCAGCATACTTCCGCGCCGTGATCGGAGCATACAATTCTTCCATCATCGACAGCGCCTTTTCGCTATTGCTTCCCAAGACAATGCGATCGGGATTGAAAGTATCATAAACCGCCGAACCTTCCCGGAGAAATTCTGGGTTACTTACCACATCAAAATCTGCGGCAATTTTTTCTACTTCCTCATCGCTGATAACGCCACCAGCACCTACAAGCACTTTTTGCCGTTCTTTAATTCCATCCATGACAATCATCCGCACCCAGTCACCGGAACCAATGGGTACGGTAGATTTATTGACAATAACCTTGTAGCCATCATTCAAATTAGCGCCAATTCCTCTAGCTACCGCTTCTACATAACGAGTATCGCTTTCACCAGTTGGTAAAGGCGGAGTACCGACAGCAATAAATAAAATTTCTCCATGATTAACACCCGCAGCTAAATCCGAAGAAAATTCTAATCTTCCTTCCTTAGCCGCAGATTGCATTAATTCTGACAGTCCCGGTTCAAAAATTGGTGACTGTCCAGATTTCATTAACTTAACTTTTTCTTCATTGTTATCGATGCAGATAACATGATGTCCGATATGTGCCAAACAAACGCCTGTCACTAAACCGACATATCCAGTACCAATTACACAAACACGCATATTACGTTGAATCCTCAAAAGAAATTTTACAGAGTAAATAATCAGCCTTCAGTCAAATTATTCAGCCAACCTTAAAACTTTGGCATAGGAATTAAGCTGTTTCGGTATCAGGTGGGAATTGTCAACTTCAGGACTTATTTCATAGTACCCAGACCACCCAATCCGATCGCTATCATCGCTAAATCATTTGCTAACGGCTGAGGATGGAGAATTGTAGATGCGATCGCGAAAATCTTCTATAGTTAACTTCAAACCCTGTTCTAAAGCTATGGTTGGTTCCCATCCCAACCAATTTTTCGCTTTAGTAATGTCCGGTTGTCTTTGTCTGGGATCGTCCTGCGGTAGAGGTTCATACTTAATATCTGCATCTGGGTTAACCATCTGCTGAATTTTTTGTGCTAGTTCTAAAATAGTATATTCATCTGGATTTCCCAAGTTTATTGGGCCAGTACGATCTCCATTCATTAACCGCATCAATCCTTCTACTAAGTCTGAAACATAACAGAAACTTCTAGTTTGTGAACCAGTTCCGTAAACTGTTAAAGGAATTCCCCGCAAAGCCTGAACGATAAAATTACTCACCACTCTTCCATCATTTTCCAGCATTCGAGGACCGTAAGTATTGAAAATCCTTGCTACCCGAATTTCCACATTATTTTCCCGATGATAGTCAAAAGCCAGAGTTTCAGCAATTCGCTTACCTTCGTCATAACACGAACGAATGCCGATCGTATTCACATTTCCCCGATATTCTTCCGTTTGGGGATGCACGTCGGGATCGCCGTATACTTCCGAAGTCGAAGCTAACAAAAACCTCGCTTTTACCCGTTTAGCTAATCCCAACATATTAATTGTTCCCATCACATTTGTTTTTACTGTCTTGATGGGATTAAATTGATAGTGTACAGGCGAAGCTGGACAAGCTAGGTGATAAATTTGATCCACTTCTAACAGAATTGGTTCGGTAACATCATGGCGGATCAATTCAAAATATGGATGATCTAACCACTTCAGCAAATTACGTTTATGTCCGGTATAAAAATTATCTAAGCACAAAACTTCATGTCCTTGTGCCATTAAGCGATCGATAAGATGGGAACCAATAAATCCGGCTCCACCTGTTACTAAAATTCTCATAGTTTCTCTGTAAGCTGTAGGTTATTTTCAGCAGCTAAGACCGCCGTTATAACTATAACTCCAGAAATATCCCTCAGTCTATAACTATCTTTAACCTTAAAGATACTTATTGAGCTTGATCTTACTTCGGATTTATCGGCTGATAGCATAACTGCTGACTTCTTTTCTGACAAAATCAACTACACAAATAGCAAGATTAGCAAATTATGCCGCAAAAATTCACCTTTATTCATGCAATTCATTAAATCTTTATTCCTCACTGCCACAAACTAACAACTTCTTCACACTTCTTGATAAAGCTTAAATCAAAAAAAACAGATGACTTGAAAATCATCTGTTTTCTTTTAGTGGTTAATTCTCAGTTATTCTTTATCCAAGCGTAACACAGCCATAAAAGCTTCTTGAGGTACATCTACTGTACCAATAGCCTTCATTCGCTTTTTACCCTTAGCTTGTTTTTGCAGTAGTTTTTTCTTCCGAGAAATATCACCACCATAACATTTTGCCAACACATCTTTTCGCAGTGCGGGAATATGTTCGCTGGCAATTACTTTACTACCAATTGCTGCTTGCAAAGGAATTTTAAACTGGTGACGGGGGATCAATTCTTTTAATTTTTCCACCAAAGTTCGCCCGACATAATAAGCTTTTTCTCGGTGAACGATCATTGCTAAAGAATCTACGGGATCGCCATTGATCAAAATATCCAAACGTACCAAAGGATTTTCCCGATAACCAATCAAATGATACTCCATACTGGCATAGCCGCGCGATCGCGATTTCATTTGATCGAAAAAGTCAGTCACCACCTCCGCTAAAGGCAATTCATAACTTAAAGTAGTCCGCCCTAAAGTCAAGTATTTCATATCTTTGAAAACACCGCGTCGGCTTTGACCTAATTCCATCAATGTTCCGACATACTCTTCCGGGGTAATCATATCTACTTGTACATAAGGCTCCTCAATTTGCTCTCGAAATTGCGGGTCTGGTAAAGTGCTAGGATTATCGATTAATAACTCTTCTCCTTTATTAGTTGTCACTCGATAAACTACCGAAGGAGCAGTAATAATCAAATCCAAATTATACTCTCTTTCCAGCCTTTCTTGGACAATTTCCATGTGTAATAAACCCAAGAAACCGCAACGGAAACCAAATCCCATTGCACTAGAAGTTTCCGGTTCATAAGACAAAGCGGCATCATTTAACTTCAGCTTTTCTAAAGCTTCCCGCAAGTCAGGAAATTGATCGGCATCAGTAGGAAACATTCCACAAAATACCATTGGTTTTGCTTGAGTATAACCGGGTAATGGTTCCTTGGCAGCGGCATTTGCTAAAGTAATTGTGTCACCGACACGAGCATCTTCTACAGCTTTAATTGCAGCTGCTAGATAACCTACTTCACCAGCATGGAGATTGTCAACCTGAATTTGATTGGGAGAAAGTACACCTAATTCGTCAATTTCGTATTCTTTGCCACTTGCCATTAAGCGCACACGATCGCCCTTTTTCACCGTTCCATCCATCACCCGAAAATAAACAATTACCCCCCGATAACTGTCATAATAACTATCAAAAATTAACGCTCGTAAGCGTTCTTCTACAGTATCTTGAGGTGCAGGTACTAAATGAACGATCGACTCTAAAATTTCGGGAATTCCAATACCTTCTTTTGCCGAAGCTAAAATCGCATCACTACAATCTAAACCAATTACCTCTTCAATTTCTTTTTTTACTCGCTCCGGTTCCGCACCTGGTAAGTCAATTTTATTCAAAACCGGAATAATTTCCAAGTTACTTTCGATCGCTAAATAAACATTAGCCAAGGTTTGTGCTTCCACACCTTGAGAAGCATCTACCACCAGCAGAGCTCCCTCACAAGCCGCGAGACTCCGCGACACCTCATAAGAAAAATCCACATGACCGGGAGTATCAATTAAATTAAGAACGTAATCCTGCCCGTCTTTTGCTTTATAATTCATCCGGGCAGCTTGTAGCTTAATCGTAATCCCCCGTTCTCTTTCCAGTTCCATATTATCGAGGAACTGCTCCTTCATATCTCGTGCAGCTACCGTTCCAGTAGCCTGTAACAGACGATCGGCCAAGGTTGACTTACCGTGGTCAATGTGGGCAATAATACAAAAATTCCGAATTCGAGAAACGGGTACGTCAGTCATAAACTTTGCTCAAAGATGGGGCGGAGAACTTCAATCTAAAAATCGATATCTTGCTTAAGATATTTTAATATTTAATTAGCTCAGCGTCACAGAAATAACTAACCAGTTGAAAATAAGTGAAAAAGCCCGGTCGCTGCCTTCTTTCTTCCGAGTCTTTTTGTAGTAGTAAATTGCGGTTTGTTAACATTTACCAACAAAAGAGAAATATTTACTTTCCTAGTTAGCAACAAGCTATAATAGGATTTCAGAATTGAGGATAACTCAAATACAGATCTTCATAAGCAGCTAAGATTGTTAGAAAATATTAATTAGTTACTGCATGAATAGTTTGAACCGATCGCTTTGATTTAAAGGCGAGTCAGTCTAAACTGATGATAGCCTGTTTAGGGCTTGTAGTATAGTTCAGTATATACAGTTGCCAATGAAAGAACCAGTTCTTGATACCCGGCGTTCCGATGAAAAGGTAGAAATATCGATTCATCTAGATTCAGACTTGTTGAGTCAGTTGACCCATTTAACCAACGATCCCAGCAAAGTGATTGAAGCAGCGATTCGACAATGGTTAAAAGGAGGAGTTAACCAAAGAGATGATGAATTAACTCGCACGATTAATCGCACACCAGTACCTCCGCGTGGGGAATGGAATGATTAATACCTTATAGTACTCTAGTAGTACTCCAGAGAAAAATTTGGCTTTCTGGAGCGAAAGATATAAACTCGAATTAGTGAGGGAGAAATTACCAAAACTGATTCGCTACAGCGATAGGCGCTAGGCGCACGCTGGCAAACGATCGACTAGGGTGCTATTGGCGACATCTCCTGATTTTAAATTGACAAATTATTGTGACTGACTCCAATGAGCGTGCCTATCAAACTACAGAATTGGCAAGAAGTTTCTTACCGTAAATCAGATTCTGCTGTGACAAACGATGCGAGCAGTTTACAGGGATTGGGATCAGAGTTAGTATACGTTCAAGAGGTGACAGGTCAATACCTTTCATTTTACTGGCAAGAAGCCGAACGATATCAAATTAACTCAGAAGCGATCGTCAATAGCTGCCTAAATGAAACATTTGGCCCCGTAGCAGCTAACCCTTACTTAGAACAAATTCAACAAATATTAGACAATCAGCTACCAGAAAGGTTCTGCTGTGAATTCCAGTACCAAGAACATAAATTTAAGTTTGATTTAATAGTTAGTCCCATATTAGTAGCAGATGAATCTGCTACTAAAGTATTAGTTATGGGCAGGCAAGTGCAAGCCGAAATAGCCTGTAGCGGACAAGCAAAACTGAATACAGCCAAAGCATCAATATTACATTGGGGACAACACTATAAAAAACTAATTAGAAAAATCTCTCGTCATATTCGCCGCACCCTAGATTTAGATACGATTTGGCAAAGAACCGTAGATGACTTAGGCAAAGGACTAAACGTAAGTCGCTGTGTAATTTGCGCTTACAAAAGCGAGAGTATGGAAGCCTCAGTAAAGGCAGAATATCGCTCAGAATCAGTGAGTTCGTTGTTGGGGCAAAAAATCAAAATTGCGGAATCAGCTTATTTTACTCAGACAATAGAAACTCTAGAACCAAATATAGAACAAGAGTCAAATAATTCAGAAGAACCAGAATCTAAGCTAGCAGTTGCTACTTTTTATCAAGATAAACCAAATGGTTTGATCGTTCTTTACGACCATCAAGAAAACCGTCAGTGGAGTAATGATGAAATCGAATTAATGCGGGAGTTGGCAGATTTGGTAGGAAGTGCGATCGCTCATGCAACCTTATACCACGAACTAGAACAAGCCCGTCAACAAGCTGAAGAAGCCTCCCGCTTAAAAAGCGAATTTTTAGCCAACACCTCCCACGAACTGCGGACACCTCTAAACGGAATGCTAGGCTTCCTGAAACTAGTTTTAGAAGGTATGGCTGACGATCCAAAAGAACAAATGGAATTTATCCAAGAAGCCTACCGTTCCGCCTTGCATCTCCTCGACGTAATTAACGACATTTTAGATATTGCCAAAATTGAAGCTGGCAAAATGGAATTAGAATTAGGGCCAGTAGTTTTGGAAGAGTTATTAAGTAATGTCGAAGACTTTACCAAAACTCAGGCACAACAGAAAAACCTTAGTTTCCGCATCCAAAAACCCGCCACCAGAGACAAAATTATCCTTAATGGTAATTACCAAAGACTATTACAAGTATTGTTGAATTTAGTAGGAAATGCCATTAAATTCACTCACGAAGGCGGAGTGATGATTAGCGCGGAAGTACAGCGGAAAAAGTCTACGAACAACCAAGAAATTCCTGCAATGGCGATCGTCCGCGTCGTCGATACCGGAATTGGCGTATCCTTAGAAAAACAAGGTAGACTCTTCCAATCCTTCAGCCAAGTCAACGGCGGACATAATCGACAATACGGCGGAACAGGACTAGGACTTTACATCTCCCAAAAACTGATCGAAGCCATGAAAGGCGAAGTCGAATTCTACAGCATGGGTGAAGGACTTGGCTCAACCGTAACCTTCACAGTGCCATTGTATCAAGACCCAGTGCTGACAGTAGGGAGTGTGGGGGACTAGGGACTGGGGACTAGGGACTGGGGACTGGGGACTGGGGGCTGGGGGGACTAGGGACTGGGGACTGGGGACTGGGGACTTGGGGACTTGGTAAGTCAATTAACTTAAAACTTTCCTCCAACTCAAAACTGAAAACTCAAAACTGAAAACTCAAAACTTTACCCACCTCTCCAGTCTCCAAAACCCTTTAAACTAAGAAACAGTACAGATCTTCCAAGGAGAGTTCCGTGGCTGAGCAAAAGAGTGCGAAGGATTTATTTCGTAGTGCTTACGAAAACCGTTACACTTGGGACACTGCATTTCCCGGCTTCAGTGCTGATATTGAACTTAAGCAGGGAGATGAAGTTTACACAGGGAAAGTGCAGGTTAAACCTGACATGACTGTAGAAGTTAGCGGTGTAGAAGACGAACAAGTAAAAGAAAGCATCTATACTCAGATGCGGGACGTAATTACTCACCGCAAACGGGGTAACTTTGAACAAGCACACGGGAAAAACGAGTTTAGCTTAGGCGAAACTGACACTACAGGCGCAATGGAAATTTTGGTCAAAGGTGACGCGATGGGATCTAATTATAAGATTCGCGGCACAGAAATTTGCCAAGTTAGCCGGGTAATGGGTAGAGTCGCCTTTACCATTGATACTCATGAAAGTGTGAATACTGGCGAAGGTTACATTGCCTCTCGCTATGATGCCATTTTCCGCAATCCTCAGACAAACGAAGTAACTAACGAGTTGCAATTTGAGGATGACTACGAAAAAATTGGCAACTACTACATCATGACTCATCAGGTAGTGCGTTCCCATGAACAAGGAAAACAAACAACTACCGAGTTTAAGTATTCCAACGTTAAGCTATTGGAACCAGCTGTGGTTTAAAGGGATTGGGGATTAGGGACTAGGGACTGGGGAGAGTTTTGAGTTTTGAGTTAGAGGAAAGTTTTAAGTTAATTAACTTCCCCTTGTCCCCAGTACCCAGTACCCAGTACCCAGTACCCAGTACCCAGTACCCAGTACCCAGTACCCAGTACCCAGTACCCAGTACCCAGTACCCAGTACCCAGTACCCAGTACCCAGTACCCAGTACCCAGTACCCAGTACCC
>NZ_JBHFNS010000043.1:0-107620 GCF_041929135.1 Floridaenema fluviatile BLCC-F154 | reverse complement strand
AGAACGTCGTGAGACAGTTCGGTCCATATCCGGTGCAGGCGTAAGAGTATTGACAGGAGCCTTCCTTAGTACGAGAGGACCGGGAAGGACGCACCGCTGGTGTACCTGTTATCGTGCCAACGGTAAACGCAGGGTAGCCATGTGCGGAGTGGATAACCGCTGAAAGCATCTAAGTGGGAAGCCCACCTGAAGATGAGTACTCTCATGGAGTTAATCCAGTAAGGTCACGGGGAGAACACCCGTTGATAGGTTCTAGATGGAAGTCCAGTAATGGATGCAGTCGAGGAATACTAATAGACCGAGGGCTTGACCTCATACATTGGTGATTTAGACAAGTTGCTGTGCAATCTTCAAGGTTCTTTTATGGTTAAGGTTAACCTTATCAATTATTTCCTGGTGCTTTTGGCGCGATGGAACCACACCGAATCCATCCCGAACTCGGTGGTGAAACGTTGCTGCGGCGAAGATACTTGGCGGGTTGCTGCCTGGGACAATAGCTCGGTGCCAGGATAGTTATCAAAACCAAAAAGCCTCCTTTCAGTTTTGGTTGAAAGGGGGCTTTTGGTTTAGCTACTATAAAATCAAACTACACCAGATTTACCGGAATCTGCTTTCTGGAAGCACACAACTTGGACTGATAAATATGCGGAACAAACCTAGTGACAGGCAAGATGCCTGTCCTACAGACGAAAACTATTCTATTTTCAGAAACTTCTCTAATGCTGCTACTAGAGAAGAGGGCCAACGACGAATGGTTTTCACCCATTCTATATCTTTGTAACGATCGTCCAATCCCACCACCGCAACCCAGTTACTTTCTGCTTCTCCATGTTGCCCTTTTTCCCATAGCGCAGCTGTTAAAGCAGCACGCATATCGGGAAATTGGGGATATTTCCGAATCAGATTTTTCATGGTACGAATTGCCACTTCTTTTTGCCCGGTTTCATACAATGCTAAAGCATAATTGGCGCGAGCAAAAGCAAAGTTTGGTTCTAATTCAAAGGCTTTTCGGTAATCTGCGATCGCACTATCCCATTCCCCTAATCCTGCTTCCGCATTGCCTCGGTTATTATAACCCAGTGCATCATTGGGAGCGATTTCTAGTAAATGATTGTAATCTGCGATCGCTTCTTCAAATTTCCCCAATCCTTCTAACGCTAAACCTCGGTTAAGATAAGGATCGGGTGCATCTGGGGCAAGTTTCATGGCTTTATTGTAGTCTGCGATCGCTTCTTCTAGCTTATTTTGACCTGCCTTACTATTTCCCAAATTAGACCACAAAGCAGGATTATCTGGGAACATTTCAACTAACTCGTTCCAATAAGTTTCTGCTGCTTCATAGTCTCCTTTTTGGATGGCTTCAATAGCTTTTTGGGCAATTTCATTAGCCTTTTTAAATTTCTCTTGATCGATACTAGGAGAAGGTGCAGTTTCCGGCGTTTCAACTTTCGATAATTCGGTTTCATTAATGCTAGGAGTTGCTGTCTCTGTTTGCGCCATTACTGGCGAAACATTAAACCCAGCAAGAAACAAAATTACTACAGTTAGGAGAGTTAGAATTAGGCGAATCATCTCTATATTTTGGTAGTTGGTAGTTGGCTAATATCGCAGTCTTCTATGATTCGAGAAAGAGATTTTTTTGAACCACGTTCGCGTAGCGGTGCGTAGCACTTAGACACGAAGGACACGAAGAAAGAAGAGAAGAAGATTTTTAAACCACAGAGACGCAGAGGACGCAGAGGGAAGAAAGAGAGGAGAGGTTCATGAGTAAAATACAAATCTAAAATCTAAAATTTCCCAGTCCCCAGTCCCTAGTCCCCAGTCCCAAATAACTAATCATAACCTAAATGTTTCCAAGCGGCAGGTGTTACTGTTCTTCCTCGATGTGTTCTTTGCATTAATCCTATTTGCATTAAGTAAGGTTCGTAGACTTCTTCTATAGTTTGGGAGTCTTCTCCTGTTGCAGATGCGATCGTTTCTAATCCGACTGGCCCTCCGTTAAAATGTTCAATCATAGCCTTTAATATGAGGCGGTCTGTCCAATCTAATCCTAGTGGGTCTACATTAAATAATGTTAGTGCGTCACTGGCAATTTTTTGGCTGATTTCCCCAGAAGCTTTTACTTGACTATAATCTCTAACTCTTTTTAACAAACGATTGGCAATTCTGGGTGTACCGCGAGCACGTCGCGCTATTTCTGTTGCACCTTCCGAAGTGATGGGAGTTTTTAAGATTTCGGCGGTTCGCAGTACAATTTGACTGAGTTCTTCGGGTTCGTAAAAGCGTAATCTATGAATGATACCAAAGCGATCGCGCAATGGTGAAGTCAAAGAACCAATTCTAGTTGTCGCTCCTACTAATGTAAAGGGTAGCAAAGGTAAACTCCGAGTTTTGGCAGCTTGACCTTTTCCGATCGTAATATCCACCCGAAAATCTTCCATCGCCGGATAAAGTAACTCTTCCGCCATCCGCGATAACCGATGAATTTCGTCAATAAACAGGATATCTCCCTGTTTCATACTCATTAGTAACCCCACAATATCACGGGGTCGTTCTAAAGCGGGTGCAGTCGTGATTTTGCAATTTACCTCCATTTCTGCCGCTAAAATTAAGGACATGGTGGTTTTTCCCAAACCCGGAGGGCCATAAAGTAAGAGATGATCTAAAGGTTCATTTCTGTTTTTTGCGGCTTGAATTGCAATTAGCAGGACTTCCTTCAACTCCTTTTGTCCGATATAATCAGCAAGTCGCGGAGGTCTGAGACTTTCTTCCTGCTTTTCCTGTTCGTCAACAGCGGCGGTAGGTTGCAATAAGTTTTCCTCTGGCGCTTTGCGAGTCTGGCGCTTGCGGGTTGACTCTTGCCGTTGTTTGGGTTTACGCTCTGGTTCGGTAGGTTGTTGCTGGGAAGAAACGATCGCCATAGTGCAAAATTATGGGTAGATTTTCCGCTAGTCTCTTATTATTTACCACTTCGAGGACGTGAGACATTGCCATGTTAGCTAAACGGATCTTACCTTGCTTAGATGTGAAAGCTGGGCGAGTCGTTAAAGGTGTCAATTTTGTCGATCTTAAGGATGCTGGCGATCCGGTAGAACTGGCGCAAGTTTATAATGATGCTGGCGCAGATGAATTGGTGTTTCTGGATATTACCGCCACTCACGAAGACCGCGGCATTATTATCGATGTGGTATATCGCACCGCCGAACAGGTGTTCATCCCTTTGACTGTCGGCGGTGGTATTCAATCCTTAGAAACAATTAAACAATTGTTAAGAGCAGGTGCGGACAAAGTTAGCATTAATTCAGCTGCGGTAAGAGATCCTGATTTTATCGATCGGGCGAGCGATCGCTTCGGTAATCAGTGTATCGTAGTCGCAATTGATGCCAGACGCAGGACCGATCGCACTAACCCAGGTTGGGATGTTTATGTCCGTGGCGGCAGAGAAAATACTGGTATAGATGCGCTCTGGTGGGCAAAAGAAGTGGAAAAACGCGGCGCAGGAGAATTACTAGTTACTAGCATGGATGCCGACGGAACCCAAGCAGGATATGATTTAGAGCTAACGAGGAAAATTGCCGACTCAGTGGAAATCCCCGTTATTGCCTCCGGGGGTGCTGGTAACTGCGGACACATCCATGAAGCTTTAACCAAAGGAAGAGCAGAAGCCGCACTCTTAGCATCTTTGTTACATTACGGTCAACTCAGCGTTGCAGAAATTAAGAATTACTTAACAAATCATCAAGTGCCAGTTCGAGGGTAAAAATCTCTGAAATGTAGATCTTAAGGAAGATTCCGGTTTTTAATTGGGAATCCGTAACCTCTGCTGGGTATATTAAAATAGATGAAGTGTTACGATTCGTAAAAATATGTTGGTTGCTATTTTAATTTTTGATGTGGCTCTGGTCGCTTGGTCACTGCATCTGATGCAGGAAGCGTTCGATCAGCAAGAGTTTTCCTTAATGTTGGCAGGTACTTTAGTCGCCCTGTCAGCAGCAGCAATGTTGGTGGTATACTTCCTGATGAACAGTTACATGGGCTATTTATCAGAAATGGCTCAACGTCCTTGTCTACTGTACTAAAAATGTGTCGCTAAACCCTTGACAAGGAGACTAAAATTAAGGCATTATAGTAAAGCGTCAAACGGGGCTATAGCTCAGTTGGTAGAGTGCTTCAATGGCATTGAAGATGTCAGCGGTTCGAGTCCGCTTAGCTCCATAAACTTTTGTCGAATAAGACTTTATTTGTCGTCATTAACAAATTAATGTCGCTCAAATGTTTTCTGCAACCGGAGTTAGAGAAATTTGGTTCTCAGAAGCATTTATGGGAGGCAGAGAGTTGTTATGCCAGGAAAAACTCTCTGCCTCATTTCCCCAGCCGCGAAATTTTATTGATTTTTCTTAAATTTTGATTATATTAGTTTTATTTTCCTTAAGCTAAACTGATGTGCTGTACAACTCAAGCTGGGTTGACCATTGAGCATTAATTCTAATCTCTCAACTTGTTCTATTAGGGAAACACTACTATGAATACAACGGCTTCATCAAAGTTCTGGGAATTAATTGGGGGCGTACTTAGTTTTAATTCGGAAGCATTTCAAACTATTAGTAATCTACCTGATGGAACGCTCCTGGCATTACTGGTAGTAGTTTTAGCTGGTCTATCTTTAAGTGTAGGACAAAGCATTATCTTATTCATTAACCGGATTAAGCCAGCCCGTTTTGTTTTTAGTTTGTTCCTAAATGCAATTCTTTATACCTTTGGTTTTCTATTTCTAGTATTTAGTACTTGGCTAATTTGTTTGTTACCTTGGTCAGTGAATGTTCCGTTTTTCAAACTGATCGACGTATTGGGGCTAAGTTATGCACCGCTGCTATTCAGCTTTTTAGGGGCGTTACCTTACTTAGGATTGCCGATTTTGAATTTACTATCGGTATGGCGCTTGCTGGTAATGGTGATTGGTTTTAGTGTTGTGGCTAGTGTGAGTGAACCGATCGCTCTAACTTATGTAGCATTTGGCTGGGTAGTTCTGCAACTATTAGAAAGTACCATTGGACAACCGATCGCTAAATTAGGGAAAAAAATTGCCGATAAAGTTGCCGGAGTTGAGTTAGCTACCAACCCTGAAGAACTCCGGGAAATAGTCAGATCCCGCATTAGACAAAACTTTTCGCCCATAATTACCCCAACTCAAACCAGAGTACCAGAAGTTAGAGAGTTGATCCAAGCATCCGGGCGATCGGCAACGGAAGCCGCCGAAGCAGTAGCCCAAAAAGTAGCCACTCAACCGAGAACATCCACAGAAATTAAAATTACTCAAAGCATTGACACCAACGATCCCATTGTTCAGCTAGAACATGGTAGCCGCAGTTTTGCCGAAGTTATCAAGTGGATTGCCAGCTTGCTAGTAATGGCGATCGTTTTTATTCTTGTATTCGATCTGATGCGCCCAGTTCGTGACTTTTTCTTTGGCTGGTACGAAGATCTACCGAAATTATTTCGCTTAATTTTTAACTTAATTTGGATTGGGGTTGTGGCGATCGTCTTCGCTGGCTTACTCGCCCCCTTAGAAACCCTTGGCTGGTGGGCTGGCTGGTATGGCGACGATGTAGACGTAGAAGTAGGACAGGCATCTTGCCTGTCATCCCCCATCCCCCAATCTCCATCCCCCAATCCCCCATCCCCATCCCTCAATCCCCAAAAAGTTTCCCGTTACATTGTTTACCTCGATGGCATTGGGCAATCTGGCGAAGAGTACACCCCTGATGTGGAAGACTTTCTCACTGCTTTCAAAGCGGTGTTACCCCAAGAGATGAAACTGATCGAGGGATTAATGATGTACTCGGTACTCAATAAACCCTTGGATGAAGATCGACCTTTAGCATTTATTTGGCGACTGGCAGATAAAATGCGGTGGAGTAACCCGGCTGCATTATTGGGATTAATGCTCAACCTGCGAAATGTCTTGATTGTGGCAGTTTCCGCAGATCGACGTTACGGCCCAATCTACAATCAAGGTATTGCACAGGTACTTTACAACGGGTTAATTAAAGAAGGTTATCAACCTGGTAGCGGTCTACCGATTACGCTGATTGGTTATAGTGGTGGCGGGGAAATGTCTGTAGCTGCTGGGCCCTATTTAAAACGGGCAACGGGTGCATCGATCGATGTCATCTCTTTAGGCGGCGTAATGAGTGCCAACAACAACTTCCTGAAATTAGAACATCTCTACCATTTAGTCGGAGAAAAGGATAATGTAGAACGCATTGGGCCAATTATGTTTCCCGGTCGTTGGAAAGCGTTCTTCTTATCTTACTGGAATCGTGCCAAACGCAAAGGGAAAATTAGTATTATTTCATTAGGCCCAGTGGGACACCAAGTTCCGGGGGGAATGATGGACCCGAAAGCATTTTTACCTGATGGACGCAGTTATTTAGAGCAAACGATCGAAGTAATTTTGCAAGTTCTCGAAGGAAAAGCATTAAGGGCAGATGATTTAATTAAGAGAAAACCTAGCAATTATGCACTTTATCAAGAGGCAGAATTTACCCATCCTGATGATTATCCAGTTAATCAAACGGTAGATCCTAATTTATATCGCCCGATCGGTAATTGGATGGGTCGTTTGATTTTACCGAAACTGGAAGAAAGGCAGCAAGTAAAAGGCGTGTTGCTGGAAGTCTATCACGCACCAGATGAGTATCGCCACTTAATCGGACAGGTGATAAATTTGCGTTGGAGCGATCGCCCTTTTGTTCAGAAAATGGTGAAAGCTGTAACTAAGGACGTTCACTTTAGCGTCGATGCCGAGTATACCAGCAAATATGGTGGGTTGATTCATCCCGATCGCCTAAACCACTGGAAACAAGTAGATCCCCTAGAATCCTTAGCTGGTGCTCATCCCAAGGATGATGTAATTGTCATGCTCAATGAGCCAATAACAGTAGAGGAGCAGGGGAGCAGGGAAGCAGGGGAGCAAGAAAACTTCAAAACGCAAAACTTTGTAGGGGCGGGTTTTGTGGTTAACTCTTCTGCTGTGAGTACAAATTTATCTGCTAAACCCGCCCCTACTTCTCTCTACATCTCTACCACACCAGTACAAATTACAGGGCGTTACTATGCACTGGTAAAATTTATCAAACCGATTGGCGCAACAGATAAATTCCTGGTTTGGCATTTCAACAAAGCAACCCGAAAGTTTGATGGTGTTGCCGAAGTTGTCAGAATGCCAGAGGTAAAGGCAGATGTGAATGGTTGTTTTCCTTCCACAAGTCGTCGGATTGAACAGGTTTCACTTAACGAACAAGGTTGGTATATTTATGGTGCAAAAGATCGATCGGGAACTTTTGTAGTGCAGTCTATTGCTCCCCGTGCTTTGTGGCAACTGCAACCGCAAGAAGTGATTTTTGGGCGCAAGCGAGGGGAAAAATATATTCGCCAAGGTGCTTGGGCAGATGCAGCGGCAAAGAAAGGTAAAATTAGTTCTGTGTTGCTCAGTCCCCGTCGAGAGGGAATTGCAGAAGCAATAGCAGATTGGCAAGAAAACGACTTAGCTTTAGTAATTCACACTTACGGGGGTATCGGTGGGAAGAAGAAAGAACCAGCTGCGGCAACACCAATCTTTTTTGGACATTTTGCCTTTGGGGTGGCAAAAGTTGTCCAGGAACCGCTGAGTGATGAATTAAGATTTGATATTTGCTATCAGCAGGTTTATAGTCATAATACAGATGGTATTATTGCCGGAAGTTTGCATTGGTCATGCTACATGGGCGATCGACAATTTGGTTGGGCTGGTGTACGTCCAGTCTGTGATATTTTGATTAAACTTGATGCCTTTACCGATTTTTATAACATTGAGAGAGTGCAGGTTTCTCCCTTAACAGAAATGTTGCGTCAATTGCAAGTAATGACCGATCGTTATCGCATCGGAGATGGCACCGGAGGAACTTATGTTGGCCCTGCAAATAATTGCGCTCAAGACTCCAATCAAGCATTATTCGCTAGTCTGACTCAAGCAACACAATATTTGCAAGCTCACCCAGAAATTGTCACCAAATTAATCGAAGTTAGTCCCGAACAAGAGCAACGTTTCCAGCAACTTCTCAAGTTAAAAAATGATTTGAGACGAGAACTGCAACCTTTAGGTGGGCCGCGATCTGATTGGGAAAAAAATGAGTATAATTTGGGCAGTACTTTGGAAGATAATCCCATACAAAACCTCTTAACTGGTTTAGGTAGTTGGCGCACACTTTTACCTCGTGTTGCTAGTGATGCGATCGCCAAAACCTTCCTGAAATACGGCGCAACAATGTGGGTTTTACGCACCAACCAAATCGGTGGTTATGATTATGATGTAGAACCAATTCCACCTACCAGTTTTCCCTTAATCTAGGAGTATTAGGACGGAAAAGTGAGGGTCACAGAACCAATTTTCAGGTAGGTTGTGGCGCTGAAGCGCCAATTTTCGCGTAAAGCGCCACAACGTAATTTGAGGATGATGATATTTTGTAATTTTGGGAAAGACAATGATGATAAATCAAACAATTAAGCTTGACCAATTTTTAAAGTTAAAGGGAATCGCGCCTACTGGTGGACAAGCAAAGCTGATGATTCAATCAGGTGAAGTTAAAGTAAATGGTAGCCCAGAAACGCGCCGGGGACGACAATTAGTGGCAGGAGATCAAGTTACGGTAGCGGGTCAAACATTTACTGTGGAGTGAGTGGAAAAAAGAGCGATCGGCAAAACGTTAATTAGCTTTTTATCGGGAAAGTTATATGACTAGGTTATTAGCTTTCCCATCTAAATTAGATTAACAACCGCTTAATTGACATATTTTTAAATTTGTTGTAATTTCAAATAAACAGAATCCTGGCAGTAGGTTCAAGTCCTCGTTATTAGGACTAAGCTGCATCCGATCTTATTGTTTATAAGGATTTCTTATGTCTCAAAACATGGAAAAAGAATTTTTGCAGTTAGTTCAGCAGCAAAAACACAAGAAAAGAAAGTCGATCGCGCAAAAAATAGGCGTTTTTCTTTTGATAGCCAGCTTAGTTTCAGTAATTTTATTTTTATTACTTCAACTTAATTTTAACATTAACCTCAGTAATTGGGACAATAATTTAATTTCATTTTTAGGCGTTTTCGGATTAATTTTAATTCTGAGTTTACTGATTTATGTTATTAATCACAAAAGATTCAATATAGGTTATAAATCTGGGAGAAAAATGCTAAATTGGAATAAATTTCAGCGAATGAATCGCAAATACATAGTCGGCTTTTTTTTAGTAATAATCGCTATAATTTATCAAGCAAACATCTCTCTAGTCCATAATTCATTCAATAGTTTCATCACTCAGTTAATACATAATCCCAAACCGCCTGTATTAAATTCTCCTTGGCCCTGGAAAAATGCTCAAACAATTCATCCAGTAGTTGCCAGTATGCCATTAGAAGTAGAAAAAAGTATTAACTCTGTTGCCAATTATATTGCTCAACAGGAACCAGATCCCTACTTGCGAATCAAAGCTTTACATGATTATGTACTCAAGAGACTCACTTATGATATAGATGTTTTGAAAACAGGAAGACGACCTTCTCAAGATGCCCAAGATGTCTTTTTCAATCGCAAAGCGGTCTGCGAAGGTTATGCTAAACTCTTTCAAGCATTAGGAAAAGCAATAGGAATAGACGTAGTTTATATTAGAGGAAAAATTCGTCAAGATTTGGCCCCTCTGGACTTAATTTCTCCGACCTTAAGAGTAGTACACTCTAATTATGATTGGACAAATCATGCTTGGAATGCAGTCAAAATTGGCGAGAGTTGGCAACTAGTTGATACAACATGGGATGATACTAGTACTGAGGATTATGCCTCTTTTGAGCCTTCCTATCGAACGAATTATTTGATGCTTCCTCCCGAAGTAATGATTATCAGTCATTTACCGGAGCAGGAACCTTGGCAGCTTTTATCTCAGCCTAAAAGTTATAGTGATTTTGAGAAACAGCCAATTTTAACAGCTGAGTTTTTTGCCGAAGATTTAAAGATAATTTCACCAACTGAATATCCCCAAACTGTGCAAAAAGCCGCTGCAATTGAAATTCAAACTCCTCCCAACTATTTTAAGAGAGTTGTGGGTATATTTTTCCGCAGCAAAGACTCAGAAGTACCTTTTTGGAGCTTACCACTAAATAACCGATTGAGTCAGGAAGAAAAGCCAGATATTAAAATATGTCAGAGTCAGCAAAATCTAGGAGGAAAACTGCTGATTTCCTGTCAGTTTCCTGAAGCTGGGAACTATCAAGCTGTGATATTCACTCTGGCACAAAGTAATAATTATCTGCGCCGGGAAATTAGTCCTATTGCTCAACTTAAGTTTCAGGCTATTCAAGGGAGAGGTTGAGCAAATTTGGTGTAGTTGATTGATTAGAGGTGAGGTTTTGGCGATCGCAATTTAAAGATTTCAAACTATTCAATTAGCTGCATCAATAGAAAAATTAATAATCCACTTCAACTGAGATCTATCTCCTTCTATATATGCAGAAATAGCTTCTGCTACATCCGATGCTCTGTTAAGAGGTACAACATAATCAAATACTTTAGCCATTACCTTTAAAGTTTCTGCTGTCCAGGGGCCATCTACCACGATAACAGCAAGCATATCCTGATGTTTACCTTTCCAATTAATAGCAGAAAACATTTTGTCTTTAGCATAAAGAGATGCGTGTCTCGAAGAGGATTTTCTTACTTCTATAAAAGCTTTTGGAGATATCTCATCTGGAATCACAAAATCGGCTCGAAAGTTATAAATTACACCTTCTAGATAGCTATATTCAGATTCTAACTTATAGGTAACGTTAGCATCATCAAGAGCATTAGCAACAATACTTTCCAGAAGAATTCTACCAACTAAGTCACGGACAATACCTTCTAAAGTTGGTTCAATACTCTGCAAAATTTGACCACGATTCATATTTTCGCCTGGTTTTCTTTGATTCAAAATTTCAGACATTTTTCTTGCTGCTGACGCTGAAATTGTATTGTCCGAAACATTACCAATTCTTTTTTTCAATTCCGCCTTACTCGAAATATTTGCTAGACGCTGAAGAATAGGTAGCATATAAGGATGAGATTGAATATAATTAGAATCAAATTCTATAAATCCATTTGTTGCCTGTTCAAGTTCATTTAAAAGATTTTCAACTCGGTTTCTTAGCTGAATATATACACCTTTCGTAATAGCAGACTCTACATCAAAAGGTACAGCTTGCCTACGTCGCCATTCCTGTATAACTTGTTCTGCGCTAGTAGAAGCTGGATCGAGTAAACTGTCAATACCACTAAGAACAACCAGTTTTTCTGCAAATTCATGAAGATGTTCTGGCAGAATGTTTGCTAAAGCGTTAGTCTTTCGAGTTAGATCTAAGTAAACTTGAACATAATCTTTCATTGCTTCTTTTGCAACTGCATAAAGTGTCCCAGTATTTACTTCTTCTGATTTGTTTTCTTCTGACTCCATACTTAAATCAATATCTTCTTGCATAGATGTGAAACTCCCCAAGACCTTTTTCTGTACCTTGTCGTTTTTGCAGACACCAACGGCTACCTCTAGTCCGCAAAGTTTCAATGTTTAAAACCTGAAATCCATTTTCCTCCAAAAGTTGTGCTAAAAGTTTTTCTGTTGGAATATGCACTCCGTAAAGCGCCGCATCTGCTACCACTATATTTACAGCACTTTCAGGTCGGAGAACCCTTTTTAATTCACGAAAAACTGACTGCATTTGTGCAAAGTAAGGATATAATAGCAAGTAATAATCTTTTTTTCCGGCTCTAATCTGCTTTTGTTGCTTTAAAGCTTCAAACAGTGGTTTTATCTCAGATTGGAAGCTTTCCGAAAGGGATTTTGAAAACAAAATTTGATTACGTTTTAAGTCCGTTGGCGCAGTAGTCGTATTAACAATCAGCCATCGCCGCACGCGCTCAGTAATCTCTCGCCAAGAACCAGCATAACGCCAAAAATAAAGTTGCATTCGCGTCATTTCTGCAAAGTCAAAATTATTTAGATATGGCGGAGAAGTAACGCAGAGAGAGCAACTCTTATCTTCAAGGGGTAACATTTTTTCCGAACTCATGAAATGTAACTTTGCTCTTGGTATAAAGCTATTTCCTAAAACATCTATATCATTTTGAATTTCATCACAAACTTTGCTTAGAGCATCTTGATAAGATATAGATATTTTCTGTGTAGTGGGAGCTTTATAAATTCCATCTGTTTGAGACTTAGATGTTAACTCAAGCACGCGAGACAAGATCAAACGATATAATGGTTGTTGCTCTTGGGAAATTTGATTTTCAGCAATAACCGCCGATGCTAAAAGTCGAAGTTCTAACTCTGGAATCAGTTTTTCTAAGAAAGTTACAGCAGTTGTTGTCCAAATATTTGTCAATTCTTGTTGGTAAGGTTCTAAAGACACACAAAAAGACTCAATAAATTTTACCTGTTTTTGTTCTGTTGGTGGAAATAGTTTAGCTAATGAAATCTCGTAAAAAAAAGGATGAGCTTCAAATCCGACCGAGCTAAAACCTTGCAAATTTGCTTGCGTAAGAGTGGTTGATAAACCTGCAAAAGGATCAACTATAACCTCATTGGGTTTTAAGTTAGCATTTTTAATACAACTACTGACGAATTCAGGAGAAAACCCAGCAATGAAATTATACCATTTATGAATAGGATGACGATTAGTTGTTAGGTTAGTAGGAAGCTTTTCCTTTGGGAGAATATCTTCAAATAGACTGAGTTGTTTCATGGATTAAGTTATAGAATTGAGTAGTTTGTATTATTTTATAATATGTGAATTCTGTAAAGATACATATAGAATTATAATCATTCCTTTATTTATCTTAAAATATACTAAGACAGTGTTAAATTGGGTAGGTGATAATATAACATATTATATTGACTGAACACATAGCCTATCTGTAGTTTAATTCCAGATCAAATATTAAGAGCCAATGCAAAAATTTTTGCTTGCAAAAAAACAGGTTGATTTACTTACTAGCTACTGAACTCTTAATTATCCTTCAAAAATAAACCCAGTTTGACGTTTTCTGGTATTTTTCAGATAGGGGAAGATACTGTCTAATTACGCAGTTTCATTTGTAAATTCATTCATTTGTAAATTCAAAGGGTTGTTAAGATGGCGAAAAACTATTTTATAGCTAAAAATGAACAATCACTTTCAAAGACTTACCGAGAACTAATACTCTGGTTTAAAGAAAAACAATATGAGGTAGATGGTACGGAAGCAGAAGGAACTTATTTTATTCAAGCTAAAAAAACTGGTACTATACGAACCTTACTCGGAACCAATCTAGCTTTTCAAGTCAAAATATTTTGGTCTAAGGAGCCAACAGTTGCTCAGGAATTTATCGTTGAAACCAGCACAGGGAAATGGATAACTAATCTTACAGGTGCGGGTATTACAGCGATGTTTACGGGGGGGTTTACAGTACTAACTGGTATAGCGGGAGCAGGTTGGGCATTAATCGTTGAAAGTGAAATAATTACTTATATTGAAAAGAATTTGCAATTTCAAAAAGTTAAGAAGGCTGATGAACCTATCAAGGAAACTTCATCTACCAACCAATCTTCTTCAAGCTCTGATTCTTTAGCTAATTCTTCTGCTAGACAAAAGGCTATCAATAAAGTGGAAAAAGAGTCACAAAAGTTAGAATCCGCCTTAGAAAATGGGATTTTAACAGAAGCAGAATATAAAGCGAAGAACCTAAGTTTACAGGCTAGAATTGAAGAGTACGAAATAGAATTTCTAATAGAGGAAAGGATTGCGAAATTTCAGCAAGCATTTACTGAAGGAATTTTGGATGCAGAAGAATATGAAGCTAAAGTGAAAACGGTTGAAGAAGAAGTAAGACACCAAATTATTAACCATCGTAATGAACAGAAAAAAGCAGAAAAAGTTGCCAAATTAAAAGAAGCTTTAGATAATGGGATTTTAACAGAAGATGAATTTAAAGTGAAGGTTACTGAACTTTAATTTGAGAGTCCGGTAACATTATGCTTGCGGTTGATAATTGATAATTACAATCGCAAGTTAACAGGCTGTTCATTATCCCATTCCCTTGTTTCTAAAAAATTAAGCATAGTTTTAGCAATGGCTTTTGCAGCTAAGTAAGGAACACCATTACCAACGGTCTTAAACATATTAGTTAGCGACATATTAGCAGGAAGACTAAAATTTTTAGGTAAAGATTGTATAGCGAGTGCTTCGGCAACTGACAATCTACGAATTTTATAAGGATGTAAGTGTACTTCGTTATTTCCGTAGCAAGCAGTTGGAGAATATCGCCATCTATGAAGCCGCTTAAATGATTTTTTAGAAACATCTCCTTCATCAACTGAAGCGAATTTCTTAATTCCTGCTTTTGGTTGAAAATGGTGTTGAGCATTTGGATGATTAAGCACATCATTTTCTCTGAACCAATATTCTACTGTTAAAGGTAGTGGTATGCTATCAGGGTAAGGCAATAGAGAATTTTCTTGAAAAGAGTTAGTAGTAGGCCAAGGTAAAGAAACAACTTTATTGATGGGATGTATTATATATTTATCCCAAGCAAAATATGCTTCTGGTAATATTCTGATATTGCTATTAATTTTAATTCCAAAATCTTTAAGCAAACTAGTTCTAAAACCGATTAAAATAATTCTTTCTCTGTCTTGGGGAACACCGTACTCTATAGCATTAATTAGACGTTCTACTAATACATAACCTGATTGAATTAGCTGAGTTTTCAGTGCCTCAAAAAAAGTTCGGTGTTTTTTCGTTCTCCACAATCCCTTGACATTTTCAAATAAGAAAAAATCAGGTTTCTGTTGGCAAATTAATTCAGCATAACAAGCTGAAAGTTTACCATTATCACCTTCTTTCCCTCGGTTTTTTCCCCCAATTGAAAAATCAGGACAGGGAGGCCCACCTATAAAACCAATGATATTCGCATCTTTACGAGCATTTTGTATTAAGTAACAAAGATTTAAGGCTTCTTCTCCTTCAATTAAGTTAGTTACATCTTTTTAATGATATCCATATTTCGGCGCAGCTATTTTAAGACATTCTCTCGAATAACGATATGCTTGCATAAATGGCGAATAAATTTCGTTGACATATACAATGTCAAATCCGTTTAATTCAAAACCTAAATCGAGAAACCCTGAACCTGCGAAAAAAGAAAAAATTTTTGGTTTATTGCTCATTAATTTAGCTTAAAGTTTAAATAATACTCTATAAATATACCTTACTATCTACCATCTCAATTTTTTCCATATTTGCCTCTGTGAAATCTGCGTTAGTCAAATCAGCAGCATTCAAATTTGCGCCCAACAAATTCGCCCCAACTAAGTTTGCATTTCGCAAATCTGCATCACTCAAATCTGCACGACTTAAATCAGCGCCGCTTAAATTTGCATCTTTTAAAATTGCGCCCATTAATTTAGCTTTTCGCAAACTGGCGTTACTTAAATTGGCGTTACTCAAATCGGCAATTACTAATTTTGCACCGTCTAATTTGGCATTGCTTAAATTAGCGTTGTTCAATTTCGCACTTATTAAATTTGCACCTCTTAAGTTAGCACCAGCTAACTGAATTCCTCGTAAATCTGCATTTTGAAAGTTTCTCCCTCCTGCTGCGTATCTTTTTAACAATTCTCCGGCATCGGTGACGCTGATTTCGCGTTTTGGGCGATGATTGAAGGTGAAGGTAAATGTGTCGCTGCTGGCAATTACTCGGCGCATTTCTTCATACATTTGATAGTTACCAACGCCGCTTAATTTTACCCAGGCGCGAGTTCTGGTTAAAGCAATAAATAGTTGATTTCTTAATCTAATATTACTTTCGTCTTTGGCTATATTATCTAAACCAACTACATAAACCATGTCTGCTTCGTTACCTTTGGCGCGGTGAATGCGGGAGACGGTAACGCCGCCTTCACACCAGAATTTATTGCGATCGCTATTTTCAGAATCAGCTTTTAAAATGTTACAATTGGTTGTCCCTGGAATAAATATATTAATCCCTTCGGACATTAAGAACTCAGCGACATGGTTTTCTAATTGCATCGCCTCGAAAAATGAACCTAAAACTATGACCAAAATTTCTTTGCTGGGTTGGAGGCGATCGCCCTTCACAACCTCTATAATACTATCAGCTAAAGCCCTTAACTCTGCCTGTCGAGAATTATAAGTTTCAAACTCTAAAACTGGCTTTTCCCAAAGTTTTGTGATAATATTAGGAGAATCATCACTTAATCTTTTCAGCGTAACTTGTTGACCGCGAGTAAACCGACCTTGCACTTCATAACCTAACGCTTGCCAATCTTCCGTTCGCGTAATTCCTGATACCATTCCTCCCCGACGTAGCAAACCCATACTCATCGCATGAGCAGCAGTTACAATAGGGTCAGGAGTACGATAACAGCGGTGAATGATTTCCGTTTTTTTGATACCATCGGGATATTGACCTGTTACTAAATGCGCCAATTCATCACCAAACAATTCCCCTGCTGTGGGAATATTTAAACAATCTAAACTTTGCGCTTCGTCATACGCCCAAATTAAGCGGCGTTGTTCGGGATGGTGTTCATCAAAAGGTCGTAATGCTTGGTACGCCATCCAATAAAAAGGTTGTTTATCTTGAAATTTCAACTCATCATCAACCATCAAATCTTGACCTTCATCGATTAGAATAGCGTCAAATATTTGGGGGATTTGGCTTTTTTCTAAAAGAAAACTACAAACTTCTGCTAAAGATTCATTTGGTTGTTTATTTTCCGTATCAAAAACAGTTAATTTGGGGGCGTTTGCTGCTTCACAAATCATGCTGTAAAGTCCAGGTTGATCTTTTGCACCCCAAGCGTGAAGAACGCGCAACTTTTCATTTTCTGGGTGATACTGGACTTCGTTATGACTAAAGCGACGTATCCATTTATCTATTTGGGTAATGATTTGTTCGTATAAACTGCGGCTAAAAAACACTAAAGCAATGTCCCATTCGGGATATTTTAAGTGCATATTTGCGGCTTTTTGACATAGTAAAACGGTTTTTCCTGAACCTGCTATACCGCGAATTCTTTGCATTCCGGGGGGAATTTGTTTCCCAATAGTTTCTTGCTTTAAGTCGAATTCTGATAGGTTTTGTCTGACTTGTTCTAAAATGCTGGCGCGGAGGCTTTTCTTTTCGGGTTTTGCTTGGTTGCGGGAGAGGTTAGTTTTGCGTTGGCGAAAAACTGGGTTTCCTCCTAATACTGATAAGAGTAGTTTCCATTGTTCTGGGTTTAGTTTTCTGCCTTTAATTATGGGGGAAGTTTGACGAATCTTTTCTAAAAATGTGGGGTTTTTGGTTTCTAAAAACAGATTTTCTTGGAAGAGGAGAGGCGGCGAACTGGGGAGTTTGGCGAAACCTTTGTTTTGCCATTGTTGCTGGGAAATGAAGGGTAAGGCTACTATCACTCTACCACTGACTTGGCTGCGGAGGTTGGGTTCGCGATCGCAATACCCCAACAACCCAAACAGTTGATTTTCCGCTTGTTCGTAAGGGTTACTACTATTAGTATAAAAGTTGCGGAACTCCCAACGATGACCGTTAATAGCGAGAATTTGGTCAATTGTTATTGATTTTACCTCAATTACAATTAGACCAAGTTCGATATCAGCGATTAAAATATCTGGTTCTTTGCGAACTTTGCGGAACTCACAAAAAATTGGATAACGCCAATAAGCTAAACATTCCCTTTCCGCAAAAACCTTTTTGACTGTTTCCCAAACTTGTCGTTCTCCCTTCTGTCCACTTTTTCCCAGTGGTTCTGTGGCGACAAATTTGTAATCTAAGTTGGAATTTTGCGTCATTCACTTGGTTATGTCTGCTTTAATTATGCTTTTTTTTGAACCGCAAAGACGCGAAGAGCGCGAAGGAAGAAGAAAGAAAAGGAAGGAAGATACTTTCAAAAAACCTTCTGCTTTCTGCCTTTTCCTTAGCGCAAGGAATCTTTAATTATATCTAACAAACTTGTGCCACCAAACCAGAGTGCAAATAAAATCGAACTGGTGAGAATTAACCCCATTACGCAAAGGACTAAACCACCTAAACTGATTGCACCATCGTCTTCAATTAAACCAAACCCTGTGACAAAAATTCCCATTGCTGGGAGAGTGTTTGTACCGGGAATTGGTATCATCATTGAAGTTGCCATTAGTGCGATCGAACAACCAATAAACACCCGACCTGGTAAAGTAGTACATATATAAGTTAAGCGGGGGCGTGTAATCGCTTCAATCCTTTTTAACCAAGGAAGACCAGCTTTTAAAAATCCCTGTACCGTCTCCAATTTTATTGGATGATTCAGCATTTTATTCGGCAACCAAGGACGTTTTCTACCGGAAATTAGCTGTATTGCTAACAGAAATAGCAACACACCAAAGGGTACAGAATAACCAGGCGCAGGTACAGGTAAAGCGGAAGGTAACGAGAGAATCACAAACAGAAAACCGAAAATTCTCTCTCCGGCTATAGTCAGAATATCGGACAATGTTACTTGTGGGGGTCTTTCTTCTTCAAAGAAGAAGCGTTGCAACTCGGTTGATAATTTAGCCATTGCTGATTACGAAATTTTTTTTACTATACCTTTCTTTGCCTCTGTTTTTGCCTTCTTTTTTGGACTAACCAAAACACCAAGGCGACAACCAGAACAATAAAAACAATCTTGGAAACTGGCGCTAGATATTCATCTACTAATTCGTAGTTTTCCCCTAATTTATAGCCAGCAAAAGTGAGTAACCAAACCCAAATTGTTGTGCCAATAGTTGAATAAATTAAAAACGGCACTAATTTCATATTGCTGATACCTGCTGGCAAAGATATCAACGTGCGAACTCCGGGGACTAAGCGACCAAAAAACACGGCTTTTTCGCCGTGTCTGTGAAACCATTGGTCTGCTTTTTCAATATCTTTCCTACTAATGGAAATCCACTTGCCGTATTTATCAGCTAATCGTTTAATGTTCTCTTCTCCGACAAGTTTACCGACATAATACCAAGGCAAAGCGCCTAACATTGTTCCCAAAACTCCGGCGAAAAGGGCGGGAAAAAATTCCATCTTTCCTTGGGCAATGGTGAACCCTGCTAAGGGCATAATTAATTCCGATGGAATCGGAGGAAAGAGATTTTCTAAAAACATCAGCAAACCAATTCCCACATAATTAAGGGAAGTCATGATTTGCACTATCCATTCGTTCATATTTTTGGGTTTTGGGTAATTAGTGATTGGAGTAGGTTGTTGCGCTTTCGCTCTAAATTAGCACTGAAGCGCAACAACTTACCTATTATGTTCCTGATGTCCAGGAATTCATGTATTCGATTTGGTCGGATGTTAAGCTGTCAATGCTAATTCCCATTGCTTGTAATTTTAGACGGGCAATTTCTTTGTCTAATTCTACAGGGACGGAGTGAATGCCAGCTTCTAATTTACCTTTGTTTTTCGCTAAGAATTCGCAAGCTAATGCTTGGTTAGCAAAACTCATATCCATTACGGCGCTGGGGTGTCCTTCGGCGGCGGCTAAATTCACCAAACGACCTTCACCAATTACGATTACTGATTTACCACTTTGTAAACGATATTCTTCAGTAAAGTTTCTTACTGTGCGAACTTCGCTAGCTTTTGCGGCTAATGCTTTCAGGTCAATTTCAATGTCAAAGTGACCGGAATTACAAACAATTGCGCCGTCTTTCATGACATCAAAATGTTCGCTACGAATGACGTGCTTGTTGCCTGTAACGGTGATGAAAATGTCGCCTAAAGGTGCGGCTTCTGCCATTGGCAGAACGCGGAAACCATCCATTACGGCTTCGATCGCTTTTGTCGGATCGATTTCTGTCACAATTACATTACCACCCATGCCTCTGGCGCGAAGGGCGGCACCTTTGCCACACCAACCGTATCCGGCGATAACGATGGTTTTTCCGGCTAATAAAATGTTGGTGGCGCGAATGATGCCGTCGAGGGTAGATTGTCCGGTACCGTAGCGGTTATCAAAGAAATGTTTGGTGTCTGCGTCGTTGACGTTAATGGCGGGGAAGCTTAACACGCCGTCGCGGAACATGGCACGCAAACGAACAATTCCGGTGGTTGTTTCTTCGGTGGTGCCGATAATGTCGGGAAGTTGATTTTCCCGTTCTTTAACTAGGGTGGCTACTACGTCGCAACCGTCATCGATGATAATATTTGGACGGTGGTCTAAGGCAATGTTGACGTGACGGGTGTAGGTTTCTGCGTCTTCTCCTTTGATGGCAAAGACGGGGATGCCGTATTCTGCAACTAAACAAGCTGCTACGTCATCTTGGGTGGAGAGGGGGTTGCTGGCAATTAGCAAGGAGTCTGCGCCAGCGGCTTTGAGTGCAATGGCGAGATTTGCAGTCTCGGTGGTAACGTGGCAGCAAGCGACTAAGCGAATCCCTGCTAGTGGTGTTTCTTTGCCAAATCTTTCTCTGATTTGCTTTAATACTGGCATTTCCCGTCCCGCCCATTCTATGCGTTGTTTGCCAAGGGGGGCGAGGGAAAGGTCTTTGACTTCGTGCTTGATTTGTGTTGCAACCATAAATTTGATTTCTTCTTACCTAGAACTTTCTAGCATAGTATCTTTTGGTTGTCCCGAACCCTGTAATTTTTGGGAGTAATGTGAGTAAGATTTATGACGAAACTCAGGAAATCTCTCTGTGGATGATAAACTTTATGGACAAAACTAAGCTTCCGATCGATCGCTCAACTGTCCGCTGCTTATCTCTAAATTGTATGAAGCTGCCTAAGTTAGTCGTGATTCCGGTTTCTGCGGCATTGCTGAATTTGGTAGGTTTTGCCAGCAGTGATACTGCATTATTTGCTCAACAGATTAATCCTAGTCAACCTGTTCCTCGTCTTCCTTTACCACCAGTAACGCCTCCGCCTCCTTTACCTACACCGGAACCTTTACCTCCTCCGTCGGAGTTGTTGACTCCGCCTTCAGGTACGCCAAGTACTCCCGAAGCTTTACCTTTACCTAGTGATATTCCTGGGGAAATTAAGGTGGAAGGGTACGAGGTTGAGGGGAGTACGGTTTTTAGTAAGGAGGATTTTGATAAGGTTTTGCAACCTTTTGTGGGGAATATTTCTTTTGCTCAATTGTTGCAGGCGCGATCGGCTATTACTCAACTTTATGTGGATAATGGTTACATTACTTCTGGTGCATTTATTCCGCCCCAAACTCTCACGGGTGGAATCGTAAAAATTCAGGTAGTGGAAGGTTCAATTGAGGAGATTAAGGTTACTGGTACTGGGAGATTAAATCCTAATTATGTCCGATCGCGTCTCCGTTTAGGTGCAAAAACTCCTTTAAATGTTAACCGTTTATTGCAATCTTTGCAACTATTACAATTGAATCCTTTAATTAGAAATATCTCGGCGGAACTTTCGGCGGGTACTCGTCCGGGTTTAAGTGTTTTAGAAGTAACTGTCAGACCGGAAAGAACTTTTAACGCCACAATTAGTTTAGATAATAGTAGTCCTCCCAGTGTGGGAGTTTTTCGCCGTCAGTTAAGTATTAACCAAGCTAATTTAACGGGAAATGGCGATACTTTTGCGGTTAATTACTCGAATACTAATGGTAGTAATCAAGTTGAGGCTAATTACATTTTGCCTGTGAATGCTCGCAATGGTACGATTCGTTTGGGTTTTGATTGGATTAAAAGCAGTATTATTGAAGAACCGTTCGATCAAGTTGATATTGGGGCGGTTTCTTACGATTATGAATTGTCTTTTCGTCAACCAATAATTCTTACGCCGAATCAAGAATTAGCCCTTGGTTTAACTTTTAATCGTCGCGAAAGTAATACTACTCTTTTGGGCGAACCTTTTCAACTTTCTCCGGGTGCAAATGAGCAGGGAGAAACTCGTCTTTCTGTAATTAGGTTTTTCCAAGAGTGGACGCAACGGGAAAGTCGATCGGTTTTTGCGGCTCGTTCTCAGTTTAGCTTAGGTGTTGGTCTTTTTGATGCTTCTAATCGAGAAAGTGGGCCCGATGGTCATTTTTTCTCTTGGCGCGGACAAGCACAATGGTTACGTCTTTTAGGAGGAAATGCTGCCGATCCTTCTGGTTCTCCTATTCTATTAATTAGAGCAGATATGCAGTTAGCCGATCGCCCTTTAGTACCTTTAGAACAGTTTGCTTTGGGTGGTTTTGATAGTGTGCGAGGATACCGTCAGGATTTATTTCTTACGGATAATGGTATTTTAGGTTCTGTGGAAGTTAGAATACCAGTCTATCGGTTGCGCGATCGTCCGGGTGTGTTTCAAGTTATTCCTTTTATTGATGTGGGAAGTGTTTGGAATAATGGCGATCGGGAAAATCCTGACCCTAGTACTATAGCTTCGATCGGTGTGGGTTTACAATGGCAAATGGGCGAAAGATTACGTTTCCGTTTTGACTATGGTTTACCTTTAGTTAATACTGGTTTACGAGAAAGAACTTTGCAAGAACAAGGTTTTTATTTCTCTTTTCAATACAATCCCTTTGCTAGAGATTAGGAACTTTTAAAAAGTTCGTAGTAAGGACTTTAGTCCAAGTTCGTTGTCGGGACTTTAGTCCTTCTCTTAGCACTGAAGTGTTCACAACGAACCCGATTTTTTGATTTGCGGCTAAATTAGTAAAAAACGGGTCTGCAAGGAGTGGTGATGCTGCAAGCAGGAGAGTTGTTACAGGGAAGATACCAACTGCAAGAAAGTTTGGGACAGAATGCGGGAAGACAAACTTGGATTGCGGTAGATCGAGGGGTGTCGCCAGGAGAAAAAGTTATTGTCAAATTTTTGGCTTTTAGCCCGGAAATGCAATGGGAAGATTTTAAACTTTTTGAACGGGAAGCGCAAGTTTTGAAAAGTCTTTCTCATCCCCGCATTCCTAAATATCGCGATTATTTTTCGGTGGATAAACAGGTGGGTTCGGGTTTATACTGGTTCGCTTTGGTGCAAGATTATATTCCGGGAAAGTCGCTGCAAAATTTGTTAGATTCGGGGAAACATTTTAGCGAAAAACAGGTGCGATCGCTAGCTGCACAAATGTTAGAAATTCTCTGTTTTCTTCACGAACTTTCGCCGCCTGTGTTGCATCGCGATCTTAAACCGAGTAATCTAATTTTAGGGGAAGATCGATATATTTATTTAGTGGATTTTGGTGCGGTTCAAGAACAAGCTGCTGTGGAAGGTGTGACTTTTACCGTGGTGGGTACGGCGGGTTATGCGCCTTTGGAACAATTTTGGGGAAAGGCGGTTCCGGCTTCGGATCTTTACTCTTTGGGTGCAACTTTAATTCATATTTTAACTGGGGTTGCGCCTGTGGATTTGCCGCAAAGAAATTTAAGAATTCAATTTCGCGATCGGATTTCTCTTAATTCTAATTTAGCTTACTGGATTGAAGCTTTAACTGCACCAAATTTAAGTCAACGTTATGCTACTGCACAACAAGCTTTAATTGATTTAAAATGCGATCGTTATTTGAACGCACCGCTACAGAAAATCTCGCCACCTTCTGAGAGTAAAATTAAATTTTACCAATCTCCAACTCAGTTAAAGGTGGAAATTCCGGGTAGAGGTCTTTGGGTTTTTGCTGATGCGATCGCTTTGCTGTTAAAATTTATTTTAGCAGGTTCTTCTTTCTTCAGTCTTTTAGTTATATTTCTGTTATTAGGTGGGACGCTGGCTGTACTTTTGAGTGTAATTATTGTTAATTATTTGAACTTTTCCCTGGCTTTATTCCTGATTGTTGTGTTAATTCTTACTTTTATGAGTATGGAACGCTTTAGCTCCTCTTTAAGCAAAGAATTATTTAAATTGCTATCTCATTTTCGGTTAACCAAGGTAAGATTAACAGATTATTGCATTATTGGCGATCGCCAGAATTTTGTATTAG
The DNA here is from genome assembly GCF_041929135.1 of Floridaenema fluviatile BLCC-F154. Taxonomy (NCBI): domain Bacteria; kingdom Bacillati; phylum Cyanobacteriota; class Cyanophyceae; order Aerosakkonematales; family Aerosakkonemataceae; genus Floridanema; species Floridanema fluviatile. The sequence continues at coordinate 83,626 of NZ_JBHFNS010000043.1, read as the reverse complement.
AACAGAAGATATGCGGTTGGAGTTATTGGCGAAATCATTTGGAAACAAGTCAAATCATGCAAGTTAAGTCTACCAAAGTGCCAGAAATAATTCTGGAAACTAAGTTATCAAATTACTCTTTCGGTCAAGAATTAAGTAAAGCTGAATGTCAATGGTTAAGTCAACAAATGCAAAACTGGCTTGAGGAAGTTTAAATTGAGGAAAGGTTGATGTTAAAGGCTGAGGAAATTTTAGGCGATCGCTACCAATTAAAAAAACAACTAGGTAAAAACGCCGGAAGACAAACTTGGTTAGCTGAAGACATTATCTCAAAACAGTTAGTCATTGTCAAATTATTAGCTGTTAGTCCCCAAACTCAATGGCAAGAATTAAAACTCTTTGAAAGAGAAGCGCAAGTTTTAGCTAATCTCAATCATCGGAGAATTCCCCGATACCTTGATTATTTTACCATTGAGAAACAAGCAGATTTAGCTTTACCTTGGTTTGCCTTAGTCCAAAATAATATCCCCGGAAAATCACTCCAAGAACTGCTCAAGGAAGGGAAGGAATTTACCGAAAATGAAGTTTGTTCTTTAGCAATTCAAATATTACATATTCTGATTTATTTGCATGAACTAAGTCCCCCCGTATTGCACCGAGATATTAAACCCAGTAACTTAATTTTAGACCGCGATCGCAAAATTTACTTAGTAGATTTTGGCGCAGTGCAAGACAAAGCTAAAGCCGAAGGAGTCACCTTTACAGTTGTTGGTACTAGTGGCTACGTTCCACCGGAACAATTATGGGGAAAAGCAGTTCCCGCATCTGATTTATACGCATTAGGAGCAACTTTAATTCATTTATTAACTGGTGTTTCTCCTGCTGATTTATCAGAACAAATGCAAATTCAATTCTCTGATAAAGTGCAGTTAAATCCCAGTTTCACCCATTGGTTAGAAAAACTCACTGCACCAGCAGCAGAAATGCGATTTAATTCAGCTAGAGAAGCATTACAAAGTTTACAAGAAACTGTTTTATTTAGCAGTAAATTTGGAAAAACAGAAGATATTAATCTTAATAAAACAGTGAATTATGGACGTTTAATTTGCTTATCTTTGAGTGGTATTTTTTTAAGCGTTTTAGTGGTTTTCGGTGTTGTTTATACTTTCGTCAATAGTATAGATAGACCAGTACCACGACAAGATAGAATTGATTAATTGGCAAAGGAGTCGGGAAAATGCTACAAGTAGAACAAGTTTTACAAGGACGTTACCAACTCAAAGAAAAATTGGGACAAAATGCGGGTAGACAAACCTGGTTAGCCGAAGATTTAAAAAGCAAACCTTCCGAACAAGTGATTGTAAAATTATTAGCTTTTGGCGGTGATATTCAATGGGATGATTTAAGATTATTTGAACGAGAAGCGCAAATATTGAAACACTTAAAACATCCCCAAATTCCCCAATATCGAGACTATTTTTCAGTAGATGAGCGAATACTTTGGTTTGGTTTAGTGCAAGAATACATCCCTGGTGAATCCTTGAAAGACTTACTGAAAACGGGGAGAAGATTCACGGAAAAAGAAGTGCGTCAAATTGCCGAATCGCTGTTAAATATTTTAACTTATTTACATGAATTAAATCCCCCAGTATTGCACCGAGATATTAAACCGAGTAACATTATATTAGCAAAAAATAAAAAAATATATTTAGTAGATTTTGGTGCAGTTCAAGATAAAGCAGCGGTGGAAGGAGCAACTTTCACGGTGGTGGGAACTTACGGTTATGCACCGTTAGAACAGTTTGGCGGAAGAACAGTTCCCGCCTCAGATTTGTATGCACTGGGAGCAAGTTTAATTCATTTATTAACCGGAACTTCTCCCGCAGATTTACCGCAAAAAGATTTACGGATTCATTTTAGCGATCGCACTAATGCTAACTTAAGATTAGTTCAATGGATTGAAAAACTCACCGAACCATCTTTAGAAAAACGGTTTACTACAGCCACAGAAGCTTTAAAATCACTAAAAACAAACCGTTTCTATAATCTCCCAGTTAAAAGCTTTACTAATCCTCAAGAAACCAAAGTTAGACTTAATCGCACTCGCCAAACTTTGTTTATTAAACTACCAAAACGTAAACTATCTTTGATCGAAGCAGTATTTTGTGCGATCGCTCTAATCCTGTTAGCGCAAGGAGGATTATTTGGTATTTTTGGACTTATTCAAGCAATGGTTTATGGTTCAGCGTTTGGCTTTACTCTCTACAGTGTATTCTTGTTGCTGTGGGGAAAATTCACTTATCACCTTTTACTCCAAGAATTTGGCTATCAAACAATCACTTTTAAAGCTCATAACTTTTTAATAGAGAAGTGGTTATTTAATTATTGTGCCAATCAGAAAAAAGCTTGTATTTCTGACATTCAAGATGTTTTTCAAAGCGTACAAGTTACACATAATTCGTCTTTTCAAGCAACTGGTAAAGAAGAGGAAATGGTAACAATTCAAACTATAGATAAAAGGTATTCTTTCGGGTTGGGGTTGAGTGCAGCAGAATGTTTTTGGTTAGCACAGGAAATTAAAGATTGGCTAAGTTCGCGTTAAGCACAGGAACCGCTGCATTTATTAATGTTAATAAAGGGCCATTTTGTTCTTGTCCATTTACAGCTAAATCGCTATGACACAAGTAAAGTTGCTCTCCGGTACGATTGAGCAAATCTTTTAAAATCCTTTGCAATCTTTCCTCGCCTTCTCTATTTTCATCTTCCGTAGTCCAAGGTTGAGCAAAGCGATTTTGCAGGAATAATTGTGCGCCATATAAATTAGCTGCACCTCCACTTAACCACAGTGGCGAACCTGCATCTAACCAAAATTGCCACTTATGAAATCTCCGACTAGAACGGTATTGGAAAATATTAGCTAAAGTTACCGCTTGCTTGGTAATTCCAAATAGTCTGACTGGGTAAGGATTAGCAGTAATTGTCCCACTTCTGAGCAACTGAATAAAGCGACCAATGGTAGTATTAGGTAAGGTATTATTGCTGGCAATTTTTCGCATTCTGGCATCAACTTCCCAATATTGTTGAGCAGTTTCAATTAACTCTCGTAAGGCAGATAATTGGTCATAAGGAAGATAGCTACCATGCCAAAGAAAGCGTTGAATTGCTCTGTCTAAAACGTAAACTGGGTTAGGAATAAGATGCTGTTCTTCTTGCGATCGCTGTTCTGTTACCCACTGCAAAATTTCCTCATAAGCTTGAGTCGCACGATATCCCAATCTATCCCAACGGACAAAGGTTTTTACAGGTAATAATTTCGGCAATTCAATATCTGGTTGATAGCAATAATCTGCTAATAAACCTGCACGAACTGGATCGATCCAATGTTCAATTTTAGATTGAGAATTCGGTTCTCCGCTATATACTTGTCTCGCACTTAAAACGATTAGCATTTCTGCGATCGCATTTTTATCCACCAACCTTCCTAAACCCGGATAAACTAAAGCTAATAAAGTTAGTAAACCCCGGATAATTGGCGAACTAGCCAAAGCACGTTGATCGTTTAAAGACTCAACATCAACACCTTTACTAGAAAGAATTTCGATTAAAGTATAACGTGCGATCGCATCTAAACCTGGTGCAATTACTGCTACTTCTTGCGGTTTAACTTTTCCTGAATTAACTGCATCAATAATTACTTCTGCTGTTTGGCGTAACAATTGCGATCGCGAAGTTGTTTGAATAGACTTAATTTCATCAGGCAAATTAAACATTAACATCGGATCGCTAACCGCTTCTACTAAAGTCATTCCCCAAGTATTTCCTAAAGATGCTTCAGGTTGATTAATTAACCTTTCCACTCGACAACGAGAAGCTAATTGTGCTAAATAATCAGGGTCAGCACCTAAACCTAACCTAACTTTTCCTTCAGGATTAAAAGTAAAAGCGCCAATTGCACCATGAGTCAATAAAAACTCGAAAACACCTTTAACGATCGCCGGATAATCATCAACATCATCCGCCAAAACTAATCGATAGCGTCGCATTAAATGCTGCTGATAAGTTTGATTAGGTAATAAATATCGCCAATATAATTCAGAAATAATCCCATAAGTTAACAAACCTTTTTGCCAACACCAATCTCGCCAACGCAGCAACATTTCCAAAGGAATTGTCACCGATGACTGAGTATTAGTTATCAGCAAATCATCATTTTCTTGCTCATTAGGAAAACCTTGTTCTAAAATTTGTGGCAGATCTTCGATTGGTGTACCGCTAAGACCTGCTAATAGCAACAAGTCCAAAGCACGTCGCACCAAACGATATTCATTCACCCCCATTTTTACCGCAATTCCCTGGTCTAATTCCGATCGCCATAGCTGAGTTGCAAACTCTTGTTCTGCTTCTGGACGCAAACGCAGCGGAAATTGTGCAGGCAAGTTCAACTGTTGAATTAATAACGGCCAAAATAAAGTGACTTCATTTTCAAAAAAAGCTAAAGGTGTGGTTGTTTGGACTGCTAAATTAGGTTTGGCGATGTTGATGCGATCGGTCAATTCAATCCGATTATCTCCATTAGCCGCAAACATTAAAACTGCTGGGACACCTTGCTTGGCAATTAAACGACGTTTCCGAAAAGAAACTCTTTGACCTCCCAAGGTATCTGTTAAAGCAGTGTTTGCTAAATCAAAACCTAACTCTGACCAATGACAAAACTGCTCGATTAAACGTGCTGTTTTTCCACTGCGACTAGAACCAGAAATCCAAATAGATTCAGAAAACACGGTTTCTCCTCCGTCGAATCTGTTATGATACCACATACATTGTCAAACTAAAGCTATAAAAATACTTCTGGTCGAACTAAAACAAAATTCACAACACTCTCTGTCATGATTTACAGCATTTCTACCTCAATTCAAGGACTAATACGCTCAGTTAAAGATTGGTACTTTGACACTCCAGAAAGAGCCTTAGAACAAGCTTACAATGCCGCTTTACAAATTAAAGCCATTGAAGATGAATACTTTGAAGGCAACAAAATTTCTGTCAACCAAACTGATTATAGCGATAGTGTTAAAGCATATTTTCAGTCAGAATTAAGACAAAATTTAAAGATTGCTGCCAGTCGCTTGCGCGAATTCAAAGCTAGTAGTTCTTTTCTGAATTTAATTACTAGTCAAAAAGTGGCTAAAACTCTGATAAATTCCTCAGATAATAATGGTCAAGCTTACCAAAGAATATCGAACTCCCAGCAGGTAACAGTAACATTAGAAAAACTGAAATTTATCGACCAAGTAATAGCCAAATACAGACCACAAACCAGATTGGATGAGACAAATTCCTCTACTTCACTAATGGTTGTTCCCCAAAATAGTCACAAACTGGAATCTAGAGAAATTATAGCTGCTGATGGGTTAAACAATGAAAAACAGCTTTTTGGTGCGCCTCAAGATGAAACTAATAAATTTGAAACAGTCATTGATAAAACTGGAGTATTACCCAGATCGATTTTCACCACCCTAAATAAAATTCAAAGAGAATTAGACCCGCAATCAGAACAAGAAGTTATTAAAAAATACCGCAGTTCCAAAGCCAAAACAGCTATTTCTCTTAGGTTTATTTTAACTTTAATTATTGTACCTTTGTTAACCTTCCAACTGTTTAAATTAGCGATCGTAGGTCCGATAGTTGACAACTTAATTGAGAACAACAAAATTAGTATATTCATTAATGAAGATTTGGAACGAGATGCCCTAATAGAATTAAGAAAATATGAGGAGCGTCTTAAGTTTGATTATTTAATTTCGGGAACACCAAAACTTGCTCCCGAAACAATGGAAGAAAGGCTACAAGAAAGGGCAAATGAAATCGCCGAAGAATCCCGACGTACTAGTGCTAATGCAGTGAAAAATGTCTTTTCCGACTTAGCAGCATTAGCAATGTTTGTCGTAGTCATTATGTTTAGTCGGCGGGAAATAGTCATTTTGAAATCCTTCATGGATGAAATTGTCTATGGACTCAGCGATAGTGCCAAAGCTTTTATTATTATTCTCTTAACTGACATCTTCGTTGGCTACCATTCACCACATGGTTGGGAAGTACTTTTAGAAAATGCCGCCCGTCATTTAGGTTTACCAGAAAGTCGGGATTTTATCTTTTTGTTTATTGCGACTTTCCCAGTAATTCTAGATACTGTATTTAAGTATTGGATCTTCAGATACTTAAATCGCATATCTCCTTCCGCAGTAGCAACTTACAGAAATATGAATGAATAGTTGAATCTAGATCCCCGACTTCTTGAAGAAGTCGGGGATCTGAACAAAGATGTGACAGCTTGAAGGGCTGTCAGTTACCTAAGCAAAAAGCGATCGCAAAACGCCTAAACTAAAACTAAGAAACGCTGAGAAAAGCTCATGAACAGCACCACCAATCCTAACCCAGTACTCTTAGTTCACGGCATTAATGACACAGCCGCAGTTTTTGCAAAAATGGCTCCCCAATTATTGAGAAAAGGTTGGCGAGTACATGACATAGACTTAACTCCGAACAATTGCGATCGACCTTTAGACTATTTAGCCCAACAAATTGCCAATTACGTAGAAAAAACTTTTCCTCCCGAACAACCCTTGGATATTGTTGGGTTTAGTATGGGAGGAATCGTCAGCCGTTACTATATCCAAAGATTAGGCGGAATCGATCGCGTCCAGCGATTTATCACCATATCTTCACCCCATCACGGCACAGTTTTAGCATATCTTCTAGAGCGTCCCGGTAGCATTCAAATGCGACCAGATAGCCCATTTTTAGCTGACTTAAATCGTGACTTAACTATGTTAGAACGGATTAACTTTACATCCATCTGGACACCTTTTGACTTAATGATTGTCCCGCCCACTAGTTCGCAAATGCAAGTAGGGCGAGATATCCAAGTACCAGTTGCCCTTCATGCCTGGATGATTACCGATCCAAAAGCGATCGCATCTGTCATAGTAGCCCTTTCCGAACCACTCAGACAGCATCACCCACTTGGGCAAACTCCGCCTCTCCAAAAATCGCCGAAAATTGACAGTAATATTTAAACTCCAAAAAATTGGAGAACGGATCTTCTAAAAAGAAAGTACGATGTTCAGTAGGCAAACCCCCAAATCTCCGTTTCGGTTCTTGGTAAAAAGCCAGCTGCTTTTGTTGCGCCCTCGCCAACAAACTTTCCCAGTCTGCTTCTTCAGTAAAAATTAAACCAAAATGTCTCGGATAAATCCCTTTTTGCGCTGTCAGCAATTCTTTGGTAACATGAGCAACAATCTGATGCCCGTAAAGATTGAGAATTAAAGAATTTGCCGTTTCTCGACCAACGGAGCACCCCAAACCAGCAACATAAAACTCTTTAGTTTGGGCGATGTTACCAACAGGAAAGGCAAGATGAAATAAAACTTGATTCATAATTTACTGTGTCACAAGAGGCTGTTATTCAATGTTTAATTCTATTTATTCGCTCAATCCCTGGTTAATTGCAGTGGGATTAAACACAGTTTTATTATCGATCGCCTGGGTAATCCCGAAAAAACTACTCACCCCAGCTGGTTTATTTCACGCTTGGTTACTAGGCGTACTAATTTGGGGAACGCTCGGCTCTTCAGGTTACATAGTAGTCATGTTTTACTTCCTCGTCGGCTCGGCAGTCACCCGCATCGGCATGGAACAAAAAGAAGCCGAAGGCATCGCCGAAAAGCGTTCCGGTGCCAGAGGCCCAGAAAATGTTTGGGGTTCCGCAGCAGCCGGAGCCCTTTGTGCTTTAGGCGTAGCCGCTATTAGTTGGGGTTCTCTCCCCAGCAGTCTACAACCTTTACTGTTACTCGGTTATGTCGCCAGTTTTAGCACCAAACTTTCCGACACCTGCGCCAGCGAAGTCGGCAAAGCTTACGGCAAACGCACTTTTCTGATTACTACTTTACAACCAGTAACTAGGGGGACTGAAGGAGCAGTCAGTTTAGAGGGAACTTTAGCCGGAATTATCGGTTCAGTAGCGATCGCCCTTGTCGCTTGGAGTGTCGGTTTGATTAATTTAGTAGGTATTGGTTTGTGTATCATCGCCGCTTTTGTCGCCACTAACTTAGAAAGCGTCATTGGCGCAACTCTCCAAGCTAAGGTTAGCTGGTTAACCAACGAAGTAGTCAACGCCATTAATACCCTTGTGGGCGCGATCGCAGCAATTTTGTTAGCTTTAACACTGACACGCTAAAAAAATTTCCCAGAATTTTTCCGTAACTTTCTGGAATAGTACTACCACTATTCGTAGATATAGGTGTGTTAAAGCGAAAGCAAACACACACTTTATTAGGTGAATTTATGGAGAAACGATGATTAGCTAACTTTGTTAAAAAATTCTGTATTCCTTGTAACTTAATGCCAAAGTCTCTTCTATTGATATATATTTAGGTAGGGATACTTAGTGTACAAAGTATAGTCTAAGCTGTGGCATCTTCCACTTATCACCAAAATGAAAAATGGCACGCTTCTATTACATAGTTAGTGCCAAACTCTTTGTGTTTTTTCTCACAAATATAGTGCTTACTCTTCATTTTAGGAGGAGAAAATCATGGCTGTCAATCTTTTTAATGCTCAAACTTACGCTTCCCTGTATCCTGACTTAGGAGCAGCAGGTTTAACCACCCCCCAACAACTAGAAAGCCACTTCCGTAATATCGGAGTTAACGAAGGAAGATTGCCTTCAATATTTGTTAATCCTAAATACTATGGCAGAAGCTATGCTGATTTAGGACGAGCAGGGTTAACAACAAACGCACAGTTATTCAACCATTTGGAAAGCTTTGGTGCGAATGAAGGACGACGTTCTTCAGTTGCGTTCAGCCCTTATTTTTACAGAGCAGTTAATACCGACTTAACAGCTGCTGGCTTAACTAACGAGCAATTATATCAACACTTCAATGTAATTGGGGCGAGCGAAGGACGTGCTTCCTCGGAATTTTTCAACCCATTTTTCTATTTAGCAACTCATAGCGATTTAGCAGCTGCTTTTGGTGATGATTATCAAGCCGCACTAGTACACTTCGTAAATTATGGTGTGAGAGAAGGACGGGTAGGTTCTGGCCCTGTTTCTCCGGCCACAGATCCGAGTAACGTATCTAGTACTGCTTACGATTTAGGCAATTTGATTGCTAAAGGAACCTTTGTTGATTTCGTGGGAACTAGCGATCGCGATGACTACTACGGCTTCCGTGTAGTCGATCCGACTAATTTAAACTTGAATCTTTCTGGATTGAGTGATAGTGCCACACTGAAACTCTTTGCCGATATTAACGATAACGGTCGAGTCGATCCAGGTGAAGAAATCACCAATGTTACTGGTAACGCTTCCAATCCCGCAGTCATTAACAAGACCTTGGGTGCTGGTTATTATCATATCAACGTCACTACAGAAAACCCTGCCACTAACACCTTGTACACCTTGGCAATGTCTCCTTCTGTAATTGAATCTACCAACACCACAGACCCCGGAGATAACCAAGCTAGTGCTTTCAGTCTCGGTACTCTAACTGGTAGCCGCATAGTGACAGATTTTGTCGGTAGTAACGATCGCATCGACTTCTACAGCTTTGTCTTAAATGGCAACAAAAATCTCAATCTTTCACTCAACGGTACAACCGATCCAGCTTACGCTCTCCTGTACCAAGATACTAATACCAACGGTGTGTTAGATACTACCGAAATCTTAGGAATTGTGAATTCTTCTAACAATAGCCTGGGTAGTTTGACACAAAACTTAGGTGCAGGTACTTACTATGTCGAAGTATTTACCAACACTACCACAGCTAACACCAGCTATAACATGACCTTAGCTGTATAATCCATTTTCCCAAATCATAATTGTCTGAAAAAAACTGGGGAAGGAACAGAGATGAAAATCCCTGATTCCTTTCCCAATTAACAACATTTATGATTAACTTTTGCATCTGCTCATCTACTCATGGCAAAAATCTGTTCGGCTGTGAGAGTTAAGTTAGGAAACAAGCGGGACTCTACTCGATCGCCTCCACGAAAAATTTTACCTGGCAAATATTCACCATTCTCCAATTGATAAATCATAATTGTCGGCTGTTTTGGCGAACCAATAAAACGAATTCCACCTAATGCAGCGTAGTCCACAATTATGTATTCTAAAACTCCCAATTCTTCATATTCAGCCACTTTAGTAAGATAGTCATCTTTCCAATTCGTACTAACTACTTCGATGATTCCTGGTGGTGGAACATAAGCAGCAGCAGAGCTAGAATTACCTTTCATGCGCTGCCATTCTTCCTTAGCAAAAATTACGATATCTGCTTTACGGCTTTTTTCTTTCTCGCCCGGTTCAATTTTGAGCCGAACTTGTTTAGACTGTCGAGAAATATATGGAAGATTTGCCTCCAAGCAGTGAGTTTCCAGGTAAGCACAAAGTCGCTCGATCAAATCCTCATGATTTGCATTTGGTTCAGATAATGGCACAGGAACTCCATTAAGTAACTCAAAGTCTCTGCCTGAACCGTCATCCCAGGCGAGAAATTCCTCAAAAGTTAATGGCTTTGTAATGGTTAGATACATGGGGTTAAACTCCCAAATAGCGGCGCAAAAACATTTCCAAAGTTTCTAACTTGAAATTAAAAATTGATTCCAAGTTAGCAATTTCATCACTGGTACAAAAGAATTCATTTCCCAGTAATACGCGCAGAGTTCCTAAAGAATCTTTGGCAAAAGGATTAACTAAACCGATCGCACTTCGTACCCCATCAAACATAAACAAAGGTATATTAACCACAAATGGTTCTTGGTCAAAAATTTTGCCAAAAATCTGCGGAATTTCCCTCCGTTCTAAAATTTCTGGCCCACCAACCGGAAAGATTTGATTTTTTGCTCCTGGCAGATCAACAGATTCCACAGCAATTCGAGCTAAATCATCAGTGCTAACAATTGAAGCCCGGTTTTTTGGATCTCCAACTAACAAATAAATGCCCGTTTCCCGGAATCTTTCTGCTAAAGTTAAAACATTAGAAGCAAAACCCGAAGGACGCAAAATAGTGTAATTTAAACCACTAGCTTGCAAGTATTTTTCTACTTCTCGTTTAGCTTTAAAAGTTGGCGCATCTTCGTATCCTCTGTCAGCACCAAGCACAGAAATAAAGACAAAATGTTCGACTCCAAATTCTTTTGCTCGATCGATTAATTCGATATTCGATCGATAATCAACTGCTGCGGGATTGCCATTTCCCCCATGAGCACTGATAATATATTTAACTCCCTGACAAGCTTTGTGAATATCTTTATCTTGCTGTAAATCACCGATAAAGATTTCGCTACCTCGATATTCTAATTCCCCGTAACGTGAGGTGAGGCGGACAAACGAACGTACTGGTTTTTGGCGATCGCATAACAACCGCACGATCCGGCGACCTAAATCTCCAGTTGCTCCAGTTACTAGAAACATAATGGTACTTCCTTTTGGCGATAAATTGGGCGATCGGCTATTTTTGAATCAACTTATATTTAGAGTTTTACATAAGATCAATGTAAATTACAAAGCTTGGGTAAAATTGAGTGGTATGAGTAAGTATCAGATTTATGCAGAAATGCACCAAAGTTAACTGTGGCACATTTCTTGGGCGCAAATTTAAGTTTTGCTAATTTGACCAACGCGGATTTGACGGGAGCGAATATTGCAGAGATTCAGTTATGAAATAGAAAGGTATATTTATAGAGTATAATTTTTATTACTATTTATTCTTTGAACTTTCCAGTAAATCAATGAGCAGTAAACCAAGAATTTTTTCTTTTTTTGCAGGTTCAGGTTTTCTTGATTTAGGTTTTGAATTAAATGGATTTGACATTGGGTATGTTAACGAAATTTATGCTCCATTTATACAAGCATATCGTTATTCTAGAGAATATATGAAAATCCCAGCGCCCAAATATGGTTATCATGAAAAAGATGTCACGAACTTAATTGAAGGAGAAGAAGCCTTAAATCTTTGTTACTTGATCCAAGATGCTCGTAAAGATGCAAGTATTATTGGTTTTATAGGTGGCCCTCCTTGTCCTGATTTTTCGATTGGAGGGAAAAATAGAGGTAAGGAAGGAGATAAAGGAAAGCTTTCAGCCTGTTATGTTGAATTAATTTGTCAACAAAAGCCTGATTTTTTCTTATTTGAAAATGTCAAAGGATTGTGGAGTACGAAAAAACATCGGATTTTTTTTGAACAACTGAAACATCAGCTAATTCAATCAGGATATGTATTGGTAGAACGTCTAATTAATGCTATAGAGTATGGCGTTCCTCAAGACAGAGAGCGAATTATTTTAGTTGGTTTTAGAACTAGTTTAATTAATGATTTAGGGATTAAAATTAATAACAATATCGGCATATTACCAGAAGCATATTTTGCTTGGGATAAATATATAATACATCCTATCAATAAAGTTTTTTCTTTACCTTGGCCTATTGCCAACTCTTTTAAAGAAAATTCCCTATTGCCTCACCCTGATAGCATACCGCTACCCTTAACAGTAGAATATTGGTTTAAAGAAAATGATGTGCTTCATCATCCAAATACTGAACACCATTTTCAACCAAAAGCTGGAATCAATAAATTCGCTTCAGTTGATGAAGGAGATGTTTCCAAAAAATCATTTAAGCGCCTTCACAGATGGCGATATTCTCCAACAGCTTGTTACGGAAATAATGAAGTACACTTACATCCTTATAAAATTCGTAGATTGTCAGCTGCCGAAGCACTAGCTATCCAATCTTTACCTAAAAACTTTATTCTTCCTGATAATATGTCATTAACAAATATGTTTAAGACCATTGGTAATGGTGTTCCTTACTTAGCTGCACAAGCTATTGCTAAAACTCTGCTTGATTTTTTAGAAACAAGAAAATGGGATGATGAAGTACTAGTTAATCAGCAATTGGAGTTACCATTAATATTTAGATAATATTTAGCTGCTTATACTATTTCCTCAGAGCATCTTCAACTAACGGCATTAAATCTTGTTTTCTATTATACAGATATGTACCATCTACTAGTTTAAAATTTTGTTCCATTACGATACCGTGAGGGGCGACTGCTGTGCTAAATATAGTTCTATCAGCAGAGGTTAATTCACTAGCAACCATGTAATATCGCCAACTTTGGGTTAATATATATGCCATTGCTTTGATCGTTGCTGCTTCAAATAATGGTTGATATCTACGATCGGGACGATTTGATGTTTTTAAAGAAACTGCTGCTTTTACTTCTTTTGCTTGTAATGTACCCTTAAACTGATTGTAAAATGCCAAATTATCTGGATTTTTTGCTTGTTCTTTTAGAAGCGATTGAACAGATAAAAAAGTATTCCCATTAGTCATCTCAACAATAATGTAATCTGGACTCGGAAGAAAAATTTTATTTTTAAAAGGTGCAATTTTAGCCAGTTCATTTCCGTCCATGAACTGCTGACTATTAAATAAGCTAAGAAATTTGGAAGATACTTCGTCTTTTCCTTCACTTTGTAATTGAGAGTTTGGCAATGAAAATATAGCAATACAGCTATTATTTTGCTGATTCAGATCAAAAAAGATTTCGGATAATAAGCTAGTTGCTATAAATTCATTCCATCTTCCCGCTGCATTATTAAGAGCACCAACTTCAGGATTTTTGCCGTACTTATCTTTAAAAGCTACTATTGTTCTGTTTTTAAGCCAGTTAATAATTTCATAAACTGATTGACTATGCTCAAGTTTTTCTACTATTTCAGATGATAAAGTTCTATAAATTATTATGCTATTTATTTGAACTTTACTGTTTGACTTATTTGTAAACCATTCGCTATCGCCAACCACTTTATTTATCTCCCTCAATACACACTCTATAAATAAAAGCTTTGCGTAAGTCATAAAAAAGAAAGTACGATCGCCTAAAACTTCCTACATTAATCAACCCTTCATTCCCCCAAACAAAGCTATTTCCAAAACTTTAAAATAACAATCAACATTCATAAATCCGATTTCTCTCAACCATTCACACTGAATATCTAAAGGCGCTAAAATATTCGCTACTTTATCAGGTCTGTGGTAAAATTCTTGAGCAATTTCTTCCCTAGTTTTCCCTGATTCATTACGTTGATGGAACTCATACAGCGAATCAATAAACACCTCAGAAAAAGCTGTTTCTAACCATTGACTAGGCGAGGAAATATGTTCTAAATTCAAGAATAAACCACCAGGTTTTAGTAAACTAAAAATCTCCTGATAAATCTCCTTTTTCCGTTCATCAGTTTGGTGATGAATCGCAAAACCAGAAACGATTAAATCAAATTCACCTTGACTTTTGACCGCATTTACCCAGTCTTTAACGCCAAAATCTTGGGAAATAAATTCAGCATTTTGACTATTTTCCAGTTTGCTTTTAGCTGCTGCTAACATAGTTTCGGAAAAGTCCAAAAATACAGCCTTAGCTTCTGGGTACTTGGCTAAAATTGCTCTGCCTAAAACGCCATCGCCACAACCTAAATCTAAAAAAGTTTCGACTTTTGGCAAAGCTAAGCTGATAATTTTTAACATTACCTGAATTTGCTCAGATGCAAAAGGAATACCTCCGCGTACTCCTTCGAGGAAAGTTTGGGCTAATTCGGCATTTTGCCAAGCGGTATCTGTTCTAGTCATAGTTATTCAAGAGTAACAATTACTGGGGCGTGGTCGCTAGGTTGGGTTAACTTTCTGGGTGCAGTATCTATGGTGGAATTGGTGGCGCGATCGCTCAAACCAGGAGTAAGATAAATATGGTCAATTCGCCAACCTCTATTCCCCTTAAAACCACCAGTTCGATAATCCCACCAACTATAATGTCCACCTTCGGAAGTAAATTTCCGAAACACATCAATTAATCCTAATTCTAATACAGTTTGTAACGCTTGACGCTCTAAATCTGTCGCCATTATCTTAGTTTCTCTACCTTTAGGATTATGAATATCTATATCTTCCAAAGCAACATTAAAATCACCACAAATGCAAAGATTACTGGGTGTTTTGCCTAACAAATTTTGTAAGTATTCTCGCAATACAATCAACCATTTTAGCTTATATTCGTACTTTTCACTAGCCACTGCCGAACCATTGGGAACGTAAAGGTTAACAACACGAATATCACCAATTACACCAGTAATTACTCGCTTTTGTTCGTCAAAATTACCCGCAATATTTTCGCCTAAAATTGGGGCAAAACCTTGACTAACTTCCGTTAAAGGTTGACGACTAATTAACGCTACACCGTTGTATGATTTTTGACCAGAAATATAAGCTTGATAACCTAAAGTTTCAAAAGGTGCGATCGGAAATAACTCATCTACAACTTTAGTTTCCTGCAAACATAAAACATCAACTGGATTTTCCTGCAACCAATTGGTTACTTGTTCCAAGCGAGTACGAATTGAGTTAACATTCCAAGTAGCAATTTTCATTATTAGTCATTGGTCATTGGTTATTGGTCATTTGTAAATTATAAATTATGACTTATAAAAAAGATTTTTTTGAACCGCGAAGACACGAAGGACACGAAGAGAAGAGGAAGAAGAACAGATTATGGTAGGGTGCGTCAGAAGCCTAAAGTCTCAATAATCAATTTATAACGAAAATCTGACGCACCCTACAAGTTGATTTTTACTTTATCTTCTTCTGCTTCTTTCTTCTTCCTTCGTTTCCTTCGTGTCTAAGTGCTACGCACCGCTACGCGAACGTGGTTTAAAAAAAATCTTAGTCTTGGTAAATCATCAGTTATTTAGGTGCGTGACCAGAATTTACTATATGATTCCAATAGTAGTTAAAAGTCAGGTCACGCACCCTAAACTGATAATTAAATCTCGCAGTTCAAAGCACCTGCTTTTTGGGTAAAGCGGAGATTTTCCCGATAGTCAACTGGACAATCAATTACGACTGGGACATCCTGTTCTAAAGCAGTTTTTAAAGTTGGAATAAAATCAGCAGTTGATTCAATTCTGTACCCTTTTAATCCCATGCTTTCAGCGAATTTGACGAAATCAGGATTGCTGAATTTAATGAATGACGATCGCCCTAATTGATTTTGTTGTTTCCACTCAATTAAGCCGTAACCACCATCATTAAAAATGATTGTGACAAAAGCAGTACCGACGCGCAAAGCAGTTTCTAATTCTTGACAATTCATCATGAAACCGCCATCGCCTGTGACGGCAACAATTTTCTTGTCAGGATGGACTAATTTTGCCGCGATCGCACCCGGAATTGCAATCCCCATTGCCGCAAAACCATTAGAAATGATACAAGTATTTGGGCGATCGCAATGATAATGTCTCGCCATCCACATTTTATGTGCGCCGACATCAGAAATCACGATATCTTCTGCCCCCATTACTTGCCGCAAATCGTAAATTAGTTTTTGCGGTTTAATCGGAAAATCATTATCATTAGCATAACGTTCGTAATCAGCACGAATGTCATCTCTTAATTGCAAAGCATAAGTATCTGGTTTTCCCGTGCGATCGGCGCGTTCTAAAATCTCTTCCAGCGAATCAGAAATATCTCCAACTACTTCAACTTCGGGAATATAGCTACTGTCAATTTCCGCATGAGTAGCATTAATATGGACAATGGGAATTTTCCCATCAGGGTTCCACTTTTTCGGGGAATATTCAATTAAATCGTAACCAATAGCTATTACCAAATCAGCATGATCGAAACCACAACTAATGTAATCTCGTTGTTGCAAACCTACCGACCATAGTGCTAAAGGATGAGTATAAGGAATTAAACCTTTACCCATAAAAGTATTAGCAACTGGGATATTTAATCGAGTAGCAAATTCAGTTACAGAAGTACTAGCATTAGCCCGAATTGCCCCATTTCCCACCAAAATCAAAGGATTTTTTGCTTCAGAAATTACTTCGGAGGCGTGTTTAATACTGCGGAAAGAAGCAAAGGTTTTTTCTAAATCTCCCTTACTTAAAGGTTCCCCTGTCACTTCCATTGCGGCAATATTTTCTGGGACATCAATATGCACTGCCCCAGGTTTTTCTGATTGGGCTAATTTAAAAGCTTTCCGCACTACTTCTGGAGCAATGCTAGGCCGAACAATTTGGGCATTCCATTTAGTTACTGAAGAAAACATTGCTACCAAATCTAAATATTGGTGCGATTCTTTGTGCATCCGATCGGTCCCCACTTGCCCAGTAATTGCTACTAATGGAGCTCGATCTAAATTCGCATCAGCCACACCTGTCATTAAATTAGTTGCACCAGGGCCTAAAGTTGAAAGACAAACTCCAGCGTGTCCTGTCAAACGTCCATAAACATCAGCCATAAAAGCGGCACCTTGTTCATGGCGAACTGTGATAAATTGGATACTGGAATTTCTGATTGCTTCTAAAACATGGAGGTTTTCTTCTCCTGGTAAACCAAAGATATATTTAACACCTTCATTTTCCAAACATTGAACCAACAAATCGGCGGTATTCATTCTTGGTTATCACTCCTGGGTTGATAGTAATTCGTGATTAGATTGATAGTTAGCAGTGAGTAGTTAGTAGACAAAACAGCCCTAAGTACGGGCGGGTTTAGCAAATAACCTTTGTAACTCACAGACAATCTCTGGACAAAACCCGCCCCTACAATTACGATGTTTTTATTTGATCCAAACAGTTTTAACGTTGACAAATTCATGAATGCCCTGGATGCCTAGTTCTCTACCGTAGCCGGAACGCTTGATGCCACCAAAAGGTAGACGCGGATCGGATTTCACTAGACCATTGATGAATACAGCACCTGCTTCAATTTCTGAAATCAGGCGATCGCGTTCTGCTTCTACTGTAGTCCAAGCACTAGCCCCAAGTCCAAAGGGAATGTCATTTGCTTTTTTAATCGCTTCGTCAATATCTTTGACTCGGAATAATAACGCCACAGGGCCAAAAAATTCCTCTTTGTCTGCTGGCGATCCCGGAGTCAAGTTGCTCAAAATCGTGGGAGGAAAATAATTACCGGGTCGATCGCTAAAAGAATGCCCACCTGTTAAAATTTTTCCGCCAAATTGGACACATTTTTCCACTAAATCATCCAATTCTTGCACAATTCCCGGAGTTGCCAAAGGGCCAACGTCTGTATCTGGTAACATCGGATCGCCAATTTTTAAAGCTTGGAATTTCTCTACCATTAGCTTTTCAAATCGATCGGCGACTGCTTCCGCAACAATAAACCGTTTCGCCGCAATACAAGATTGACCATTATTAATCATTCTCGCTGTAACTGCGGTAGTCGCTGCTGCTTCAATATCAGCACTTTCCAAAACAATAAATGGATCGCTTCCTCCTAATTCCAAAACCGTTTTTTTGATGTCTTTCGCAGCAGCAATTGCTAAACTAATTCCTGCCCCTTCACTTCCGGTTAAAGTTGCCGCTTTCACTCTTTCATCTGCAACAATTGCAGCAACTTTATCTGCACCTATTAGTAAAGTTTGAAACACAGCATCGGGAAAACCAGCGGCTTGAATTATTTCCTCAATTGCTAAAGCACACTGCGGTACATTAGAAGCGTGTTTTAATATGCCGACATTTCCTGCCATTAATGCAGGTGCAGCAAAGCGAAATACTTGCCAAAAAGGAAAGTTCCAAGGCATTACTGCCAGAATAACTCCTAATGGTTGATAGCGAACAAAGCTTTGACTAGCATCAGTATTCACTGGCACATCTGCCAAAAACTGAGCCGCATTTTCCGCATAATAACGACATACCAAAGCGCATTTTTCGACTTCTGCGATCGCTGCTTTTAACGGTTTTCCCATTTCTAAGGTAAGAATTTTCCCAAACCGTTCGCGATCGCCCTCTAAAATTTCCCCCGCCTGATTTAGCCATTGCGCCCTTTGACTCATCGACGTTTGACGGTAACTCTCAAATGCCTGTTGCGCCCGTGCTAGCTTCGATTCAATCTCCGCATCCGTTAGCGCCGCAAAAGACTTGACTAATTCCCCGGTTGCTGGGTTAATAGTGGCGATACCCATTTTAATCTCCAGTTCTGCAATAATTCCTTGGGGTAACACTTTAGTTTTTTACATAATTAATTTGCTACCCCAGCCTTCCTTTAATCTTAGATTTATTTTTCAATAAAAATCACCAACTAAAAGTTATAAACTTGCAGATTTGCATTATCTTTATATATTGTTTCACAATCCTTACTAGCGGAATTTACTAAATTTTTACGATTATAAATATATCGTTTTTAAACTTAGTAAATCTTCATAAGTCTCAGGATATTTTTAAGATTAGGGACTGGGGACTAGGGACTGGGGACTGGGAAATTTTAGATTTTAGATTTGATTTCTCCCCATCTCCCCATCTCCCCACCTCCCCATCTCCCCATCTCCCTTTAGGGATAAATGAGAATCTTGTAAGTTTCTGGAGTTGGGGAAACGGCTTTGGCTACAGCTTGGGATAATTCTTGGAGAGGATAGCGATCGCTCACCAAAGCATCCACATCAATGCGCCGATTAAATACAATGTCTGTAGCCAGAGATTGCAACCGGAAAGAGGAACTGTAGCTACCCATCAAATCAATTTCCCGACGATACAGGATATTTGGGTTAATGGGAATTTCCACTTCATCGGGAAACTCAGCAAAAAATAGAATTTTTCCCCCTTTGCGAGTGCAGTCTAACGCTTGAAAGAAAGCCTTATCGCTGGGAACGGCTAATAAAGTAGTATTAACTCCCAAACCATTAGTTAAAGCTTGAATTTTCTGGGGTAAGTCTGGATCGCGAGCATCAAAAGCGGCTTCTGCGCCTACAGCTAAGGCTTTTTCAATGCGGGAGGGTAACAAGTCGGTGGCGATCGCTCTGCCCCCAAAATATTTGACCAACATAATAAACATTAACCCGATCGGACCTGCACCAGTAATCAGCACCGTCTCACCTGGTTTAACCTCCGCCTTTTTCACCGCCTTTAAACAGCAGTTAGTTGGTTCCACAAAACTCGCTTGCTCAAAAGTTACATCATCGGGAATCGGAATTAACCCGCCACTGCGAACAATATGTCCCGGAACCTTCACATATTCCGCAAAACCACCCCCACTAGGCGCAAAACCCGCCGTTGTGGTGATATTCTTGTAAACCTCACACATGGAGAAGTTTTCATTTAAGCAGTACTCGCAACGCATACAAGGAATATGGTGCATCACCACCACCCGTTGTCCTACTTGCCAGTCTGTTACCGCTTCTCCCACTGCGGAAATTACCCCCGCAGTCTCATGTCCGAAAATGCGTGGTGGTTGATAAAGCGGATAAAGAATCTTTTTAATATCCGACTGACACAACCCCACTACCCGCACCTGTACCAATACCTCATCCGCTGCTAATGTCGGTACTGGTACTTCTTCGTAACTTAATTGATTTACCCCTCTAAAGACCTGTGCTTTCATCCTGAGTTATTTGTCGCTAGTGAGTTCCATTGTTATTTGTGCTTTGTTGTCGGCGATTTGTCAATCTCGGCTGGCTAGAGATTAGGTATGAGGGGACGGAAAACTAGCTCAGTGAATTTACTTGTGAAAAATAGTTATCAAATTTTGTCAACCCGGAATTTACTACATTAATCATGATTGCCTGAGAATTTTTGATAAATTGCAGTAATTGTCAGGCTCAATTGTAGTTACGAGCGATCGACAAATTTGCGCGTCGTTTTTGGCTAATTAAAAATGTTCCCTTAGTTCAAATATCTTGAGACTTGCTATCCCCAGATCAACGCTACTAGCCTTTCTGCAAGCGCAAAGAATCACTAATTATTTTTCCTTTATTACAACTTAAAAATCCTCCTGATGACCCCTGCAAGTTCCTGAAAGAAGGATTAGAAACACAGGAGATTAAAAAATTTCTATGGGACATCTCAATATTACTGCTACTACTTTACTTTTGGCAGTCTTAAGTTTCTCTAGCCAAAGTTTGCACATTCAAGCACAAACTATTACCACAGAAAAAGCCGAAAATTCTGCTAATGTAAACTCTATTATTTCATACCCAGTCGCAGTAGCTAACGACGATCACCGAGGTAGCGGAAGGTAAAATTACCGAAGTAAAAATAATCTTTAATAATGGAAGCCTTGCACTAATCTAAGCGTTGACTGCCGATTTATTTTGCTAGTTTTCCTCTTATGTCGGTAAAGGGAAGAAATTTAGTTATTTTACTGCTGCATTTTATCATACAACAGTTAGTGAGAATTCTGCTAGGTAAAGCCGTGATTTTTTCCCTAACCCATGCCAAGATTATCTTAGCGTGGGTTTTTGACTTTTTTTTGCTTTTTAGCCAGTATTGAGTAGTATTTATGACTGCCGATCGGCTAAATTTTGGAAAGCAGGGTGGCTCTTAAACGTAACTTAATACTGCCTACAGCAGAAATAATGGGTGCAAAAGAGTAATCATTCCGTTGATGATGGATCGTAGCGTCAGCTAATTGCTTCTGGCATCAGGCTGAACAGCTATTCATCCTCAGCAGTGGTTTGAGGCTCGGAAAACTGGAAGTTTTGAATTTATGCGATACCATCTTTCCTACTTATGAGTAACGACTTAGATCTGATCAAACGCCTCAGTCCCAGTGCAATGGATCAGATCATGCTTTATCTGGCATTTAGTGCCATGAGAACCAGCGGACACCGCCACGGAGCGTTTCTGGATGCAGCTGCGACAGCTGCGAAATGCGCCATTTACATGACGTATTTGGAGCAAGGACAGAACCTCCGCATGACTGGTCATTTGCACCATATTGAGCCAAAACGGGTGAAGGCGATCGTAGAAGAAGTAAGACTTGCTCTGACTGAGGGCAAACTGTTAAAAATGTTAGGTTCTCAGGAACCCCGTTATTTGATTCAGTTTCCTTATGTCTGGCTGGAACAATATCCTTGGATGCCAGGACGATCGCGCATTTCCGGTACTAGTCTCACCTCAGAAGAGAAAAGGCAGATCGAGGAAAAATTACCTCCTCTTCTGCCAGATGCTCAGCTGATTAACTCGTTTCAATTTATGGAGTTAATTGAATTTCTCCACAACCGTTCGCAGGAGGATTTGCCAAAAGATAAAAGAGTTTCTTTGAGCGAAGCTTTGGCAGAACACATTAAACGCCGTTTAATTTATGCTGGCACAGTCACCAGAATTGATTGTCCTTGGGGTTTACCTTTTTACGCCCTCACCCGTTCTTCTTACTCGCCCTCGAATGATGAGGAACGCACTTACATTATGGTGGAAGACACGGCACGATATTTCCGGTTAATGAAGGGATGGCAAGAACGACAGCCGAAAGTGATGCGTGTTTTGGAAGAATTGGATATTCCACCCGATCGCATTGACAGAGCAATGGAAGAATTAGATGAAGTGATCCGGGAATGGGCCGATCGGCATCATCAAGAAGGCGGTCAACAAATGGTTTTACAAATGGTATTTGGCCCTAAAGATGATTAGGGTTTTACTACTAAAGTATTGGGTGCAATCTACACTGCTATCCTTGAGAAAATCAGACAGAAACATACAACGAAGGAGAAAGAAAATGTTAATTTTATTTAAAATAAATCCCAGCTATTCTATATTTTGTAATAACCAAAAGCCACTATAAGTTATTCCCGAATCATCAGGTTGTACTAATAAAAAATGAAGTCCCTTAGTTTTTTGTTTACGTTGGTTAAATATTTGTGCTGCTACAGTAACTTCTTCATCTGCAAAAGTCGCCACCACCCATCTATCCAATAACCCAGCTTCTAAAATTAAGCCATCGGGTTCACCAGGAATATAATTTAGGGATACAGGTCGAGTTTCCTGTATCCAACGTGCTAACTTCAAAGATTGTTTTCCTCCGTCAATCACTACTCCCGGAACTGGCAAAGTAGAAGCTATTCCTAAGTTAATAGGTAAGAGAAAATCCGGCATTTCTAAAATGGGAATTGGTTGTCCGGCAAAACTATCGACAATATCACTAGCCACGAGAGTGGCAAAGCGCCATTTTTCTCCCCAAAGCTTTTCAGGTAAAGGAACTGGTGGGGGTTTTTCTAAAGCTATGGGATCGAAAGGTTCGCCACTTTGGGAATACTTCCGTGCTTTTAACCAGGTTTTTAAACTCTCGGTGCGGCGGGTTGCTTCGACGGAAATTCCTAATTTTTGGGCAGCAGTTTCAATTAAATTGAGTGCTTGGGGGCGAAATACTTGGATTTTTTTGGGTCGATTTTCTGGGGAAGTGATTACTTTTTGAAATTCGCCGACTAACCAATTAGAATTAACTTCTGATTGGGGACAAAATGCTTCATATCTCCAGTTATTTTTGGTATCACAAATTAATAATTCCCACAAGGTTTGTCCGGTGGAATCTTTGAGGGGACGACGATAAAAATCAACTTGCCAAGGCATAAGTTTACTCATATCTTGCATTTTTCATTTTAGCTTGCCCGGAACTTAATTTACATAATTCCAGTCCCCAGTCCGCAGTTCCCCGACAGCCGTCTTGTTTAAGTTGCGGGATTGTACCCAAATTTATAATTGCTCTAAATTTGTGATTTTGAAGAAAATAGCACATTTTTTTAGATTTAGCAGGACTATCTGCTACAGATAGAAGTGTACTTTAAGTGAAGTAATCGATTAGCATCGGTTATTAAGTGATTGGGAAACACCCCTCAATGCTCAGTTTTCACAGAAAACACAGTGGTTTTGCTCTCGGAGACTGGTTAAATCGCGGAACTCCCTACAGGTTCACGCATACACAAGAAGTTAAATTTTCGTTGTTTATGCCCGTTAACCTCTTCCCAATTTCTTAACACCTTAGTAAACTCTTGTAATTTAGTTTAGTTCAATCCTATGAATCCTGCCCTGACTCAATTTGGTAATCGAATGTCCCAGCTTACAGGCGTGCGGGCAATCATGAAAGATATTAAACAAACCCTACAAGCTAATAAAGGACAGCAATTTATTAATCTCAGTCCCGGAAATCCAGTGATTTTACCGGAGGTTGAACAGCTGTGGCGCAAATACACAGAAGAGTTGCTGAGTGGCTCTGATTATGGTAGTGTGGTTTGCCGTTATGGTGATTCTCAAGGTTATGAATCATTAATTGATGCGGTGGCTGATGATTTTAATCGTCGGTATGGGTTGAGTTTAACTCATCAAAATATCTTGATTACTCCGGGGAGTCAAAGTATTTACTTTTATGCTGCTAATGCTTTTGGTGGTTATGCTAAAAATGGTCAGTTAAAGCAAATTGTTTTGCCTTTAAGTCCTGATTATACGGGTTATGGTGGTGTAACTTTAATCCCGGAAGCTTTAATTTCTTATAAACCACAATTGGATATTGACGCATCAGCGCATCGTTTTAAATATCGCCCGGATTTTAGCCAGTTAGAAATTAATGAAACTACTGGTTGTGTGTTGTTTTCTCGTCCTTGCAATCCGACGGGTAATGTAATGACGGAAGATGAGGTGTTGAAAATTGCAAATTTGGCTGCACCTTATGATGTTCCGGTATTAATTGATTCGGCTTATGGCCCGCCGTTTCCGGCTTTGAATTTTACGGAAATGTCTCCGGTGTTTGGGCAAAATATTGTGCATTGTATGAGTTTGTCGAAGGCGGGATTACCGGGGGAAAGAATTGGGGTTGCGATCGGAGATGAAAAGATAATTCAAGTTTTGGAATCGTTCCAAACTAATATGTGTATTCATTCGTCTCGCTATGGACAAGCGATCGCAACTAAGGCGATCGCTTCTGGCGCTTTAGCCGAACTTTCCACTAAGGTTATTCGCCCTTACTATCAACAAAAGTTTGTCATAGTAGAAAGCATTCTCGATGAATCAATGCCTCAAGATTTACCTTGGTTTTTACATCGAGGTGAAGGCGCAATCTTCGCTTGGTTATGGTTAGAAAACTTGCCGATTACTGACTGGGAATTATACCAAGTGTTAAAAAAAGTTGGGGTAATTGTGGTTCCCGGTAGTTCTTTCTTCCCCGGATTAAGAGAAGAATGGGCACACAAAAACCAATGTATTCGCATTAGTTTGACGGCAACTGATGCAGAAATTGCTGAGGGAATGCGACGGTTGGCTAAAGTTGTCGCAGAAATTTATCAAAAGTCTGCTGTGGCAATTTAGTCGTTTGTAGGGTGCGTCAGATATCATAATTTTGGTAGGTTATAATAATTTTCTGATTCTGACGCACTGTATGTTAATTAGACATCTCCAATAAAGAATCTCAAAGGCAGGATAAGAATATAAAAGGTAGGCAGGATGCCTACCCTACAAGAGTTATTGGAGATGTCTATTAAGAAATAGTAGAGATTCAATTAGCGAATTGATCGGAACTAAGATGATGAGGAAATTATTAATTGCTCAAAGTATTGCTTTTTTTAGCTTTTGTTTTCTGCCTGTGACGATCGCATTAGCGGGAACTTGTGCAGGTCGAAGTTGTCCGCCTCCGCCCCTTGGTTTTACACCGGGACAATGGATTAATTTTGAAGTAGTTAATCGTACAGGTGTAACTGTTGAGTTACAAAATGTACCAAGAACTCCGGTACTTTTTTTGCGTCCGGGGCAAGAAGTTAGGTTTCCCAGACAAGCAGCAACCGAACCAAATCTTTCTTCATTATATTGGGATGCTGCACCTTATTTATTAAGAGCAAGACTTTCTAAACCAAGTGCTAATACGCTACGAGTGGAGATAATACCAGGGGGACTTCCAGGCGATCGAGCCCTTTACATTCGTGATGATGGTCGAGTCATCATTTTTTAGCAAAAGTTTGCATTTTTCCCAGTGATAATGAGATAATATTGGCGCTTGAAGAATCACTAAAGAAAGGCAGCAGGGAAGAGGATTTTTGCTTTTGTTAAAACCTTTGTTCTCGAAGCGTTAGCAGGTGAAATTATGTATAAGAACTTACTGAGAATCTTAGGTGCAACTTTCTTAATTGTAGCCGGGATTATTATCACTACCGAAACTATCGCAGGACCAAAGTTTGTTAAGACTGGAAAAACGCTCAAACAAGATGATTTTATTACTTTACAAGTAAGAAATCATACGGGAAATCCGATTAGTGTCGAAATTCCTTCTTATACTGACCAAATTACCATGAAGCCGAGAGAAAGAAAGAAACTCCGCTTTAAATTGCGGAACAAAGATCATGGTCTTTCCGTGTTATATTGGAGTCCCACTGGAGAGCAAGCATTATCAGGAAGGGTAAAAAAACCAAATTCCCAAACAGTGCTTTTGGATTTACAACCTGGTAGTTTTGGTCAACAAGACGATCGCGCAATTTACGATACAGAAATTCCTGGTCAAGTAATGGTTTTTTAAATGCCCAACGATCGATTACCTTTACAACGTTGGGAGTTTTACCCAAAAAAGCCTCAACTAGCTAAAGAATTAGCCGAAAAATTTCATCTTTCTCCTTTATTAGCGCAAGTATTAATTAATCGAGGAATTGAAACAGCAACTCAAGCTAAAGAGTTTTTAGAACCGGAAACTCAATTTTTACCCGATCCTTTGGATGAATTTCCTGACTTGGGAATTAGCTTGGAATTGTTGGAAAAAGCGATCGCTTCCCAAGGCAAAATTGCTATTTGTGGCGATTATGATGCTGATGGCATGACTAGTACTGCTTTGTTGTTGCGATCGCTCCGTAGCTTAGGCGCTAAAGTAGATTATGCCATTCCCAGTCGCATGACTGAAGGATATGGAATAAATTGCCGAATTATCGAAGAATTTCACACAGAAAACGTCCAACTAATTTTAACAGTAGATAACGGTATTGCCGCACTTGAACCAATTGAAAGAGCCAGAGAATTAGGTTTACAAGTCATCGTTACCGATCACCACGATATCCCGCCAAAATTACCTCCAGCAAATGCGATTCTTAATCCCAAACTAATTCGAGAAACGTCACCTTATCGGGGAGTTGCTGGCGTAGGAGTAGCTTATATTTTAGCAGTTTGTTTAGCTCAAAAACTCGGCAAAGCTAAGGGTTTAGTTAAACCAATGTTAGAGTTATTTACATTGGGAACAATTGCCGATTTAGCACCCTTAACTGGAGTAAATCGACGTTGGGTAAAACGCGGTTTACAACTTTTACCTTACTCTCAATTAGCCGGAGTACAAGCATTAATTCAAGTTTCGGGAGTAGAAAGCAGTTCCAATTCATCTCTTAAGTACCAACAATTAACTGGAAACTCAAAACTCAGAACTCAAAATTCCCTAAATCCTGAAGATATTGGTTTTAGACTTGGGCCAAGAATCAACGCCATTGGTAGAATTTCTGACCCACAAATCGTGATTGATTTATTAACTACTGATGATATGGGTATAGCTTTAGAAAGAGCTATGCAATGCGAACAAATTAACCTGAAGCGACAAAAATTATGTGAAGAAATTGAACAGGAAGCTATAGCATGGTGCCAACAAAGCCAAATTGATTTACAGCAAGAACGAGTTTTAGTTATTGTCCAACCAAACTGGCATCATGGCGTAATTGGAATTGTCGCTTCTCGCTTGGTGGAACGCTACGGAGTTCCAGTTTTTATTGGTACTTATGAAGAAGAAGATCGAGGACATATTCGCGGTTCAGCTAGGGGAATTCCTGAATTTGATGTGTTTGAAGCTTTGTTATTTTGTGAAGATTTGCTAGGGAAATTCGGCGGACATAAAGCAGCAGGTGGCTTTTCCTTACCTGGCAAAAACTTAGAACAATTTCGCCAAAAACTGAGTGAATTTGCTCATAAATTATTGCAGCCAGAACATCTCAAACCTTTGTTAAAAATAGATATTCAAGCCGAAATTTCCGATATTAATTTAGAGTTATATCAGCAAATCCAGGCTTTACAACCTTGTGGAATTGAGAATTCAGCACCCGTTTTTTGGATGTCTGATGTGCGGATTTTGGAACAGCAAATAGTTGGGAAAGGTCATATTAAGTTAACTATTTCTCAGTTTAGATCGCCGGACAAAATTAAGGCGATCGCATGGCGCTGGCGCGACTACTTTCCCTTACCCACTAGAGTCGATCTAGCCTATCGGCTCAGAGAAAACAATTTTAATGGAAGTAAAACTGTAGAATTAGAAATATTAGGTGTCAGACCAGGAAAACCATTGTCTTGGCAAAGCTTAACAGCCGAAACTATTCCCTTAAAAGCAGAATTTTATCACAATCAAAAGTATTACACTTGCGGTTTATATCCCAATAATTCATTAACAGAATTAAGAATTAGAAATGCTGAAGGCAAAGTTTTAGCAGTTCCTTTAGGAAAAACCACAGGCTTGTTAGGTAAAACTCGCGAAGACGCAGTAGACGTAAATATTTTACAACCCCCCTTCTCCTCTTTAGTGGAAGTAGCACAAGTAGCTTTAGAAAGAGTCAAAGACCGACTTTAGTGTGATTTTAGTTACTTCATCAACCCAAATAAGCTCGATTTCTTGAAGAAACGAGCTTTTGGGCTATACCTTAACCGAGCAGTACAGTAGCCTGTAATACAAATTGATTAACGATTAAAAATCAGGGTTTTTGTTAGTTAAAGATAAATATATTTGCTTCTAAAACCAAAAAATAGTTCCTCAAACCCTATATATAGTAAGGACTTAATGTAATAAATAACACTATTAAAAATCTCTCCATTTAGGGGGATAGGAAAACATGAAATCTACCTAAAGGGGTAGATTTCATAATAGTTAATAGGCTAATTTTTCCGCAAATTTTCGTGTAGTTCACAAAAAGTTTACATATTTTGAGAAGAATATAAATTTTTTGTAAAGATATAATTGCAATAGTGGTAATTCCACTTAGGTTTTACTTAACATTTCGATAGATACAAAGTTCAAAGTAATGAACCGATGTATATCAACCTGATGCAAACTGACGATTACCAACTTATGAAAATTAGTTTTCAGGTATTTAATCTAACTGAAGTAATAGTTAACTATGTTGAGGAGAACTCATGAAAATAGCTTTCATAGTTGGGCGATTTCCGGTTTTGTCTGAGGCATTCATTTTAAATCAGATTACAGGTTTAATCGATCGCGGACACCAAGTAGACATTTACGCCCTAGAAGGATATGAACTAGAAGAAAAAGTGCATCCAGATGTGGAGAAATATCACCTGCTTGAGCATACCTACTATGCGCCAAAAATCCCCGAAAATTATGTTTGGCGAACCCTCAAAGCCCTCTGGTTACTAACAACTAACTTCTGGAAAAATCCTTTAGCTTGTTTACAAGCAATCAACGTCTTCAAATACGGCAAAAAAGCCGCTTCACTCAGGATACTTTATACAGCAATTCCTTTTTTAGGAAGCCAGCAATACGAGATCATTCATTCTCAGTTTGGTATCTACGCCTTAGAAGTAATGTTTGTCCGTGATGTTGGCGGATTAAAAGGGAAATTAATCTCTTCATTTCGGGGATATGATATTAGTTGGTATGTGCAAGAAAAAGGCGATCGCATTTACGATCGACTATTCAAAACCGCAGACTTTTTTCTCACCAACTGCGACTTTTTTAAACGCCGCATCCTCAAACTAGGTTGCGATCCGAATAAAGTCCTTGTCCATCGATCGGGTATTAACTGCAATAGATTTGCCTTTAATACTCGTCATCCTTCATCTGATGGAGTATTTCGCATTGCTACCACTGGTCGTTTAATCGAGAAAAAAGGCATAGAGTACGCCATTCGTGCCATAGCCAAAGTAGCAGAAAACTATCCCAATATTGAATACAATATCATTGGTGATGGGTATTTAAAAGAATTTTTTCAGCAACTAATTACCGACTTAAAAATGCAGGAAAAAGTTAAGTTGCTAGGCTGGAGAAATCAACAAGAAATCATCGAAACTCTTGACAAAACACATATCTTTATCGCTCCCAGTGTTACCGCAGCTGATGGCAACCAAGATGCCCCAGTTAACACTTTAAAAGAAGCAATGGCGATGGGTTTACCTGTAATCGGAACTCAACATGGTGGGATTCCAGAACTAATAGAAGATGGTATTTCTGGTTTTTTAGTTCCTGAACGTGATGCTGATGCGATCGCCCAAAAACTAATCCATCTAATTGAACATCCAGAACAATGGCCCCAGATGGGAAAAGCAGGTCGTGCTTACGTAGAAAAACACTACGAAACTAACAAACTTAACGATGAATTAGTTGAAGTTTATCAGCAATTAGTGAATAGAGGAAAATTCCCGGAACCTACTTTAAAACCACAAGTCAGTTTCATGCAGACTTAATTCCCAAAAACATCGGCAAACCAAGAAATTAAATTAGGAGTTTTTAGCAATGGAAGAACCGCTAGTTACTATTGTTGTCTCACCACGCGAGCGTTTTAGTTGCGCCAGTGAATCCTTAGAAAGCATTTACGAATTCACAGATACACCTTTCAAATTAGTTTATGTAGATGGAAATTCACCTAGTAAAGTTCAGAGCTATTTGCAAGAACAAGCCGCAGCAAAAGGATTTGAACTAATTAGAAAAAATTACTACCTTTCGCCTAATCATGCGCGAAATATTGGTTTAGCTCATGTTAATACCAAATACCTGGTATTTATTGACAATGATGTAATAGTTTCTCCTGGTTGGTTAAAAGCATTAGTTCACTGTGCCGAAGAAACTGAAGCTACAGTAGTTGGTCCTTTAATGTGCCAGGAAAAACCCTTGCATGAAATTATCCATTTTGCCGGAGGAGAATCCCATGTTTTAATCGATAAAATAGGCAGAAGAAGAATCCGAGAAAAGATGTACAAACAAGGTCATCGAGTTCCTGAATTACGCGATCGATTGCAACGCAAACAAACGGAATTAGCCGAGTTTCATTGTGTATTAGTACGCACCGAAATATTTGAGAAAATCGGTTTTCTTGACGAGCAATTAATGAATACTAAAGAACACCTTGATTTCTGCATGACTGTAGCTGAAGCTGGGGGAACAATCTATTTTGAACCTACTTGTGTTGTCACTTATGTTCCTGGCCCACCACTGGAATTATCAGACTTGCATTACTATATGCTGCGTTGGAGTGATGCTTGGACAATGACTAGCTTAAATCGTCTGCGGGAAAAATGGAATTTAGACGAAGATGGCTATTTTAAAACTAAATATAAAGGTTTAGGCTGGCGCAGAAGAGACACGATTATTCGTCCTCTCAGTCGTCGGCTCACCTTTGGCATTAAGAGCCATTTACTAGAAAAATGGTTAACTCCGGTAGACAAAGCAATTAACCGCTACTTAACCGATCGCTACACCGAAAAACAGCGCCAACTAACTCAACAACAAACTCCCTTACAGCTACCTAAATCTCCAAAAACAGCATTATCAAGTAACTAAATCGGGGTCAAATTTACCGAAAACGAAAACTTTTCTCAGGGGAATTAGGTGACAAAAACATGACTTTTAAAGCTGTCTACACACCCAAAAGCAAACTCAGAAATCCTCTCCAATTATTCAAACAAATGTGGCGAGACTTATTAGCATCTCGCGAACTAGCTTGGCGGCTGATGATACGCGATATCAGTGCTCAATATCGCCAGTCATTTTTAGGATTTACTTGGGCTTTTTTACCGCCAATAGTAATGGCATTAGGATTTACCTTAGCTAGTGATTCCAATGTTATTAATGTTGGTCAAACTGATATACCCTATCCAGCTTACGTGATGTTTAGTACCGCACTTTGGCAAACTTTTGTCGAAGCATTAAATGGCCCAGTGCAAGCAGTAACTTTGGCAAAACCAATGCTGGCTAGAGTAAACTTTCCCAGAGAAGCGATTATCTTAGCCAAAATCGGCGAAGTTTTTTTTAACTTCGCAATCAAACTAATTTTAATTGTTGGTTTGTTTATTTGGTTTAAAGTTCCAGTTAGTTCAACTGTAATTCTTGCTCCTGTAGCCTTAATTCATTTAATTATGTTGGGCACATTTATCGGCTTGTTGTTAGCACCTTTAGGAATGTTGTATCAAGATGTTTCTAAAGGTCTAACTATGATTACGGGTTTTTGGCTTTTCCTCACTCCAGTAGTTTTTCCAGTTCCCACTCAAGGCACTTTTGGAACGCTGGTAAGACTAAATCCTGTGACACCTTTGTTAGTTACAACCAGGGAATTAGCAACTACAGGAATTATTTCCAATCCATCGGGATTTTGGATTGTCAGTATTCTTACTTTCATTGGCATTCTGTTAACTTGGATTGTCTTTCGTTTAGCAATGCCTTTCGTAATTGAACGGGTGAGTTCATAATATTACTCATCAATTACCGTTCAATTCTTCAATATTTTTGCCAATTAAATAGCAGTAGCCAGCCTTAAAAAGTTAGGGGAAAATTCTCTTTCCTCAGACCACTCTTTGTCTAAATTTGGTAAAAACAATGGAAAAACTTGTGTCAATAATCATCCCTTGTTTTAATGCACAGCGATGGTTGTCCGAAGCAATTGATAGCTGTCTTCAGCAAACCTATCCTAATATCGAAATTATTGTGATTGATGATGGTTCTACCGATAACAGTTTGGAGATCATCAAAAGCTATAAAGATCGAATCATCTGGGATACTGGGATAAACAAAGGAGGCAATTATGCTCGGAATAAAGGCTTTGCTTTGTCGAAAGGTGAATATATTCAATACCTAGATGCTGATGACTATATTTTACCAGAAAAAATTGCCAATCAAGTGCAAGCTTTCGAGAAAATGGAAGGTGATGTTATTTACAGTGATTGGAGGTACAAGAAGCATTTATCTGATGGCAGTAGTTATCTTGATTCAGTAGAAATTTGTGGGCCAAAAAATGATTTTTTAGAGTCATTACTCTCAAACGATCAATGGGTTCCTTTAGTTGGTTTACTATTTACCAGAGAGGCAATAATTAACAAAGGTTGTTGGGATGAAAGCTTAAAAGCTGCTCAAGATAGAGATTTTTTAATGACTATAGCTATCAATGGCGGCAAGTTTGTTTATCAACCAGGTTGTGATTCGATCTACAGAAGACATGATGATATAACTGTTTCTACTTCCTGTAGATTGCGTTGGCTAAATAGTCATTCTCAGGTAATGGAAAGAGCCGAAAAGAAACTATTTCAATTAGGTAAACTTTCTCAAAATTATCGCCAAGCTTTAGCCAAAGCTTACTTTAAGTTTGGGAGAGATTACCTGTACGATCAGTTTCCCAATATTAACCACGATAAATATTTACGATTTCTGCAATCTATGGAAAAAGCTTTGGTGCTGTTTCCTGAATTTGAATCAAGTAGTCGCAGTAAAGTTCATTATTTAATCCAAAAGTTATTTGGCTGTCGCATGGCAGAAATAATGACTTATTATCTGACTAGATTCAAATTGTCCTTGCGTTCCTTTAGCGTAGTAGTTAAAGAGAAAAATTCACCTGATTACGCTTGGAATAGGTAAAAACTAAAGCAGAGCCAACGATCGCAAAAAAATCTTTTGTTGGCTCTGCTAAAATAATTTAAATTGTGTCTAGTTAGGCTTTATTTGAGAGGATACGATCGTGATGATGACTGAGTTAATCGAAGATTTTAATCAAGAAATTGCTCCGCGACAGGAAGATAGCGAAGTAGTTGTATCTGTGGAAGGTGTGTCTAAAAAGTTTTGTCGAGACTTGAAGCGATCGCTCTTCTACGGCGTGCAAGATATCGCCACTGAACTAATCGGAGGACAACGAAAAAGTGAGGCTCTCCGTACAAAAGAATTTTGGGCACTTAAAGATATTACTTTCCAATTGCGACGGGGAGAAGCACTAGGTTTAATTGGTTCAAATGGAGCCGGAAAAAGTACTTTATTGCGAATTATTAGTGGATTAATTAACCCCGATACAGGTTGTGTGAAAGTTAAAGGTAGAGTAGCTCCTTTAATTGCATTAGGAGCAGGTTTTAATCCTATTTTGACAGGGCGAGAAAACATTTATGCTAATATGTCAATTTTGGGTTTACCCACTAAAGAAATTAATGAAAGATTTCAGGATGTAGTAGATTTTGCTGAAATTGGTGATGCGCTTGATTCACCAGTGCAAAGCTACAGTTCGGGAATGGCAGCTAGGTTAGGTTTTGCTTGTGCAGTTCACATAGAACCAGATGTTTTACTAATTGATGAAGTCCTCGCGGTTGGGGATGTAAAATTTAGAATGAAGTGTTACCGTCAGCTAGCAAAATTGCGAGAAAAAGGCACAGCTTTCATTTTAGTTTCCCATAATCCAAATGACTTGTTAAAGGTTTGTCATAAATCAGTTTATTTGGCAAAAGGTCGATTGATCGCATCTGGCGAAACCGATCCAGTGATGCGTAAATATGAAGAGGATCAGTCTTTAAATGTCTCAGAAACATTGAAAGGGAAGATGATTTTGCCAGCAAAACCTCAGAGTGAAAGCTTAGGGTTGGATATTCTTTCTCTCTATTTTAAAGATGAGCAAGGAAATTTATTGGAAACGCTGAATACTGGCGAATCTGCTTATTTATGTGTAGAATGCCAAGCTTATAAACACATTGAAAGTGCTAATTTAGGTGTAGCAATTACAGCGTTAGCCGGACAGAACGATCGCGTTTTATACATGACTTCAGCGAACGATCGCGAATCCTTAGAAATATCTCCCGGTAGAGTGGAATTGCAAATGCAAATGCCTTTCTGCGGCTTATTACCTGGTATCTACAGCGCCAAGATTTTCATCAAGGAAGGATTTATTTCTTTCGATATAGTTGAATCTTTTCGCTTTAGTGTCAAATCTAGCAAAGTAACTAATCAATGTCTGTTTTATCAGCCGCGAAATTGGAAAGTTGTTAGCAAAACCATCCTTTAGAAGTAGGTAGATATGAGTGCGATCGCTTAAATTTACATCATAGCTAAACCATTTTTTCAAATGCGAAATATGCACTCATACGCCCAAACAAACCTACAACTTTTTAACCAGCTATCTGATAGCGGCTACTCAAAAAGTGAACTGACTTTGCTGTACAATACTTATCAGTTAGTGATGGAATTGTTTACAGGTGGCTTTCGCTCCTCTGGGAAAACGTTTATCGCTCATTTGGTAGGTACTGCTAGTATTCTCGCTAGTCTTGGCGCATCGGGAAAAGTAGTAGCCGCGGGACTTTTACACGCTGCTTATACTAATGGTGATTTTGGAGATGGAAAGAAAGGTATTGATAATGCTAAACGGGAAAAAATTAGGCTGGTTCTCGGTGAAGAAGTCGAAGAATATATTGCTAGATATACAGCTTTGAAGTGGAATGAAAAAACTATTTCTGCTGTTGGCGATCGCTTCGATAGCCTAAGTGCAATTGAACGCGATGTGTTATTGATTCGCTTAACAAATGAGTTAGAAGAGTATCTAGATTTAGGTATTCTTTATTGTGGAGAACTGAAATATCAGCGATATATTAATCACAGTTGCGATCTGATGGTAGAAATGGCAGAAAAGTTAGGTTTTCCCAGTTTAGCAAAGCAACTAGCAACCGTATTTCAACAAACAACTTTAGCGGAAATTCCCAACGAACTGCGGAATCAAAGCGGTGAAAATGTTTCTTTTACGATCGCGCCTAATTCGTACCGAAAAAAACTTTCTCTAGTGTGGTATCCTTGGTTTCTTAGTCAGCTGCGGCGTTGGCGATCGATTCCGCGACGAGCGATTCGTGCGATCGGGAAAACTAATCTCAGCAGCCAAACTAATTATTAAATTTACCAGCCAAAAACTAAAGGGGGATTAACTCCCCCTTTAGTTTTGTTAAGAACTGAACTCGCAGAAGCTTTTATAAATTGCCGTTGCGAGAAGCTAGTACCACAATTACAGCTGGCCCAGCAATCATAATTAAAGCTACCAGAGTCAGCTGAGCAATCACTTCCCAGTGAATACTGGTAACAACACTGGTAACAGAATTAATAATTGATCCCATTTCTCCTCCCGCGCTATCCCAGATTGGTTTGAATACTTACGTTAAAAAATCCGTCTTTTATCTTACCTGTCCACAGCCCATTTTTTTTAAGCAACTTAACAAAAGTATAAAAAAATATAAATAATCATGAAGCTGGGAATTAACAAGGAAATCTCCCGTTAACTGGCAGAGTTGCTAGACTCGAAAAGCATTAATCGAAAGGAATCGGTGAAAATTATGGCAACTTGGAGTTGCGTCAAAGGGTGTGGTGCTTGCTGTTATCTAGAAGCATCCGAGCGTCCCGACCTAGAAGAGTATCTAACCCCAGAGGAGCTAGAGGAGTATCTCAGCATGGTGGGGGAAGAGGGATGGTGTGTAAATTTCGATCGCACTAGCCGCGAATGTCGCATTTACCCAAATCGTCCGCGATTTTGCCGCGTCGAACCAGAAACATTTCAGGATATGTACGACATTGCACCAGAAGAACTTAACGATTTTGCCATTGAATGTTGCCAAGAGCATATTACAGACATTTACGGTGCTGATAGCCCAGAAATGCAACATTTCAATCAAAAAGTGAAATTTTAGCTGATCATTTTATACTTACTTGATGTATTCTTTCGGTGAGATAAACTTAGGTGTTTTATAGGAGTGGTTCGTGCAACAAAGATCGCCAAGCCCTTATCAACAGCTAGCTGATCTGGAAGAGAGACTCAATCGTGCGAATGAATACATTCAACGGCTGAAGCAGGAAAACAGCAAACTTCAACGAAAAGCTGACTGGTTCGATCCAGGAAATCAATCTCCAGGAAATCAATCTCAGTCTCGCATAAAAACTGGTGATTTTTCACTTTTGCGGTTAGAAAAAGCCACGCCGAGAAGAAGAAGACGTTCCTCTAGATATCGAGACTTAGAAAGTAGCAATTATCTCAGAAAGCGGAGAAGTCGCCCCGGCTGGAAAAAACTTTATCAGCTACGATTAGCAGGGTTGATCTTAGCAGCACTAACGATTTTGTGGATTATTGTCTCTGCGATTTCTTCCGTGGTGCAGTTTTTTAATCGGAGTGAAATTACATTTGCTGGACAAAATACAGAACTGTTAAAGCAGCTACCGACTACGCCGTTATTACCACCAGATATTCCTCCGGGAACTAGAGCGATCGCACTGCCAACACCAACAAATTCCAGTTTACAAGAAACTGAATTAGTTTATAACGTCACTACTCCTCCTAACTTAAAACCAAGTCAACAATTACAAGCAGTTGTTGATGAAATGGTGCAGTTAATTCAATCCCGAAGATTATCCACCGAACCCCTG
The DNA here is from genome assembly GCF_041929135.1 of Floridaenema fluviatile BLCC-F154. NCBI lineage: Bacteria > Bacillati > Cyanobacteriota > Cyanophyceae > Aerosakkonematales > Aerosakkonemataceae > Floridanema > Floridanema fluviatile. The sequence continues at coordinate 46,428 of NZ_JBHFNS010000043.1, read as the reverse complement.
TCGATCGCATTAATTAATGTGAAAACTGGAGAAATAGCGGGATATCAACAAAAATCACTCTTTTATCCCGCTAGTGTGGTGAAAATGTTTTGGATGGTCAATGTTCTTGACCAAATGCAGCGAGGAATTTTACCCAATGAGCCTGTTTATGGTGCTGATTTAAATCGGATGATTCAACAATCTTCTAATGATGCGGCTAGTCGATTAGTTGATGCTTTAACTAGTACTGACTCTGGTTACAATTTGCGAGGCGAAAAGTATGTTAACTGGGCAAGTAAGCGCCGCAAAATTAGTGAATTTTTCGGCAAAGCTGGCTACGAAGGTATTGCTATTCATCAAAAAACCTACCCGATTAATTATTTGCGCCATGAAACGCCAGAGGGTAGAGATATGCAAATGTGGAACGATCCTCAAGAACTGAGAAATCAAATTTCTAGCGAACACGCTGCTAGATTAATGTATGAAATTGTCACCGGAAAAGCAGTTTCCTCAGAAGCAAGTGCCAAAATGGTGCATTTCTTGGCGCGAGATTTACGATTGTCAGCTTGGCGGGAAAATACCGCCAGATTTGCTGGATTTAACCCAGTTCGGGGCTTTTTGGGGCAAGGATTGCCTTCTGAGGTGGATTTTGCTTCCAAAGCAGGTTGGACGGAAACAGGTCGTCATGAGGTAGCTTTTGTCAGAAGTAGGGAGGAAAATGGCCCAATTTATGTTTTGGCGATCTTGGGTGCAGATGAAGGTTATTCTAAGGATTGGCAGCTATTTCCGATGCTGTCGCAGGTGGTGTTCGATCGCATGAGTGGAAAAAATCCCGAACAACAGTAATAAAAATTACGCCAAAATGCACTCTTGCCGATAAAATGAAAGAAATATGAAAATAATCTAGCGTTGTAAAATTGCCTGTGAAACTTTCTTCTGCACCGCCAACCTTGTCTGCTCCTGAGTCGCTGAATCAGACTAAGGATGCAAAACCAACTATAATTGAGTCAAAGTTGCATATCTCTGATTCCGGGAAACTGGAGAAACCGACACAAGAGCCAAGCCAGAATTTTAGTAAAGGAGCATTAGCAGTTTTTGGCTCTACTTTTCTAACTATTTTCTTATCAGAAATGGGAGATAAAACTCAAGTAGCTACTTTGCTGATGAGTGCAGAATCTCAGTCTCCTTGGTTAGTTTTTGCTGGCGCATCTTCCGCATTAATCGCCACAAGTTTGCTGGGAGTTTTACTCGGTAGGTGGTTAGCAACTAAGGTATCTCCACAAATTTTAAATAAAGCTGCCGGAATTAGTATGTTAGTAATTACTATGCAGTTAGTTTGGGAAATTTTTCATTCTTAAATGGGACTGGGAATGACAGGCAGGATGCCTGTCCTACAATTTAAAAATTCAAAATCGAAAATCGAAAATCACTATGATTGATTGGCATCTTTTAGGACTAAGTTTTATTACAGTGTTTTTGTCAGAATTAGGAGACAAAAGCCAGCTAGCAGCGATCGCTCTCAGTGGAAGTACAAAATTTCCTCGTGCTGTGTTTTTGGGCACGGCTGGAGCCTTATTGCTGACGAGTTTTTTAGGCGTGATTGCTGGCGAAGGTGCAGCGCAATTGTTACCTGTACATTTGGTGAAGGCGATCGCTGCGATCGGTTTTGCAATTATGGCTATCCGCTTACTTTTCACAAGTGCTGCTTTACCCGAAGAATCAGAATAAGAATAAATAGAAACCCGGTTTCTTGAAGAAACCGGGTTTCTGGTTTACCAGAAAAAATGGGTTTAAAGCCCCGTCCTTGTAGGACGGCTTTCGTTAATCATGATATACTTATGCCAAATCAGAAGTGATTCTTGGAATCCCCGTGCGTTTACGCCGGGGAGGATGTCAACAATTACTTCTCTCGGTAAAACAAACTTAGCATTGCACCACCAGCGATTAACTTAATTACTTCCAAAATCCAGTAAGTTTCATGTAACAAAGTCATTTTACCTGGAACAGAAGTAACTGGATCGAAAACCTCTAAATTTAGTCCTAAAGCACTCATTTGTGGTGTTAAGACGTAAGTGAACATCAGAGCAATAGTTAAAAGTACCATTGCTAAAGCAATTGCATTGCGGCTCTGATTCACTAAAGCATTGTGTGTGCGTTTAAAAACTAACACACCCGTCAATACTAAAGCTGCACACAATAATTCGACGCGGTTAAAAACCCAGAAAATTAGATAACCAGCTGTGGCAAATCCACTTTGCGACATCATTCCAGAAGCATACAAACCAGGCATAATTACCAAGTCCAACACCAGGCTAGTACTAAGCCAAAAGGTCAAGGTAAAAATGATTACTGTTTGCCATCCTGGTCGTTTTAATGGAACACTAGAGATTAAAGGCATAATAATTGCACCTGCTTTTGCATTACTTTTAGTTTAGCGAATTTCTCTTGTGAGAAACATGAAATATTTTTGCAGTTTATTACAGTTATTTTGATTAAAATTAGTTAGTAATCGCAGGAAAAGTTTTTGATTACGAGATAGTAAAATTTCTTTGAAAATCTTAATAAAAACCGATGGGTACTTCTCAGATTCTCTCAGCAACATGAAGCGATCGCAGACCATTCTTTTAATTTACTATTATCCTGGTCATCCGCTTGCTAATTATTAATATCAAGCTAGAATCAGGCAATTTAGCGGAAAAATTAAGTGCGATCGGACAATTTATACCTGACACTACTTGATATTGAAACCTAAAATAAGTATAAAATTATTATTCGCTTAAATAGTAATAAATCAATTTAAAAAACCTGCAAAATCGTCATTAAATTTGATTAAACTTATATAAAATTAATGAGCTTGAATTAACTAAAAAGAAATAGGTTTTCAGCTTATCCTAAGTATAGTTGCCAGTTTACGATCGCCATCTATTCATGCCAAGATTGACAAATGCGATCGATGGGAAAAGCCCTAAGTAAATTACAAAAAAATGCAACTTAAAACTTGTTAAGGGATAGTAAAATTATGACAACACAACTCAGAAACGCCTATATTATTGGTCAAGAAAACTTTAATAATTGGAGTCAAGGATTTGACCCAAGTAACTATTTACGGGTATTACCTCACCCCGATGTAAAAGTTCCCTTCAAAGACCCATTTCGAGATTGGCAATTAGATCGACCAGGCAATTACATTTCCAGTTGGGGGCCGCAAGAAGAACTAAACGCCACCCTAAGAATGGAGAATATGAATCAAATTCAAATTGATGGATTTGGTATTCTCAAATCAGGAGATGGACAAATTCCTTGGCTTACTGATACTAGCAATCAACCGAGAAATACTCCTTACGAACAATTAAGAGGTTATAACGGCACAATACCGGGGCCATTTTTAATTACCGAACCAGGAGACACATTAAACTTATGGTTGGAAAATAACATAAACCAAGTAACCAACCTCCACACTCACGGACTTCATGTTTCACCAATGGGACGTGGAGATAACGTACTTCATTTAGTTGAGGCGGGAGAAAGTTGGAATCAAATTATTCCCATTCCCGACAATCATTTTATTGGCCCTGATTGGTATCATCCGCATTTACATGGATTAACAAATGAGCAAGTTTCTTCAGGATTAGCAGGTCAATTATTATTAACAACCCCTCATGACCTACCGGATCTAGATAAATTCAATCCCAAAGAAAGACCATTACATTTTATGGTACTTAATACCTTTGGCGTGCAACAGGTAAACAGACCAGGAAGCTTAACAGATCCGTTAAATCAAAATCCAGCAATAGCCCTTCCTGCTGGTACGCCATTGCAAGTTTTGGGAACCGAAAATGGGCAACCAGTTTATGAATTGTCCGATGCAGTTTTCATGGGTTACAACGCTAAACCCATACCTTACGATCCGACAAGACCCACAGGCGGAGCACCGGGAATTTTCTCTTATGGTGGAGGGCCATTAGCCGAACCTACAGAAAACGTAATTCACACAGTTAATGGTCAGTATAATCCTACAATTGAAGTGAAAACAGGTGAGGTTAATCTTTTTGCTTTCACTAACACGAACAGTAATGCTTTTCATATTATTCAACTGTTCAAAGAAGAAGGGGAAAATTTAATTCCTCAAGAAGTAACATTGGTAGCTATTGATGGAGATGCTGTAGGATCTATCGATTCTAGGATTAGAGAGATTACCGAATTGCCAGTTCTTACTCCCGGACAAAGATTAACTGTTGAAGAATGGTTTGAAACACCAGGGAAATATTATTTCTTGTCTAATGGAACTGAAGAAATTATCGGCGATAATACTTCGGCTTTAATTAAAGGAAAAGATGGATTTGCGGATGGTCACTTGATTTGGGGGCCGCAAGTATTAGCAACTGTGGAAGTGACGGGAGATGAAATACCAAAAGGCCCTCGTCCAGAACCTTATGATTTCTTTCTGGAACAAGCTGCAAAAATTGATGAATTAGTTACAGAGACGGAAAATGGAAATTTCGATCGCCAACGCACATTCACTTGGTCAGCTAACCTGGGGAATGCACTGGCAATAGGTAACATTCCCGATGACTTAGATGTTGTTAGTTTTGAGGGAACATATCGCATCAACGGAGAATTTTTCTCCACTGAATTCAGTAAAAGTCAAGTTCCTTTGGCGATGCCAATGTTAGACACAACTGAAGTTTGGAGTATGAAAAATACTTCCGGTCAGAGCGATCCTAACCTTCCTCCCGAACTAAATATTCCCTTGTTAGAATGGCATCCTTTCCACATTCACCAAAATGACTTTGTAGTTTTAGAAATTAACGGTATTCCGGTTAGTGAGGTACGAAATGCTTATTTAGAGCGTGTTTTGAGCGATACGATCGGTCTACCACCAACCTACAAACCTAACACACCTACCCCTGAGAACCCTTACGGCGAACCGATGTATGACGGGGAAACCTCAGAAGTAAAAGTGGTGATGAAATTTGAAGATTTTCCCGGTAGTTACGTCAACCACTGTCATATTTTGTTCCACGAAGACGCAGGGATGATGGCACCTGTGCGTGTAGTTTTGAATACGGAAAGTACTTGGTTGGGTGTAGATGGTCAACAAAATAATGGCAGTGTAGAGTTATATCGGGCAAGTAATTTAAACCAAAAGATTAGTTTATTGCCTTTTGGTGCAGGATTTACAGGTGCGATCGATCTAGCAATTGGTGATGTTAATTACAAGCAAAAAGAAGACCTGAACAAAAATGTTACAGATAACGTCACCGATATTATTACTATTCAATCTAATTTGAGTAGCACAGAAAATAAATTCACCATCAAAGTATTTGATGGTCAGACATTGATCGATCGGCAACAACAAGGCGTTACCCAATTTGACGGACTCAACCAAGAATTACTACTAACTCAATTTTCACCTTTCGCCAACCAAACCTTGACACCTAATGCCAAAACATCAGTAGCAGCTGGCGATATTAACGGCGATGGTTTTTCTGACATTATTGTTGGTTTAGGTGGAGTCGATCATCCTTTAATTGAGGTTTATAGCGGTTTGGACTATCACTTAATTACCAGAATTAGTCCATTCCATCACGAAACCGGATTCACAGGTACAATTAACCTAGCTTCTGGTGATATTGACGGAGACAACTTTGATGATGTGATTGTTTCTCAAGGTAGTGGAGGAAGAGGATTAGTAGAAGTTTACAGTGGACGTTCCATTGAATTAAAAGGCACTTTGAATGGAAAAGATACAGCACATGACACATCATTGTTAAGCCAAACTTTCCAACCTTATGGTGAATTCAATGGCGAAGTTAAAGTAACTTCTGGTTATGTTTTGCAAAGACCAGATGTACCCAACGGTCAATTCGTCCAAAGTTACCATGCCAACTTAACCACAATGGCAGTTGGTAACGTACCCCAAGGTCATGAAACAGTTAAAGTTCATACCTATTTGGGAGGCGCACATCACGATCATGCCGCAGAAGATCATTCTCACAATTCCGCTGCCACAGCGGAAATGAACGAACCAGAAATTCGTTTAGATAAGGAATTTACTCCCGAAAACAATTTAACCGGAATGTTAGGAGGTTTTGCCGATATTGATGGTTTATCAAGAGGTGAACCAGTGATATTTGCTGTTGATGCTTCTGGCAAAGCAGAATTAATTCGCTTGCAAGAAGGAAATCGGGAAATGTCCGTTGCTGCTGGCGGAACTTTGTACACTTTAGGCGATGATTTCTATTACGGAGATAGCGGAAGCAACAACTTATTTGGCAGTTCTGGTAATGATGTAATTTATGGTTTGAGTGGTAGCGATCGAATCAATGGTAATGAAGGTAATGACAAAATTGCTGGAGGTGATGATAACGATACATTATACGGTGGCAAAGGCGATGATGTAGTTTCTGGCAATCAAGGTCAAGATTTACTATTTGGAAATTTAGGTAATGACACAATTCATGGAGGCAAAGGTAACGATGTAATTTTCGGCAATAAAGGTGAAGATGTGCTGACTGGAGACTTAGGAAATGATACAGTTTTTGGTGGTCAAGATAATGACTTAGTTTATGGAAATAAAGGTCAAGATTCCCTGTTTGGCGATCTAGGTAACGACACTATTTATGGTGGTCAAGAAAATGATACTTTGAATGGAGGAACTGGGGATGATTGGTTAAGTGGTGACTTGGGTAATGATGTATTGCAAGGTGGGGAAGGAAGCGATCGCTTTGTCCTAGCTGCAAACAAAGGAAGCGATACCATTGTTGATTTCCAAAATGGTAGTGATGCGATCGTCTTAACTGGTGGTTTAACCTTCGCTCAACTAACAATAAGTGAAAGCAGTGGTTCAACTTTAATCACCATTACCAACACCAATGAACTGTTAGCAACTCTTAACGGTATACCAACCAGTCAAATAGGAACTGAAGATTTTATTACTTCATAAACCTAGTTTGCATAATTGTAGGGGCGGGTTTAGAAGATAATGCTTGATTCTCACAAACAACTTCACAACAAAACCCGCCCTGATTATGCAATATTGTGACAGAGAACGCAACAACAAACCTAAGTTAAACTCATCAAATTACACAACTTATAAACTGTTCTTGCACCAACATTTGCATCCCATTCATCATCACCAACTTCCACAACGTCAAACCCAATAATTTCCCTTCCACTATGCACAACTTCCCGAAATAAACAAAAAGCTTGTTCTAATTCCAAACCTCCCGGAACCGGAGTTCCCGTATGAGGACAAAGTTTAGGATCTAAGCCATCAACATCAAAACTAATGTAGACTTGTTGCGGTAATTCTGCCACAATTTGTTTACACAAATCCAACCAAGTCACCCCAGCATAAAGCTTTTGTTTCAACATCGGATCGTAGTACGCCGAAACTCGTCCTTCCGACTGCTTAATTAAATTAACTTCACCTTCAGAAATATCCCGAATTCCCACTTGAACTAACTTAGAAATTTGCGGAATTTGCAAAGCATTAAACATAATTGAAGCATGGGAAAACTCAAATCCTTCGTAAGCTTCCCGCAAATCAGCATGAGCATCAATATGCAAAATTCCAAAGTTTGGATAACACTCTGCCAATGCTTGCATATATCCTAAAGGTACACTATGATCGCCGCCTATCACCGCGACTTTTTTACCTTGATTCATTGCAGTTTTTGCTTGCTCAAATAACCATTGATTAAGTGCTTGTGACTCGTGGTTAATCTCTGCTAGAATTTGCACCATTTCTGGGTCATCTTCCACAAATTTACCTTGTTCTAAATGCTCAATAATTTTAGTAGCTTTCTGTCTTAAATCATCGCTTTTCTGCTGAATATCGGCAGAAATTTCTGCCATAAAAATCCCTTGTTCCCACCCATCAGGATTATCAAAATCAAATAGATCCAATTGACGAGAAGCTTCTAAAAGTCTTTTTGGCCCTGCGGCTGTTCCAAAACCATAAGAAACCGTAACTTCCCAAGGAACACCAAACACAATAATATTAGCAGATTCGTAATCAAAAGGAAGCCCTAATAAATTGCCGTTATCAACACCAATTCCGTTAGGATCGAAGTTTTGCAGAATTTCTTCTTTTGTAGCCATTGGGTAATTCCTAAAATCTTTCGGTAGGTTAGCAAAAAGCGTCTCAATTAATGTTAATGTGGCAACACTTGTTTGGTTATAAGCGTTTTCGATCCCCCTAAATCCCCCTTACTAAGGGGGACTTTGAATTCAGATCCAGTTCCCCCTTGAACTCAGGGGGACTTTGAATTCAGATCCAGTTCCCCCCTGCTCCTTACCAAGGGGGGAACCGAGATCCAGTTCCCCCCTTGGTAAGGGGGGTTAGGGGGGATCTAACCTAGATTTTGTAACTAACAACTTGAGTTATTTAGCAAACAAGTACGCCGCATTATATGATAGCGAGAAAAACTATGAAATTTACTCCTTCCTTGTTGATATTTTTCCTGCTGCTATTAATTTCTGGTTGTAATCAAAATCAGAAGACAACGGCAGAAGTTATCAAACCAACTCAACCGCAATCTGCACCTAAACCAAAGCCAGTTAAAAGTTATACCAAAGAAGCGAAATTAGTTGCGGTTGGCGATCTCTTAATGCACATGAGTTTAACTCGATCGGGTTACATTCCCCAACAGAAAACCTATAATTTTGATGGGTTTTTTACTGAAGTTAAGCCGCTTATTTCTAGCGCGGATTGGGCGATCGCAAATGTAGAAACCACATTAGCAGGCGCAGAAATGGGTTACTCAGGATACCCGTTATTTAATGCTCCACCGCAATTAGTAGATGCGGCAAAAAAAGCCGGATTCAATGTTTTAACAACTGCGAATAATCACTCATTAGACAAAGGCGAAAAAGGATTAATTAACACAGTTAATAATATCCGATCGCGTGGAGTTGCGTCAACAGGAACAGCCAGAACAGCGAAAGAAGCAGCACAAATTTTAATGGTGAAGAAAAATGATATTAACATGGCGATTTTAGCTTACACTTATGGGACAAATGGCATCCCTATTCCGAAAGGTAAAGATTATTTGGTTTCGTTAATTAACGAAGGCAAAATCATGAGAGATATTGCTAAAGCCAGAAAACAGGGAGCAGAAATAGTGACAGTTGCCTTACATTTTGGCAATGAATATCAACGCCAACCTGATGCTAAACAAAAGCAATTAGTAGAAAGGTTAATTAAAGCAGGTGCAGATATAGTTCTCGGTAATCATCCCCACGTTGTTCAACCTTACCAAGTTTTTCGAGTTAAGGGTAAAGATGGGAAAATAAGAACTAGAACTGCGATTTATTCATTGGGTAATTTTATTGCGAATCAAAATGGAAAATACCGAAATTTGGGGGTGATATTTTCTGTAAAAGTTCGCAAGACTTTTCCGCAGAAAACTGTAGAAATTGCTGAAGTGGAAGCTTTGCCAACTGCGATCGACAAATACACCCTAAACAACAAACTCAACTTTCGCGTTTTACCCCTCAGCGCCACCTTGTCTCGCAAAGAAGTGCCGTTTTTATCACCTCAAGAACGCTTGGTTTTAAAAGATCAATTGTTTGAAATGAAGAGTCATGTAAAATCAATGGGAGAGTACAAAACAATTACAGTAAAATAGAACCAACACGCCAAATTCGCCAATCAGCAATTATGGTAAAACAACTACCATCCGACACCACACCCGCCATTATCTACCCCGAAAGTGATGGACAACCAATGGCAGATAATACCAAACAATTTCGCTGGATTGTCACAATTAAGGAAAATTTAGAACTGTTATTTGCCGAAGATGCTAACGTCTTTGTTGCCGGAGATTTGCTTTGGTATCCGGTTGAAGGAGATAACAAAACTCGCCAAGCTCCTGATACAATGGTTGTGTTTGGTAGACCAAAAGGTGACAGAGGTTCTTACAAACAATGGGAAGAAGATAATATTGCGCCACAGGTGGTTTTTGAAATTTTATCTCCGGGGAATCGTCTCAAAGCAATGGCTCATAAATTGAAGTTTTACGAACGATATGGAGTAGAGGAATACTATGTTTTTGAACCTGATGATGTGGAGTTAATTGGGTGGGTGCGATTCCCGCAGGGATCGCTACGCGAATCGCAAAATCAATTAGAATTAATTGACGAAATGAATGGTTGGATTAGTCCTCGTTTAGGAGTGAGATTTGAGATGAAAGGTGATAGTTTGGAAATTTTTACGCCTTCAGGAGAGAGGTTTTTAACTTTTGTAGAATTGGGACAATTGAAGGAACAAGAAAAGCAACGTGCAGAACAGGAAAAACAGCGTGCTGATCAAGCAGAAAGACAGTTGGAAGAGGAAAGATTGAAATATCAAGCTTTGCAGGAGTTGTTGCGAGAGAGGGGGATTAATTTAGAGGAGTTGTGATTAGTTAATATATTCGATAATTAATAAACGCAGATAATTGAGGGTTTCTACATAGCGTTTGATTTGGGGATAATCAGATTCATGGGAAAAATACCAATTGGTAAAATAGGGAACATCAAAGATTTTTAATCCTTGTAAATTCTCTGCTATTTGTTGAGGGTTTTCTAAAGTATCATTGGCGATCGCTTGCGCGGCGTATCCGCGAATATCATCGGTAAAAATTTCGATGACACCTAAAATACTAAACTCTTGTGAATCTTCCCATAATGCTATTTTGTGCCTCTCTTCTTTGGTGTGCTGATAATCAGTTAGCAGTTGTTTGGATATGCGATCGATATATTCTTTAGCAGCTTTAGTATTTTCGTTAAGCTCGCGTGTTTCCAAATTCAGCTATTTTCGATCGCGCTCACATTCAGATAGCAATCAGGGATACTTCTTCGATCGAGGAATCTTGTTTAATAGAACCATAAGGATGAATTAAGTAATGCTAGATCCAAAAAGATGTGCGGAAATCCTTTATAAACATTTTGCAGAAGTTACCACTGAACAGTTCCTTGAAAATTTGAAGCGATCTTCGCCAGAATTATTTGAGGGGGATAATGAAAGTTCTGAAATCTCGCCTACTGAGATAAAAGAATCAAACAATGAAATGGCAGAAGAATCGGCACAGGCATAAAATTTAGAAAGGGTGAGTAGTGGTTATTGTAGGGAGTGTAATTATTCCAACAATCCCGCAATCTCATCCAACACATCTGCCAACATCGGTGCATTTGAAGAGATTACATTATCTTCACTACCATCATGTTTATGATGGGGATAATTTGGTAAATTCAATTTTTTGTGATGCCTGGTATTGTCATAGCGAAAAATCAGATCTTTCGAGGAATTTTCGTAATGATATGAGTACATTTCCCGATCGAGCGTTATTTGAACATCGACAAACTCACGTAGGTAAAGAACCGAATCATCCGAAAATTTTAATTCTCCTCGAATGAAGCCTCTATAAATACTTCTATTTTCGTAGTTGACATTGCTTAATTGTACTAACAAACAGCTTGCAATAATGTTGCGAACTTCCTGAAAATATTCCTCAATTAACAAATTTAATTCCTCTCAATGTATCTAAATCTTTCTGTAGTCCTTTCAACATCAAAGATTCCCCAATCCATTCATCTATTTCAAGAGTCTCCTGAATTTCATCATTCTCATACCGACGCAGAAATTCTGCTGTAGACATTTGATATTTGCTTTCAAATTCATTAATGCGTTCCTCTGTACGCTGAATTCCATCTTTAAGCGACGCAATTCTTTGTAAAAGTGCTTCCTCTATGAATTGCTTTAACGAGTCTGGATACTCGCAAATAATCTTTAATTCTGCCATATTACTTTCTCATTATTGCTCTGTTTTCCTATTATACATAACGGTTAATCAAGCATCACAAACAATCTGCTTGCAGATAACTCTTAATTCTGCATAGGGGTAAAGTGCTGTGACAAACTCCAGGCTATCCCAATAATGTCGCAATCTCATCCAACACATCTGCCAACATAGGCGCATTTGAAGAGATTACATTATCTTCACTGCCATCATGTTTATGATGGGGATAATTTGGTAAATTCAGTTTTTTGTGATGTTCTACATTGTCATAGCGAAAAATTATATTATTTGAGGCATCCATATATTGATACGAATACATTTCGCGGTTGATAGTCGTTTCAACATTCACAAACTCTCGTAAGTAAAGAATTGAACTATCTGTTAACTTGATTACTCCGCGAATAAAACCTTCTGAATCGCCTCTTTTGTCTGGTATCAGGTTGAAAGACTGGACTAATGTACAAGCTTCAATTACCTCACGAAGCTGCTGAAAATATTCCTCAATTAACAAATTCAATCACCTTCAATCTATCTAACTTTTCACTTAGCATTTTCAGCATTCGACATTCTCCAACCCACTCATCAAACTCCATATCTAATCGATGTTGAATTTCATCATTTTCAAAGCGCCGCAGAAACTCTTCAGTAGACATTTGATATTTGCTTTCAAATTCGTTAATGCGTTCTTCAGTACGTCGAATTCCATCTTTAAGTGAGGCAATTCTTTTTGACAGTGCTTCCTCTATGAATTGCTTTAACGAGTCTGGATACTCGCAAATAATCTTTAGTTCTGCCATCTTACTTTCTCATTATTGCTCTGTTTTCCTATTATACATAACTGTTAATTAAGTTGTAGTTGTAGGGTGCGTCAGACTCTAGATTTGATCGATAGTATCAGGTTTGAGCTTCTGACGCACCCTACTAATTGTGCCAGTTGGGTAAGTCAAGTCCTATAGTATTCTCTTCAACAACCGCAGAAAAAATTACCTTTGACGTGCATAAAGTCCGATTAATTCTGCTGCTGCCAAAATATGACCGTTCATCGCTGCTTCTAACTGTTCTTTAGTCGCACCTGATGCTAATTCCAAAGTGCGATCGAGAGCGTACAATTTGAAAAAATAACGGTGCGTACCACTAGGCGGACAAGGGCCACCATAACCCAATTTATCGAAATCAGTTGTCCCGTGAGTACCTCCACCTGTCAGCGTTGCATCACCGGGAATTGCTTCTGGTAAACTAGTAATTTCTGGGGGTAAATCGTAAAGCACCCAATGAACAAAAGTTCCCATTGGTGCATCTGGATCGTCAACAATTAAAGCCAAACTTTGCGTTCCTGTCGGTGGTGCATCCCATTTTAATGGGGGTGAAAAATCTCGACCATCGCAAGTATATTTGGATGGAATCATACTGTTAGCGGAAAAAGCCTCACTTTCAAGTTTCATAGTTTTCACCTTTGGTGGTAATTGACTATTAGTTGAAGGATTATTGATGGCGCTGCAACTTACTAGGGAAAGTCCTACTAATCCAAGTAAATTAATACTTTGTTGTAGGAAGTTTCGGCGTGCGATCGTACTAGACATGAATATTTTTTCATTATAGGGGTAAAGTGCCATAAATAAATTTAAAAGGATGGGCAAAAGCCCACCCTACTAAATTAAGCAGTGAAGTATTTCGCCACCGGATGATAAGTAATAATCGCCGTAGTAGACTGTTCAGGATAAAGCTGTTCGCTTTCATCCATAAACAGATTAATTCGTTCAGTTCCTAACAATTCCAACTGCTTATATTGATCCTGCATATTCGGACAAGCAGGATAACCAAAACTGTAACGAGAACCGCGATATCTTTGCGCCAAAATATCACGAATATTATCCGGTTCTTCCCCAGCAAAACCCAACTCCCGGCGAATTCTAGCGTGTACCCATTCCGCCAAAGCTTCCGCAGTTTGCACCGCCAAACCATGAAAATACAAATAATCAGTATATTGATTATCTGCAAACAACTTTTGGGCAAACTCCGTCGCAATATTCCCCACCGTCACCGCCTGCATCGGAAACACATCAACCTTCCCACCTTCCACAGGCGCAAAGAAATCAGCAATACACAAACGCCGCCCAGATTTCTGCCGAGGAAAATCAAACTTCGCTATCTCTTTTTTCGCGTCCTTCGCGTCTTCGCGGTTCAAAAATTCCCAATCATAAACTAACAAAGAATTCCCCTCACTTTGGCAAGGAAAATAACCATAAATCAGCTGCGGATGCAACAAATTTTCCTCAACAACTCGCCCCTTCCAATATTCCAAAATCGGGTAAACCTTCTCCTTCAAAAACTGGTCATATTCTTCCCGTGACTGTTCCTTTGGTTTGCGGAATTGCCATTGTCCAGCAATCAAAGCTTGCAAATCCAAATACCCAAAAACCTCCTCGATTGGAATCTCTTCAGACAGCAAAAGTTGCGTACCCCAAAAAGGCGGAGTCGGACGTTCAATATCAACAGCAACCGCCTCAGAACGCCTAGTATCAACCTCTTTTACTTCCTCAGATCCAACCTTACCATTAGACTTAGCAGACTTCTCTTCCATCTGCGTTAATCTGCGTTCATCTGCGGTTTCTAATTCATCCAAAAATCCCTGTAAATCATCCCAATTTCCGGCAGTTTTTGCAGGCATTAACTTATCCATAAAATGCAAATCCGCAAACGCATCCTTGCCATAAATCACCTTACCTTTGTAAGTATTCTGACAATCCTCATGGACAAACTTCGGAGTTAAAGCCGCACCACCTAAAATTACTGGAACCGTGATTCCTTTTTCGTTGAAAACCTCCAAATTCTCCTTCATAAAAGCAGTGGATTTCACCAACAAACCACTCATAGCAATGCAATCTGCTTTATGTTCTTGGTAAGCATCAATGATGTTATCAACAGGTTGCTTAATTCCCAAATTAACCACTTTGTAACCATTATTAGAAAGGATGATATCAACCAGGTTTTTCCCAATATCGTGAACATCACCTTTCACAGTAGCAATTACCACAGTTCCCTTAGAATTATTGCCAGATTCTTGCTTTTCCATCATCGGTTCTAAGTAAGCAACTGCTGCTTTCATCGTTTCCGCAGATTGCAATACAAAAGGTAATTGCATTTGTCCAGAACCAAATAACTCACCGACAACTTTCATGCCATCTAATAAGAAAGTGTTGATGATTTCCAAAGGTTTATATTGTTCTAATGCTTTAGCTAAAGCATCTTCTAAACCAATCCTTTCGCCGTCGATAATGTGACGTTTCAAACGTTCTTCAATGGGGAGATTTACATCCTCCGATCGATCGCGCTTAGTAGTCTTCCCTTCAAACAGCTTAGTTAACTCCGCCAAAGGATCGTAAACACAAATTTCACCATCAAATTCCCGTTCATCATAAATCAATTTCCGGCAAACTTCTTGATGTTCCGGTTCAATTTTTGCCAAGGGTAAAATCTTGCTGGCGCTAACAATTGCCGCATCCATTCCCACCGCCATTGCTTCATGCAAAAACATGGAATTGAGGACAATTCTCGCCGCCGGATTTAACCCGAAAGACACATTAGAAACCCCTAATAAAATATGACAACCGGGCAATTCTTCCCGAATCCGACGAATAGATTCAATTGTCGCTTTACCGTTTTCTCGATCTTCTTCAATCCCGGTAGAAATGGGCAATGCTAAAGTGTCAAAAAAGATCTCTTCCGGTGGAATACCATATTCTACAGCTTGACGGTAAGCACGTTGAGCAATTTGGAATTTCTTATCAGCAGTTCTCGCCATTCCTTCTTCATCAATTGTCCCAATTACTACTCCCGCACCATACTTTTTCGCTAACTCTAAAACCTTAAAGAAACGTTCTTCACCATCTTCATAGTTAGTCGAATTAAGTATACATTTACCCCCGGCAACTTTCAGCCCCGCCTCCATTTTTTCCCATTCGGTCGAGTCCAACATCAAAGGCAAAGTTACATTTGTTACTAGCCTTGATGCTAATTCCCGCATATCCCGCACACCGTCCCGACCCACGTAATCCACGTTGACATCGAGGACGTGCGCCCCTTCCTTGACTTGAGCTTTCGCCAAAGCGACCAATCCATCCCAATCTTCAGCGTTTAGCAAGTCACGACATTTCTTAGAACCGCTAGCATTCAACCGTTCTCCGACAATCAAAAATGAGTTGTCTTGCTCGTAAGGTTGTGCAGTATAAATTGATGCTGCACAATGCTCGTAATTAAAATGACGTTCCTTTGGTTGCAGAGATTTACCAATTTCTGCCAACTGTGCAATGTGTTCAGGGCGAGTACCGCAACAACCGCCAATTACTTGCACACCCCAATCTTCGATAAATTTCATCAACGCCATGCGTAGTTCGATCGGCGTAAGTTTATAATGTGCATGACCGCCGATATTTTCCGGCAACCCGGCGTTGGGAATGCAAGAAACCACGAAGGGCGAACTTTGACAGAGATATTTGATATGTTCTGCCATGCGATCGGGCCCAGTTGCACAATTCAGACCTAAAATATCAATTGGGTAAGGTTGTAAAATTGTCAAAACTGCGCTGATGTCAGAACCTACCAGCATAGTTCCGGTTGTTTCCATTGTCACCGAAACCATCAGCGGACGGCGATCGCCTTTTTTGCGAAACACCTCTTCAATACCATTCAACGCCGCCTTAATTTGCAGCACATCTTGACAAGTTTCCACAATGAACAAGTCAACGCCACCATCAAAAAGCCCTTCCGCCTGTTCGGTAAAAGCGTTTTTCAATGTGTCAAAATCAATATGTCCCAAAGTGGGTAACTTAGTTCCGGGACCCATTGAACCAGCAACAAAACGAGGTTTTTCTGGAGTAGAGAATTTATTAGCGACACTTTTGGCAAGTTCAGCAGCGGTTTTGTTGAGATAGTACGCTTTATCCGCTAAATCATATTCCGCCAATACGACAGAAGTTCCGCCAAAAGTATCAGTTTCAATCACATCAGCACCAGCAGCGAGAAAGTCGCCGTGTACTTTAGCGACTGCTTCCGGTTTAGTGTGGACTAAATACTCATTACATCCCTCATATTCTGACCCTCCAAAGTCGGCGGCGGTGAGGTTTTGCGTTTGTAAGTTGGTGCCCATTGCGCCATCGAAGACGATGACAGGGCGATCGGGACTGTGAAGACGTTGGAGGAAAGAACTACTCATAATATAAACTAAGAGGTTTGCCAGATTAAGATATAACGCTTAATCTATTTTTGCAGAATTACTGAGTACTGGAGCAATTGGAAAAATGAATGTGCAGACAATTGTAGATGCTAATTTTCCCCAACAGCAAGTCGCCTCGCCTCCGACTATTGTCATGAATGGTGTGAGATGGGAAACTTTTAAAGCATTAATGGCAGATGTGGGAGACGGAAGAGCTTGGAGAATAGCTTACGATAAAGGAGTGTTAGAAATCAGAATGCCACTTACAGAACATGAAGAACCTAAAATCCTAATTGGGAGTTTTGTTGAAGCTCTAGCAGATGAGCTTGAAATTGAAATCAGACAGCTTGGTGCTTTACTTTTGGAACGGGAAGATTTAACTCGTGCTGTTGAACCAGATACTTGTTTTTACATTCAAAATGAATTTATAGTCCGAGGTAAAAAAAGCATTGAACTTCCCAACGATCCACCACCAGATGTAGTAGTTGAATCAGATTATACCAGTTCTTCTTTGAATAAGTTTACCATTTATGCTTCTTTAGGAGTTCCTGAATTATGGAGATATCGAAATGAAACTTTGCAAGTTTATCAACTTGTTGAGGGAAAATATGAGTTAACTAATCAAAGTTTAGCTTTTCCATTTTTGCCGCTAACAGAAATTCCCGGTTTCATTGAACAAAGTAGAACTGTTGGACAAAGATCAGCAGTGCGGTTATTTCGGCAGCGAATTCGTGATATTTTGGCAAATAATTCTGAGAATTGAGTTATATTTGCTATGAAATCACTGATGGAGAAATGAAATGGAACGAGTAACTACTGAACAATATACTGCTGAGAATAGTTCCATCTTGAGAATGACAGCAGCAGAATTTCAAGATAATTTTGATGAAATGGTTAACCGTATTGCTGAATCTGAAGAACGGGTGATTTTAACTAAAGATGGTAAGGATGTTGCAGCAGTAATTTCTTTAGAGGAATTTTGGTTTCTAGAGCGTGCGATCGCTCAATTGGAAGATGAAATTGATTTAGAAGCTATCCGTGCTGCTAAAACAGAAACAGAGGAAAATATCTCTTTAGCCGATCTGAAGAAAGAGCTTGGTTTATCGCAGAAAATGATCTGAAGGAGATCTAAAAAATGCAATTAGAAGATTACTTTGACTTTCTCGCACCAAATGACATTCGGATTAAGGGAACACGAGTAGGCATTGAAAGTATTTTATATGAATATATCCATCGAAAGTTGCCTCCTGAAGAAATTATTCCGAAGTTTCGGACTGTAACTTTGGAGCAAGTTTATGCGACGATTTTGTTTTATTTGCACAACAAAGAAGCTGTTGGAAAATACTTTGCTGATTGGTTGGAATGGGGACATCAGCAAAGGAAAAAACAGGAAATGAATCCTCATCCTGGGATTATTAAATTGCGAGAAAGGATAGCAAAATATGGAAGAGATCCAGAAGTACATAAAGCACTTCGCCGTCAACGCCAAATGCTTGCACCAGAAAACATAACAGAATTAGCTGAAATTAAGCCTCATGATTTGCTATCTGATGGATGAAAATGTGAATCCGCTTTATCAAATTCAACTCCAAATGCGAGATCCCGATTTGGTAGTGTGGGCGGTGGGAGATGAAGGTACGCCTTCAAAAGGTACGCTCGATCCAGAGATTCTTATTTGGTGTGAGGATTATGGATTTATTCTTGTGACTAATAATCGCACATCTATGCCTGTACATTTGACTGAACACATAAATCAAGGTCGTCATGTACCAGGAATTTTTATTCTAAATCCGAATATGAGTATAGGTGAAACAATTGAAGAATTAATTCTGATTGCGGGTACTTCGGATGATGATGAGTATCAGGATACTATTAGGTTTTTGCCGATTACTCAGTAGTAAATAAGGTGAAAAATGCCCACCTTATTATCTATCAATTATTAAAAATTGTTCTAAATATCCTTGTCTAACTGCTAAAAATAGCTTCACTTGTGGATGCGATCAATATTCTTTTTAAATGATCTTTCCCTAAAATCTTCAGTCCGTTTTAACGGACTTTCGCTATTAGCCTGCGAATTGATTCGCAGGCGGGCTGACAACACAAGTGTAAGATATTAGTAGAAAATAGAATTACTATTATCCGACCTCAGTGCCAGGTATCGGAAAGCCAGAATCCTCATAGCTTCGAGGAATTTCCCTCTGTTGCAATTCTTAAAAATTTTCGGAAAGCCTTATAGTTTACAATTTACAAGTCTTGATGCGAGAGAAGAGATATATCCAACCTCTCCAAACTAAACCCTCGTCTCCCTGATCGCTCACCAAACACAAATCCAACCCATTAAGACCAATATCTATGACCGAAAAACCACTCCAAATTCCATGCACCCCTATCCACGCGAACGGGAGATGCCCACTAGAAGCGTTTAGAGAGAAAGTAAGGCCAGTATACCATTTCCAGTCGTCTTTCTCATTCATATACCAGCCTACGCGATCGCCGAACTTCTTAGCAATTTCGTAATCCCACTCAACTGTTTTACCCCCGACACTTTCCCAAATGCGCTTTTGTACAGAAAAGCCAAATTTCCCATTGCTGTATTTTACCCAAAGTCGGTCAATGGTGCGAAGGTCGGTACAGGGAAAATTTTCGATGTGTTCCTCATCTAACCAACCTTCCTTTTGCCTTCCTGCTACTTTAAGCATTACTCTAGCAGTTTCTAAATCCGCCTCTCGCCAATTTACCGCCTTGAGTAAATCCCGTAATTTCTGGTAATCTACCCCTTTTTCTGAACTTAAATCATCCTCAAAACCAATCACTTCATCATCAGCAGCTTTTGCATTGTCAAAAGCCCGAATAGATTCTAACTCTTCCAATTCTTCCAGAATTTTTTGGTAATCTGCAATATCCAGAAAAACGCCGATGCGATTCCCACTTTCATCTACTAAATAACGCTCTTTATATCGAGTCATAGAATTTTCTGTAGATTAGTTAGTTATTATTATAATAGCTGCAACTGTTCGCGATCGCACTCTCCAAAACCTTAAACTTACGAGTGCGATCGCAAACTTGTAAAATAAACTTAATTACCATTAACAGTGGCGATAAATTATGACTCAAGAACTAATTGATTTAAGAGCCAGTATTTTAGAAGGACGCTATGAAGATGCTTTGGCAATTGTCGATGAGTTGGATTGGATGAGTAAAAAAGCCACACTGCGGAGTATTAAATCATTTCTGCTGAGGATGCTGATTCATTTAATTAAAAACCAACTCGAACAGCGATTAACAAATTCTTGGGCTGCTTCGATTCGCGGCTCGATCGTTGAAATTAAAGACCTGAATCTGCAAGACAATAAAACTTCCTATTATGTCAAACAAGATGAATGGGAAACCATGCTCGAAGATATCTTAGAACAGGCTGTTCGTGATGCAAGTGTGGAAGTATTTAATGGCGCATACAACTCGTTTCAACTATTAGAAATGGTAGATAAAAACGAGATAATTCTCATTGCTAAAAGCTTGTTAGATTTGACCTATAATTACTCTGTTAAGGAATTTCCCGCAGTGGTTGATGATTATTTGACTCGATTACCTGGAGGTGAAGATTGGCAGTTTGGTAGGCAAAGATAGGTAAGTTATTAAATTTATAATTGCTGAAATTGTGCTAATAACCAAGCACCAACCTGTGCTTGATTTTCGTTGCGACTGCGCTGTAAAGCTTCCTCTAACAAAGAAATTGGTAATCCTGGTAAAATTTCCGATCGCGTAATCCGTCTACTACCATTATTAGCGATAATTGCAAAAGCAATAATTTGGGCATTTTGTACGTCTACTACCCAGTATTCAGCTACTTCTAATTCTTCGTAAAGTAAACGTTTTTGACCTAAATCATCAGCTAAACTTGTATCGGCAATTTCAATTGCTAAATCTGGCGGTGGAACATTATCGAGATTAACTATTGCGCTTCCGGTTGGCGCTAAGTGCGATCGCTCTCCCACATAATAAGATATATCTGGTTGTGCTTCTCTTACACCTGTTTTTTGGTAGCTACAGTTATCGAGTCCGTTGACAGCGATCGCTTTGGCAATGCAGAATAGACTAACTGCCAAAAAAATAATTCCATGATCTTTGGCGTGATTTGGCCCAACTCCCATTGTTTCAATCCTCATTTGTCCGTTGTGGTAGTAGCATTTGGCTTTTTGATAAGCAGGATTTTTAGAAGTTTGGATGAATTCATCCCAACTTGCTACTACCCAAGTGTCAGTTAGTAATTTAGTTGTAATCATCGCTTACCTCTTGAATAATATATTCCACCCGTCGAAGATCAGATAAGTCATTCTTCTACTATGACTCCTTCTAAAAGAGCATCTGCTTCTGCTTTCATCTCTTCTGTATAGGGTACAAGAATAGAGGGATCTTTGATCGCATCTGCCATCAGCGCATCTAGGAATAATCGCAGCATTTTGGGATCTTCCTCTTCTTCATCATCCTCATCTTCAGACACTAACCTTACCAGTAGAGTGTTGTCAGATAACACCTCAATTTTCACGCTGGCATTATCCCATTGCGGATGATCTTTATAGAATGAATCTGGTACTGGTATCCCCCGCAAAGAAGCGGTTTCGTTGGCATTTACAGAATAAATTTTGGATGTCATAATCTTTGTTTCCTTCTGCTGCTTACCTCTTTAATAATATTGTAGGGCAATACTTCCTATATTACGATCGAAAAAAGAGCAATACACTTCCAAGAACTTACATTAATTGAATAATTTAATGTTAAATTAAAACCAGAGCTTACCCAGCTGATTTGAGGAAACAACAATGGTAGCATCTTGCTATATTGTTACAGATGAAGAACTGATGCAAATTAGTGCAAAAAATCCCGATTTGCGCTTTGAACGAAATGCTGATGGAACTTTAGTAATTATGGCACCAACTGGCGGAATTTCTGGGAATAGAGAAGCAAAAGCAGGTGCTTATTTATTGAGTTATGTAGAAAGTCAGGATTTAGGCGAAGTATTTAGTTCTAGTACAGGTTTTAAATTACCTAATGGTGCAGTTAGATCCCCAGATGTAGCTTTTGTTGCTAAAGGAAGATTGCCAGAAAATTGGGATGAAGGCGAAGATGGGTTTATTAATTTAGCGCCCGATTTTGTGATAGAAATTCGTTCTAAAACTGATAGCTTAGAAACTCTGCAAGAAAAAATGCAAGAGTATATGGAAAATGGCGTAAAATTAGGTTGGTTGATTGATAGAAAAAATCAACAAGCTTGGGTTTATCGTGCTGATAAATCAGTTACTCAGTTTCCAGCTACAGCTATTTTGGATGGAGAAAATGTTGTGCCTGGGTTTACTTTGCAATTGAAACGGTTGTTGTAATATTTTATTGGTTGTAGTTGTGAGCGATCGCACTTCCTATCAAATTTAATCAAAATTGATTAGCATATATTTTATAAACCTTTGATTCGGGCACTTAACTTATGTCAGATACTACTGTAAAAGATAAAGTTCTAAAAGCGGTAGAGGAAATGTCACCAGACGTTACTTTTGAAGAAGTGATGGAACGCCTTTACTTTTTGTACAAAGTTGAACAAGGTTTAAAGCAAGTCGAAACAGGTGATATTATTTCCCATGCCGAAGCTAAAAAGCGAATTACCAAATGGCAATAATCCACATCATTTAGGAGCAAGCATTATGAACAATCAATTGATTCAAAGTTCACCAGAAATTCTCTCTGGTACTCCCGTATTTTTCGGCACTCGTGTACCAATCAAAACCCTAATTGATTACCTAGAAGCAGGTGATTCTCTTAATGAATTTCTCGATGATTTTCCTACAGTTACTCACGAACAAGCAGTTGCTTTTCTCAATTTAGCCCTTACATCTTTACTACAAAATTATGAGAGTGCTGCTTGATGAATGTCTACCAAAAAAGTTACAACGAGAGTTAGTTGGTCATACTGTGATTACAGTACCACAACAAGGTTGGGCTGGTAAAAAGAATGGTGAATTACTTCAACTTGCAGAAAGCGAATTTGATGTTTTCCTCACCATCGATCGCAATTTAACAGCCCAACAAAACTTGAGTACCCGTAATATTGCGATCGTAGTAGTAGTAGCCTCAAGTAACAGAATAGAAGCCCTTAAACCACTAATACCGCAACTTCTAGTTATCTTGGAAACCATTCAATCTGGTCAAGTAATTTACGTTTGCTAACAACTTTGTCAAAAAGAAAAAAGAGCGACATTCCGATCGCTCTTTTCCCAAAAAATCATCAACAAAAACCGATTAATTAACCTTAGCTACAGCAGCTAACATCTCTTTTGCTTGGTGAACATTTTGGCGCACAGATTCCGCTGAAATATGCAAAGCGGAAAGTTCTGCTTCTGTGAGATTCAACTCCACAATACTTTCCACTCCCGCACATCCCAAACGGCTAGGAACGCCAACATAAATGTCATTTAAACCATATTCACCTTGCAGATAAGCGCAAGTGGGAACTACACGCGACTGGTTATACAAAATTGACTCTACCATCAAACAAGTGGCAGAAGCCGGAGCAAAATATGCACTTCCAGTTCGCATTAATTCCACAATTTCTGCGCCACCGTTGCGAGTTCTTTTAATTAACCGATCGATCGTTTCTGGCTCCATAATTTCGGTAATTGGCACGCCACTAACGGTAGAATAGCGAGGTAAAGGAACCATTAAATCCCCATGTCCTCCTAATACCGTTGTGGTAATATCAGTAATGGCAACTCCTAATTCCATTGCGATAAAAGATTGGAATCTGGCTGAATCTAAAACTCCTGCCATTCCCATAACTCTATTACTCGGAATTCCACTAGCTTGCCATGCCAAATAAGTCATCACATCTAGGGGATTGGTGACAATTATCAAAATGGCGTTGGGGGAATGTGCGATCGATCTTTGCACCGCCTCCACCACAATTTGAGCATTAGTTCGCATCAAATCATCGCGAGTCATCCCCGGCTTACGTGGAATTCCCGCAGTAATCACCATAACATCCGAATTAGCCGTATCTGCGTAATCATTCGTGCCAATGATTTGACAGTCGTGCTGTTCAATTCCCCTCGCTTGGGTTAAATCTAACGCAATACCTTGAGGCATCCCCGCCACTATATCGAGCAACACCACATCAGCCAAATTTTTCTCAGCAATGCGTTGCGCCAGAGTACTACCAACTTTACCCGCACCAATAATGGTGACACGAGTAGAAGCGCAAAGAGGCAGGGAGGAAGAAAATTTAATCATTTTGCAGATTCTAGCTGATCTAAACGCAGCCAGATATTAGGGGTGGGTACGTGCCCGAATTTAACTAGAGCATAATCACCCCGTAAATCTACAACTTCCCCTTTAGTGTTAAACATATAGTTGGGAAAGCGAGTATCACTAGCTTTCGCTTCTAGGCTATTCTCTAGTTTTTCTCGGACTGCGTGGACTAAATCACCTTTTTTGATTGCCATAATTTTGTTCTCATTGTCTCTGAATCTCTTATAAAGATAACGCCGAAAACCCCCTGTTTTAAAACTGAGGATCAATCAACTTTGACATTGAGGGCAAAAATGAGACGATCGTCCCGCTAATTTTATTCTTCCCAAAACAGTGCCACAAATTTTACATGGTTTACCATTTCGGTTATAAACCCAAGCTACCCCACCATAGTTTCCGTTGATCCCCTGAACGTTGAGGAAATTACTAAAAGTTGTTCCCCCAGCTTCGATACTCGTTTGTAAAACTTGAATTATCGCCTCGCGTAACCGGGAAATTTGCTCTTTACTTAAAGCGGTACACAAGGTAGTTGGGTTAATTTTACTGAGAAACAAAGCTTCATCAGCGTAAATGTTACCAATCCCAGCAATTAACTCTTGATCTAACAAAGCAGTTTTAATCGATCGCCGTCTATTCTTCAGCTTTTCTGCTAAATACTCTACAGTAAATTCTGGCTCAAAGGGATCGGGGCCAAGTTTTTTCACGCCGGAAATTATACTTTCTGGAGTTTCGTTGGCTGGTATCCACCACATTTTCCCGAAAGTTCGCTGATCTACAAAACGTAATTCTTGATTTTCGGCAAAAAAGAGTCTGACTCTAGTGTGTTTCTGCAAAGGTTCATCTTGCTGTAACCACAATAATTGTCCAGTCATTCGCAGATGAACACCTAACCAACCAAAACCGGGACTTAGTTCAGCTAATAAATATTTGCCTTTTCTGTGCCATTGAATTATTTTACTGCCTTTCAGTCCAGCTAAGAAATCATTAATTGAGGAGGGATGAGCGATCGTCCTCGCCAATAACACATCTCCCCCCTCGATTTGCTGATTTTGGGTCAACTGATTTAGACCCCTTTTTACTGTTTCAACTTCAGGCAGTTCAGGCACAATTTAACGTTTTTCCGTTCCTTGATTTCCACCGCCTTCTACCAAAGGATCGCCACTTCCTGATTCTTGTTCAGCAGTCCGCTTACCACTAGTAGGAGCAGTAACATTAGTCTTACGTTTTCCGGCTTCAACGGCAGTTGAGTAAGCCGCTGATTTCAGATCTTTTCTGGATTCCGTTTCTGAGGCTGGTACTTCCACCAATTCCTTTTCGGCAAAGTTGTTAGTGTTCACACCTGCATAGTTCATTTTTTCAAAGCGAACAATCACAGGATATTTTATCCCACTTTGATCCACAGTAGCAACCGTACCAACATCTTGGAACCAGTAAGATTCTTTTCTCATTACTCTTACTCTAGAGCCACGTTTAATAGCCATGAAACTTTTTCCTTTAACACAGTGTATACTCCAAACTTACTGGCTGAGTAATTCCTAACAATAGTACCTAAAGGTAGAGCTAACTTTCATACTGAAGATAGATCTTCTAATTAGAATTAAAACTTAGGATTAAGTTACTTTATAAGGCTGCTACAAATCTCCTCCTTTAGTCCTCGTTGCTAAATAGGAAGTGCTTTTGATTGCTTAATTAGGGCTAGTACAGAAAGAGGGTAAAACTGTATTAATTAGCAATACGTTTTACCCTCTTCTACCTAGTTCCTCCAGTCAATTGGGCAGACTGGATCAATTGATTTTTAGTCTAAACCAAGCTCACCGAGTTTGAATTACTTAGCAGCTGCTTTAGCTTTGGGCGCTGGTGATTCAACTTCCTCTAGTTCGCTGAGAGCAAAGTTATTGGTGTTAACGCCACTAGCGTTGCCGCTGTAGCCACTGTAGTTAACTCTTTCAAAGCGAACGATTACTGGAAATTTGATCCCACTTTGGTCAATGGAAGCAACAGTCCCAATGTCTTGATACCAGTAGGACTCTTTACGGAGAACTCGTACCTTAGATCCACGTTGAATCGCCATATTTGTGTTTTCCCTTTCGAGATAATGCAAATGATTGCCTAATTGCTTTTCAGAGTACTACTCCAGAGGTACTTCCCGTAAGCCACTTAACTTTAAGTTTTGTTAATTGTTTGTCCAGGGTAAGCGATCGAAATCAGCAGAATTTAGGCAATCTGAGCGATCGCAGCAAATCAGTCATTTAAAATACAAATGGAATAACCAGGGGAAGCTGGTGGGCATTGAGGGGAAGTCAAGGAAAAACCTGTAACTTCTCTCCCTTGCCCCCTGCTGCCTCAACTAACACTCAAATTTCTTCATCAGATGAGGGCAAAACGCAACAGTTGACTTCATCGATGCAAACCTTACCCCACTGTAAAGCCCAACGTACCAGTGCTACCCGGTTTTTAGTTTTGGTCTTTTCGAGTATGTTGCTAATGTGATTGTCCACGGTGCGTTTGCTGATTTGCAGCTTTTCGGCTATTTTGTCGTTAGTTAAGCCATCAGCGACTAATTCAATGATTTGCAATTCTCTATCGGAGAGAGAAGCATCAGTTCCAGATACTGGACTAGTCATAATCTATTCCTATACCCTGTAAATCTACCTATGACAATTTTAGAATACTCTACGTTTACCTTTTTTCGCTTTGATTATTGATCGTCAAAATTTAGGGAAAGTGGTGCTATGAGTGAAACTGAAGTTTTATGTATTGGTGAAGTGTTGTTTGATTGTTTGGCAGATGAACCGGGAAAATCTCTCTTCGAGGTAGAATCTTGGACTGCTTACCCTGGAGGTGCGCCCGCAAATGTGGCTTGTGCTTTAGTAAAATTGGGGACATCTGCGGGTTTTATTGGTGCTGTTGGTGAAGATGCACCTGGAGATGTTTTAGTTGAGTTGTTGCAAGAAAATGGTGTGGATGTAACAGGAATACAGCGACATCGCAAGGCACCAACGAGGCAAGTTTATGTGTTACGATCGCACTCTGGCGATCGCCAATTTGCAGGTTTCGGTGATTTAGATACGGGAGATTTCGCCGATACTAAGTTAAGAGTTTCTCAGTTACCGGAAAGTCTATTTCCCGGTGTAAGTTTTTTAGTTACAGGAACTTTGGAATTAGCTTATCCCCAAAGTCGGGAGGCGATCGAAAAAGCCGTTGAACTCGCCAAGCAAAATAATGTTAAAGTATTCGTAGATGTAAACTGGCGACCTGTTTTTTGGCCCAATCCAGATCTCGCCCCTGGAGTAATTTTAAAGTTTTTACAACAAGCTGACTTTCTCAAACTTTCCGACGAAGAAGCGGAATGGTTGTTTAATACTACTGATGCTAGTGCGATCGCCCAAAGACTACCACATTTACAAGGAGTTTTAATCACTGCTGGCGAAGCTGGTTGTAGTTATTATCTAGCCAAAAATTCCGGCAAATTCCCCGCTTTTTCCGTCAAAGTCGTCGATACAACAGGCGCAGGAGATAGCTTCGTTGCCGGATTTATTCATCAATTATGCCAACAAGGAATTGAAGCTTTAACTGATGCCGAAACCGCGAAAAATATGGTAATCTACGCTAGTGCAGTTGGAGCAATAACGACCATGAAAGCTGGTGCGATCGCGGCACAACCCACACCAAAAGAAGTAGAAGAATTTCTCCGTCTACATTAGTTTCTTCTCTTTCCTTCTTCTTTCCTTCGTGTCCTTCGTGTCTTACGTGCTACGCACACGCTACGCGAACGTGGTTCAAAAAAATCTTAAATCTTCAGGAGTGTTGTCAATGATTCCAGAAATTACCCAGAAACTATTAGCTGCCAAAAAAGCCAAAGGCATCAGTTTTGCTGATTTAGAAAAGATTTTAGGCAGAGATGAAGTTTGGATAGCTGCGGTAATTTACCGTCAAGCAAGTGCTTCGGAAGAAGAAGCAAAAAAACTAATTGAAGCTTTAGGACTTGGCGGTATTTATGTCCAAGAATTAACCGAACCTTCTGTTAAAGGTTTAGGCCCAGTAGTTCCCACCGATCCTTTAATATATCGGTTTTATGAAATAATGCAAGTTTATGGAATGCCAATTAAAGAAGTGATTCATGAGAAGTTTGGCGATGGAATTATGAGTGCGATCGACTTTACCTTAGATGTGGAAAAGGAAGAAGATCCAAAAGGCGATCGGGTAAAAGTTATTATGAATGGTAAGTTTTTACCTTATAAAAAGTGGTAGAAATAGATTTCTTGCAAAAGTCAGAATCTTGGATGTTTTAACCACAGATGTCCACAGATAAACACAGATGAACACAGATGGGATTTGGGAAACAAAACCAGCACTACATCTCCACGACTATAGCTCATCGTAACCTGCCATATCAGGTCGTTCCCAATCTTCTGCAAATGTCTGTAGTCTGGCGCGGAGGTCTGCTGCTTGTTGTTCGTCTATACCACGAGATTGTAAATCTATGGAATTATCCGTTAAAAAAGTCACTATTACTCGCGCTTCTTCTAAATTGCTAGGCGTTTCCAATAACTCAATTTTGCCGTTACGGTAAATTCCTTCTACTGATTGCAACATTGTTTTCTCGCTGATTATTTGTAGGGTAAGGTGGGCATTACCCACCCTACAATATTGATTATTAACTAACTCAAAAATTCACGAGGATCGGTAACATATCCTGTGAGGGCGGAAGCTGCTGCGGTGAAAGGAGAAGCTAAGTAAATTTGTGCTTCTTTATTACCCATTCTTCCGGGGAAGTTACGATTAGTTGTGGAAACGCAAATTTCCGGTTCATTTAACCGCCCAAAGGTGTCTTTTGGCCCACCTAAACAAGCAGCACAAGAAGGTGCAGCTGGTTCAATACAACCCGCTTCTAGGAAGATTTCCGAAAGTGTTTGTCCGTCATATTTTTGGCTGAACAAATCTTCGTAAACTTTCTGAGTTGCTGGTACTAAATAGGTGGGAACTTTGACTTTGTTACCTTTAATAATTTTGGCAGCATTGAGAAAATCAGAAGTTTTTCCACCTGTGCAAGAACCGATGTAAACTCGGTTAATCTTGACATCGCTGCATTCTCTTGCTAAGGCGCGGTTGTCGGGAGAGTGAGGTTTGGCGACGACGGGTTCTAATTTGCTGACATCATAGTGACGTTGGCTGTAGAATTTTGCGTCGGCATCGGTGTAAACTGCTTCAAAGGGTTTGTTGGTGCGATCGCGCAAATACGCAAAAGTAGTTTCATCTGCGGCAACTGTACCATTTTTTCCGCCAGCTTCGATCGCCATATTGCACATTGTCATTCTTTCTTCCATTGACATTGCGGCAATGGTACTGCCAGCAAATTCCATTGTGCGATAATTGGCACCAGCAACGGAAATATCACCAATAATTTGTAAAATTAGGTCTTTCGCCAATAAATAAGGTGGCAATTCTCCATCTAAAACAAATCTCATCGTCGCTGGCACTTTAATCAAAAGTTTACCAGTTCCCATAATGAAAGCCGCATCGGTGTTACCAATACCTGTGGCAAATTGACCAAAAGCGCCAGCGTTACAGGTGTGGGAGTCTGTTCCAAAGAGGACTTCGCCGGGACGGGTGTGCCCTTCTTGGGCGAGGGCGACGTGGCAAACTCCTTTATAATCGGGGTTAGCTTTGAAGTCAGAGCGATCGGTAATATCGTAAAAGTATTTAATTCCCTGTTCTTTGGCAAAGTCCCGCAAAATGTCCACGTTGCGGTTAGCGCGTTCATCAGCGGTAAAAATATAATGGTCGGGAATCAAAACAATTTTTTCTTTGTCCCAAACTTTAGCATCTGCACCAAATTCTCGGTGAAAAACGCCGATCGTTCCGGGCCCACAAACATCATGAGTCATCAATACATCTACGTCAACCCAGATGTTTTCTCCTGGTTCTACTAGCGATCGATGGGCGGCGCGTGCCAAAATTTTCTCAGTTAGGGTCATCCCCATAGTATGTTCTCCTGCAAATTGCTGCTACTTGCGCTTTTCTCTTATTAACTATGCTATCTACTGCTTCTGCTGTATTGGCTTTAATTTCAGGCAGATTTAGGATTTGACGCAATATGTCATGGTATCAGGGTGGGGCGATCGATCTCAATTAGCTGATTAACCTTGGGGTGCAAACTGATGCCAATGCCGAAAAAACCGAGAACTGAGTGCTTAAACTGTGGGAAGCAAACAAAAAGAGCAGTTGAAAAATATTGTAGTAACAAATGCCAACATGAATTCGAGTATAAGCTTTATATAGAATCCTGGCTTGCGGGACAACAAAGCGGCGTAAGCATCAAATACGGCAATATATCTAAACGAGTCAGACGGTTTTTAGTCGAAAAATACGGTGAAAAGTGTTCTTTGTGTGGTTGGTGTCAGGTGAATCTCCATACAGGTAAAATTCCCGTAGAAGTGGATCACATTGATGGAAATTGGCAGAATAACTCACCAGACAACCTCCGCCTTTTATGTCCCAATTGCCACTCTCTCACACCTACATACAAAGCACGCAATAAAGGTAAAGGTAGAGATTGGCGGCGTGAATCTTCTGCTATGTCGCCACTTCCGAGGGAAAATTCAATTTGATGCAAATTATCCTTGCTTCTATAGAGAAAATGTGTTAATATTACATATTGTGTGAATAATTGCTGGTGTAGCTCAGTGGTAGAGCAGCTGATTTGTAATCAGCCGGTCGCAGGTTCAAATCCCGTCACCAGCTTATTTTCTATTATTTTGAACATCAAGGCTGTTGTGACTTTACTTATAACTTTGCCTCAATTGCAAGCTTATAGTTCCAATGGAGAGCGGCAAATTTATGGGTAAATTTAAGCACAACCTCATTTTTTTGGTATGGTAAAACTTCACTTAAAGTATAGTCAAACATTATCACTAGTAGTCTTTTGTTGATAGAGAAAACAACTAAAAGAATTGCATTTGTTTGATTTATAATTAATCATATCAGCCTTAAAAGCCAAAGACGGTTAAACTTGCCGTGAAATTCGGGTCACACAAGCGTCCTTGCCTACCCGGTTATTAAAAGGAGAGCGCCTCTGTCTAGGACAAGTAGAAATGTTTAACAAGAGGTAATTAAAGAAAAGGCAAAAGAAAAGTAGTCCCAAACACTTAAGAGTAATGGGATAGAGGGCATTGTAGTTTGCCCAGTTAGGATCACTCCTACAAAATAAGACCTGAGATATTTGTCTATGGTTTTATGAACTATGCCGCCTCTAAAACAGCAACCTCTAAATAAAGTTCGCCAACAGCGAATCAAAATCGCAAAATTGTGTTAAACTGAATTCAGTCGGGTTAAAGGAGATGTTTGCCATTCACTGGATTGCTCTGATTGCAATCTGAGGAAGATATTTGGCTGTGAGTGACGTTATTTCGTGGTTTTAGCCACTGATTCGGTCACAACGAATCGCACCATCTTCTACCGTGTTTTACTGATTCATAATGAAACAGACTTCGTTAACTACTCAGTAGTAAGCACCGCAAGTGCAACGAATTTCAATGAGACAAGTAACGAAGGAAGGGACTGAAGAAGTAACGCACAAGCGCAGCCAAGGCAATCCGGCTGCGCCTGGTATAAGGAGGTTGAAAACTGCCGTTCTCTGGGTTTGTTTAAGGCAAAGCTCATTCGTTTTCAGTGAATGAGTGTAATCAAACCCATCGTTGAGGAGGTTCAGAATGAACAACCAAGTTCCCGATAAACGGCAGAAGCAGTCGAAAAAGCGTAAAAACAAGCGGTGGCTGAAATGGCTCCGTAAACCTGAAACGCTTCGTCTGTTATTTCAAATCGGTCCAGTCATTTTCAAACTACTGAAGTGGCTAATCGATTGGTGGCAGGACTAGACTGCTAACTCTTCTATACTACTTTTGAGTAAACCCTCTAACTAAGGAAGACTGATTATGTTGAATGAAGCTTTGAGGTTGATGAGGGTATTCCATGACTTATCGCAAAAGGAGCTAGCGGAGAAACTAGGAATATCCAAATCATATATTTCAGAAATTGAATCAGGGAAAAAAACTCCAACCCTTGATTTACTCAATCGTTATTCAGAGTTTTTTGATATACCTGTTTCATCCATTATGTTCTTTTCCGAAAGCTTAAACAAAGATGTGAAAACAGAAAAGTTGAGGACGTTTGTATCTTCTAAGATTATTGCAATCCTCAATTTTATTGCTGAAAGGTCTGGTCATGCTTACGCCGAAGAGTAGAAAAATGGGGTACAAATTAGATCAATCCCCTTTCTATTGTTTGCAATCCAAGACAAAGCTTGCAAGGCTCCTGCGCTCAAGTCCCACCAAGCTCAAGGAACTTACTGTATCTAAGGATCTATATACAGAAGAAGAAATTTTTGATCCAAAGAGAAATAAATCTCGTCTTGTGGAAAAACCAAAACCTGAACTAAAACGGATTCAGAAACGCATTGAAGAGCTTTTGAAGCGAATTGAACTCCCGAACTACATTCATGGGCCAGCGAAGGGACGTTCTTATGTTAGTAATGCAAAGACTCACATAAACTGTTTTGTAGTAAGAAGTCTTGATATAGAAAAGTATTTTCCATCTACCAGGTCAAAAGACATCTATTGGTTTTTTTACAACCACATGAAATGTTCTCCAGATGTTGCTGGAATTCTAACAAAGCTTTCAACTTACAAAGAGCATTTGCCAACCGGAAGTCCAGTAAGCCCTATATTATCTTACTTTGCCCATTTGAATATGTGGAAAGAACCAGATTAATGAGATTGTTGACTTAGCAGGTTGTACTCTTACTGTTTATGTAGATGATGTCACAATTTCTGGAAGTCATGTTACAGGTGAATTAATTTGGCAAATCAAAAATAAGTTTCATTCTTATGGATTGCGTAGTAACAAGAAAAAAGAGAAGTACTACATAGGTAAAAAATCATGTGAAGTAACTGGAGTCATTATTGAAAAAAGCACTTTAAAGCTTCCCAATCGACAACATAAGAAAATGTATGAAACTCATCAAAAAATTTGTGCCGAGACTGATCCTAATAAGCGCAAAAAACTGATGATCCAGTTGCAGGGATTGAGATCACAGGCACAGCAAATCAAGAACGCTAATGATGTTCAGATAGATAAAACTTGAATAAATATTAAGTCCAACTCAGTATCCGAAAAAGCAATGACAATAGAAGCAGCACTATATCACCGCCATTTTGATGGAACACTTCATCCCTTAAGTTCTAGCGAGGAAATTTTACCAGTTCTTTCCAGAGCAACACTTGATGGCGAATCTTTTTACATACCCGAAGGTATAGAATTAAGCAAGCAAAATGCTTTCCGCAGTGTCAGCAATATTCTCAGATTGACGCAAGAGGATAGCTCTAAAGAAGCTCTTCGTAGATGGGAAGCTAGAATTGGCTATCGTGAAGCCAAACGCATTAGAGATGAAGCGATCAGTGCAGGAAATGCTATTCACGCATATCTTCATTCGTACTTAACTGGAGGAAAAACCAAATTTGTTGGTAAATCCTATAAACCTTACCTGCAAGCTCTTAATACATTATTGCCAAACTTCGGAGACACTCTTCTGTCAGAGCAATTTGTTGTGAGCTTTAAGTATCAGTACTTTGGCAAAATTGATCAATTTGGTTTCTATCGGGAACGCTTAACTCTTAGTGACCTGAAAACATCTTTGAAGCCTAAGCTTTCTATAAATTGGGTTCAGGATAAAATGATTCAATTGGCAGCTTATTATATTCCAATTGAAACTCTATATCCTGTTGAACAAGCAGCATTAATTTATTTAATTAGTGATGGTTCTTGTAATGAATTCCTTTTCACTCCACAACAGATGGAATTTTATAAGGAGCTTTGGCTTGAGCGATTGTCTTATGTTGATGAGATAAGTAGGTCGGCTGCTTAGTAATTTAGTATGACTTTGCAGTAGCTTGAGTAATTGTTGGGTTAGCCTGCCACTGCAAAAAAATACCCGCCCAGTTGCAGAGCGGGAAGCGGAGGAACGATTGCATGACCTTATTACCTTTATATATGTCTGAGTCATAGTCACTTATGCAGTATTAAATCAAAAACTAGCGAAATGCGTTGGCGTAGCCTGCCGTAGGCATATCGCCCTGAGTTGTATTACCCAATTCAGGGCAATTCAATTTTGTATTTTTTGTAGTACGACAATCTTCTTTAGCTTAAAACCCCTGTTGCTACTGCTCTTCAGCCCTCAACCAAAAAAAAGAAAAAAATTTTTCCCAAAACCCTTGACACTCTTGTAGTATATTTTGTAGTATATAAATGTAGCGCGAAAGGGAAAGCGACAAAAGCCAAACCCCAAGCGCGATCGAACCTTGAAAACTAAATAAGAAAGCCCATTTTTTTGAGGCTGTAGCTCAGTTGGGAGAGCGTCGGTTTGTCAAACCGAAGGTCGCGGGATCGAGACCCGTCAGCCTCGCTCAAATAGTCCCGTAGGCGAATTGGTATAAGCCGTCACCCCCTCAAGGTGAAGATTGCGAGTTCAAACCTCGTCGGGACTACCAAATGACTGAGTACCCAAGCGGTCGAAGGGGGGAGTCTGCAAAACTCCTAAGCGTGAGTTCAAATCTCACCTCAGTCTTTGGACATCGCAGCGTAGCTTAACCAGCAAAGCCCCAAGCTCATAACTTGGTTGATACGGGTGCAAATCCCGTCGCTGTTACCAAAAGCAGGGATGGTGTAATTGGCAACATCACAGTCTCCAAAACTGTTGTTCTAGGTTCAAGTCCTAGTCTCTGCGTTCTACTGCGTGACCTGATTCGGGAAGCTTACAAACGGTTAATCGATCGCAAAATCGAAGTAGGTTCGACTCCTACAGCCTCCGCCAACTTGGAGGCTGTTAAAAAATAAAGCTTCTCAAACTTTTACGGAGTAGAAATTTCCCTAGTGCTGTACGCAAATGGCTGAAGCGGCTTGACTTTCAATCAGGTGATTTGCGGGTTCAAATCCCGTCAGCACTACCAAAAAACCTGGGTTGGCTCACCTATTGGCAGTAGGGTAGCGGTCTGTAAAATCGTGGCTTAAAGCTTTGCAAGTTCAATTCTTGCCCAGCCCATTGCGGGATAGAGTAGTGGTCACTCACGAGTCTCTTGACACTCTCACCGTTACATCCGTTAGGATTAACGGGAGATTCCTGATTCATCGAGTGATGCTTTCTAACACAAGTAGCTAGCGAGTCTTACTCTCTCTCCACAGGCTTAACGTTCCGTATGCCCTACGGTAGTTTATTCAATTTCTGTTTTCTCCCACCTGTGCCATAGCTTTGTTAGAGGGCAGTAAGGTATTTGGGGCAATCCTGGTCAAGGACTGGTGAACTTAGCATTTTTTATCAGCGAGTTCGCAGTTCACGGCTAATCTCGGATTCCTCGTTAATTATACTACTTTTGAAAAAGAGATCTGGAGAGTTTCAACCCCCGGTAGCTCAGTTGGTCAGAGCACTTGACTGAAAATCAAGGGGTCGTCAGTTCAATACTGACCTGGGGGATTCGTTGTCCTGTAGCTCAGAGGCAGAGCGATCGCCTGTTAAGCGAATGGTCGTAGGTTCAATCCCTACCAGGACAGCCATTTATTTATTGCCGGGTGGACGAAAGGCAAAGTCGCATCGCTCTGAACGATGAGATTGCAGGTTCGAGACCTGCTCCGGCATCCACTTATTGGGAAGTACGCAAACAGGTAAAGCGACTTGATTTTGGATCAAGTGTTTGAGGGTTCGATTCCTTCCTTCCCAGTTTTATGCTCCTGTAGCCCAACTCGGAAGAGGCAGCAAGCTTAAACCTTGCGCGTTGCTGGTTCAAATCCAGTCAGGAGTATTACGGGGTGTAGCGCAGCTTGGTAGCGCGTCTGCTTTGGGAGCAGAATGTCGTAGGTTCAAATCCTGCCACCCCGATATGCCCCTGTGACGTAATTGGAAACCGTCGCAAGCTCAAACCTTGCGTTTTGCTGGTTCGACTCCAGTCAGGGGTACTTGGCTAATAGCCAATTTATGCTCCCGTGACGGAATAGGGATACGTGCTGGTTCGAGAAGCCAGATTTTACAGGTTCAAGTCCTGTCGGGAGTACCAAATATGGGTGTTTGGCAGAACGGTTATGCACCTGACTTTTAATCAGGTTGACACAGGTTCAACTCCTGTAGCACCCATGAAATTTTGTCATAATTAAGAAGGAAAAAGCAAAGATGTCTGAAAATCGATATGCCTACGGCACGCTGGCGCGATCGCACTTCCCAATCCCACTAAAGGATGAATTTCAAAGTTTTGCCCAAAGAAACATTAACCTGTGAACTCTGCGAACGAGCGATGGATAAGTTAACCGTCCATCACTTAATTCCGCGACAAAGCACTAAACGCAAGAAGTTAGATCCCGGCCCAACAATTGATATTTGTTCGGCTTGTCATCGCCAGATTCATGTATTGTTTGATAACAAGTATTTGGCTCAAGAATTAAACAGCAAAGAAAAGCTGAAAAGCGATCCACAAATGCAGAAATTCCTGGCTTGGGTGCGGAAACAAGAACCTGGTAAACGGGTAAAGGTCGATCGCTAAACTTACAAAATATGGCAGGCAAGATGCCTGCCCCACAAGAGTTTTTTCATCAATTTATGCCCTTGTAGCCCAACCGGAAAGAGGCGCTTCGCTTAGAACGAAGAGGTTGCTGGTTCGACTCCAGTCAGGGGCATTTGGTGACATCGCAGGGATGGAGCAACGGCGGCTCATCAGGCTCATAACCTGAATATCAGATAGGTTCAATTCCTACCCCTGCCACCAAATTTGCAGGTGTGGTGTCAATGGCAACACAGCAGTCTTGTAAACTGCTTATGCGAGTTCAAATCTCGCCTCCTGCTTGTTAATAAAAAGGTCGATTTTTATATTTAAGGAGTAGAAAATTATGTTAATGATGACGGTTACGGATGCTTTGGCAGAGTTAACTTTGTTGGAAAAACGCATTGATTCTGTAACAATGGATTTAGATAATAATTCTTTGATTACAGTTGTGGAAGTTGGCAAAGTGCCAACAGGTTTTCGCTCCAGAGATGAGTATCAAGTAAAAGCTAGAGCAGGTTTACAAAGAGTTGACGATCTGATTTCTCGACGACGTACTATTAAAAGAGCGATCGTACTTTCTAATGCGGCGACAACCGTCACCATTGCTGGTCAAGAAATGACTGTTGCAGAGGCGATCGAAATGAAAAGTTTCATCGCTTACTACGAGTCAGTTATGAGTGTAATGCAAGCGGCTTTCATTCGTGCTCGCAAAGATTACGATCAAGCACAAGCTAAAGTTAAAGAACGTCTTGATAAACTAGCAATGGAAGTTTTGGGTAAGAATGCTGCTTCTGAGAAGTATCAATCTTTGGCTGATAGCTTCCTAGCAAGAGAAGGCGTTGAACTGTTAGATCCGACAAATTTAGCCGCAGAAATTGAGAGACGACAATCGTTTATTGAGGACTTTAAATCAACTTGCGATCGTGTACTTTCAATTAGCAACGCTCGGACAACGATCGAAATTCCAGATTAATAGCAATTCGATCCCCCCTAACCCCCCTTAATAAGGGGGGAACCGGATTTAAACTTGTCCTTCTTATTAGGGGGAAACCGGATTTAAAGTCCCCCTTGTTAAGGGGGATTTAGGGGGATCAAAAACTAGTAACTTAAGTTAATATAATTGCTGGTTACTTGAAAATCTCTAAATTTATGGTTTTGAGATGGATCTACATTGGCAGGTAGAAAACCATCTCCTACTTTAGTCAAAGCTTAAAGTTTAAAGCTTAAAGATTAAAGTTTAAACCTTAAATCTTAGTCAATCAAAACTCAAACCCTAAAGGTTAAAGTTCGATAAAATCCAGGGTTTTGGTTGTAGGTTCCATAAAACCTTGAGGTTTCCACCTGGCTGAGTGGTCAGCATTCTCACTTCTTTTTTAAAAGTTAGGAAGAAGCAAAAATTATGGATCGAAAAGCGATCGCGCAAAACACTCTCGAAATCCTAGACTCCGGTTATTACCAATCTCCTGATGGCAAACGGGTAGATATTGGGCGAGAATTAGCATCATGTATTGCTCAAACAAAATGCTATAATCCAGAGCAACTTGAGCAAATCCAAAAAGAAGTTCTCGCTAGTGATGCTCAATTTTCAAATACTGAATTTGCAGTTAGGAATGAGACAACATTGGTGGGTGCAGAATTCATGGCGCAAACCCAACAATTTGAAAGGATTGGTGTTTTGAATTTTGCTTCGGCTAGAAACCCTGGTGGTGGATTTCTCAGAGGTGCTCAAGCGCAAGAAGAGAGTTTAGCTCGGAGTTCTGGACTTTACAAAAGTCTGTTAAAATGTTCTGAGTATTATGATTATCATCGGGGTAATCGATCGCTTTTGTATTCCGATCGGATGATTTATTCCCCAGGTTGTCCAGTCTGCAAAAAAGATGATGGAACCTTACTATCAACATCATACATAGTAGATTTCATTACTAGCCCTGCTCCCAACGCTGGCGAAATTGAAAAACAACAACCCGAAGACAAAGACAAAATTACTGAAGTTCTTTATGTTCGCGGTGCAAAGTTATTAAGTTTAGCAGCTTACCATGAATGTGATGCTTTAGTTTTAGGTGCTTGGGGTTGTGGAGTATTCCGAAACGATCCGGCAATAGTCGCCCAAATGTTTGCCGATTTATTATTAGCAAACGGGCAATTTTCAGGAAGATTCAAAAGCGTACTTTTTTCAGTTCTGGACACTAGAGGAGAGAGAAAGATTTTTGCCCAATTCTCTCATCGTTTTAGGTCAAACAGATAAATCAAAGCTAACTATTTTGTGAAAAATGTTTGATTTATAAAAAATCCCAGTCCCTAATCCCTAGTCCCTAGTCCCCAGTCCCCAATCCCCAGTCCCCAGTCCCCAGTCCCCACTCGCGGGTGTGATGTAGCGGCTAGCATCTGAGTGCGCCACACTCAGCGCATGGGTTCGAGTCCCATCACTCGCTTGAGAACTCCTGAGAGTATAGCTCAATTGGACAGAGTTTCAGGTTTCGACCCTGACGGTTGTAGGTTCAAGTCCTACTACTCTCGCTGTTCTCAGTCCTGTAACTCAATGGCAGAGAACTTGTCTTACAAACAAGTGGTCGTAGGTTCGATTCCTACCAGGACTACCAAATTTATCAAGGGAATGTCGCCTAATGGATTGGGCATCGATCCTCTAAATCGATTTGTGTAGGTTCGAGTCCTACCATTCCCGCTGAATTTTTTGATAACTTAAAGGAGGCGTGTTAAATTCACTGGCTGATGTTTTTTGATATTTTTGTGTGCGAATTTCGCATCGCATCCAACCGCGTGCCCTAACATCCAAGAGCCTACATACTTTAGTACGAGAGGAAAAGTACTGCTGGCAAAAACAGCAGGCGCGTGGGAACGGGGAGTGCAAAGAACCTGGGAGGTTGGCTTAAAGGTAGCCATCCTTTAAAGAATGTGTAACAACTCACCAGCGGAGTCCCCCTAGTATCTGAGAAAGCGCAAAATGCTCTGGTAACTTGCACGTTTTTTATCTGATGCGATTTGCACATTCCAAAATGGGTCTGTAGTTCCAATGGGAGAACGCTTCTCTTGCACAGAAGAGGTTGTGGGTTCGACCCCCACCAGATCCACTGTGTCTGAAGCCAAAGTGGTCGCGGCGCTGATTTGTGGCATCAGTAATAGGGGATTCGAGTTCCCCCAGACACCCCAAATTATGGAAGATGCCGCTGAATGGACGGCAACTGCTCTTGAAAAGCAGGGCAGGGTAACACCTGGGGGTTCGAGTCCTCCATCTTCCTTTACCCACCGGAGGCGGAAATAGTGACGCGCACAGCCGATAACTGTGTCTTAGAAGGGGCAGTACCTTCCCGGTGGATTGATTTACTGCATACAATTCTGCGTCAAAATAGTGGTATTGAGTCGAATTTTGAACTATGCCCACTCAACGTCAACGAGTTACTGTCTGGGATTTGGTAGTTTATGACCGTGAAGGTCAACTTATACTTATAGTTGAATTCAAGAGTAAGCTTCATACTTCGCCAGAGTGGGCAGCAAAATTTCGGCGAAATATTCTTGCTCATGGCGATTTTCCAAAAGTACCTTATTTCCTGATGGTGTTTCCCGATAAGTTTTATTTGTGGACTGATAAAGAAGCAAGACTTGATGAAAGTGAACCAACTTATGTTATTGATGCAAGTCCTATTTTTCAGCCTTATTTTGAAAAAGCTGGTATCAAAAATGAGCAACAAATAAGCGATGAAAGTCTTGAAATAATTTTCTCATCTTGGTTAACAAGTATTATTTATTCACCAGAAGTACCAAATCCGGTAAATGAATTTCAGCGATGGCTAATTGATTCTGGTCTTTATCCTGCTATTGCTGGAGGTAGTTTACAATTTGAGGCTGGAGAGTGAATATTTACGTTGAAACTAATTCTGTCTTGGAGTTAGTTTTTCAGCAAGAGCAATGGCAAAGCTGCGAACAGATTTTGCAACTTTGTGAAGCTGGAAGTGCAAAACTAGTCATACCAGCATATAGTTTGGCTGAACCTCACGAAAAATTAAGCCGTCAAGCAAAGAATCGTAGAGAGCTTCAGCAATTACTTAATACAGAACTCAGTCAATTAGTACGCACGGCATCTTATACGGCTCGGATTCGTAGTATCCAAGATATCGCAAGTTTGCTAGTTCAAAGTAATAATGAGGAACGCCAACGTTTCGTGCAATATCGCGATCGCCTACTCCATAATGCAGAAGTAATTGCCCTTACTGTTGATATCCTTACTGAAGCAGCAACGTATGAAAATCCTTACAATTTGAAGTCACAGGATGCTATTGTATATGCGTCAGTTATTACTCATCTTCGTCAATATCATCCCTCAGTAGCTTGTTTCCTTAATCGGAATTCCAGAGATTTTGATAATCCTAATATTGTTGACGAATTAAATAGTTACAATTGTCGGATGATACCGAGATTTGATGATGGTTATGGTTTTATTAGCTCATTAGCTCAATCATGAGGTGTGTTAATGCAATATCCAGATCCGAAAGTTTTACATCCAATGTCGGGGTTTACCCAAATTTGTTTTATTAAAAATGTAGTTTCAAATCCTAATATTATCATTGGCGACTATACTTATTACGACGATCCAGAAGACTCGGAAAACTTCGATCGCAATGTCCTCTATCACTACCCCTTTATCGGTGACAAGTTAATCATCGGCAAATTCTGCGCGATCGCCAGAAATGTCAAATTCATCATGAATGGTGCAAATCATGAAATGTGCGGCTTTTCTACCTATCCATTTTATATTTTTGGTAATGGTTGGGAACGAGTTACACCTGAGTCGAATGAATCAACTTTTAAAGGTGATACGGTAATTGGCAACGATGTCTGGATTGGATATGAAGCAGTGATTATGCCAGGAGTAAAAATTGGCGATGGTGCAATTATTGCTGCTAAATCTGTAGTTACTAAAGATGTGAAACCTTACACCATTGTCGGCGGAAATCCAGCGCAGATAATTCGCCAACGTTTTTCTGATGAAATAATCAATGTTTTGTTGGAAATTGCCTGGTGGGATTGGGATATTGAAAAGATTACGAGGAATTTGGAAAAAATTGTTGGTGCTGATATTGAAGCATTAAAAAATTGTGTGTAATTTCTCAAAAGTTATACCATTTCTCTGTAACAATGCGCTTAATACTTCTTGCACGACTTACTATGTCTATCAAGGATTTCAGGAAAAATAATTACGAAATATTAAGCGCATCTTTATGGAGAATTGGTATTAGATACAGTATTGTATATTCTTACTCGAATATTTTATTGCTAAAAACATTAGCTATGGGAATTGTTACTTATGAAAGAAGTTCGACTTACAGATCTTGATGAACTTGCTCTCACAGTAAGAGATAGAACAGCACGATCTTACATTTTAGAAGCAATAGATGCCTACCGAGGTGGTGCATATCGTTCTTCTATCATATCAACTTGGATTGCAGTTAATTTTGACATTATTTCCAAAATACGCGAGTTAAGCAATCAAGGCGATCAAATGGCACAAGCAATGATCGATAAATTAGACCAAGCTATAGCAGATAAAAAAATCGGGCCACTCCAGGATATTGAGGAGAAGCTATTAGAGAAAGCATCAACCGATTTTGAGTTTCTGACATACCAAGAACATCTTGATCTTGAGCGGCTAAAGTATGACAGAAATCTTTGTGCTCATCCTGCTTATGTCACCGAAGAGGTACTTTTTGAACCAGAACCTGAGCGAGTGCGAATGCACATAGTTCATGCTGTGAAACATCTTTTACAACATCAGCCTGTACAAGGGAAAAGTGCGCTTAAAAGGATTGTAAGAGATATAAAAAGTTCTTCTTTCCCTCTGACTTTAGATACAGCCTGTCTATTTCTAAATGCTAGGTATCTCGATCGCCAAAAACCCAGCAAAGTTCCCAAAAAACACTAACAATCTTTTTCGGTTTTTCAATCGAGTTAATCAACTTTTCGTTAAACATTGAACATCACCCGATCGGGTGAGTTAATATCATACTACTCTATACTACACTCGGTATTACGTTGAATGACAAGCCAATATGTTAACGCTGACAAAGCGCCCCTACGGGGGTGAAACAGACTTAGAAGCGATCGCAAATCTCCTAGAAGCTTGCGAAGCAGTAGATCGACTCGAACAATGGACAACAGTTGCAGAACTAGAACAGGATTTTAATGCACCATCTTTCGACAAACAACGGGATTTACAACTTTGGGAAGATGACACAGGCGAATTAATTGGTTTTGCTACCTTGTGGCATTCGCCAGGTGGAGAATTAACCGATGGTTATCTTGGA
Source organism: Floridaenema fluviatile BLCC-F154 (assembly GCF_041929135.1). Taxonomy (NCBI): domain Bacteria; kingdom Bacillati; phylum Cyanobacteriota; class Cyanophyceae; order Aerosakkonematales; family Aerosakkonemataceae; genus Floridanema; species Floridanema fluviatile. The sequence goes on along the minus strand of NZ_JBHFNS010000043.1, from coordinate 3,260 downwards.
TTTCGCGTTCATCCTGATGCGCGTGGGGGAACTTTGGAACGGGAAATTATCAATTGGGGGGAAGAACGTCTCCGAGAACTTGCAAAAGAACAGGGTGTTAATTCTGTTAAGTTGCGTTGTAACAGTCGGGACAATCAAATCGATCGCATCGCCATACTACAACAAAATGGTTTCACAGCCGATCGCTACTTTCTCACAATGCAACGCAGTCTTGAAGAACCACTTGCAGAACCGCAATTTCCCCCAGGTTTTACAGTTCGATCGGTAATAGCTGAACAAGACGCGGAAGCTTGGGTAGAAATGCACAACCAATCCTTTATCGATCACTGGAATCATCACGATTTAACAGTAGAAGAATTCAAACATCATTGCAGCGATCCCGATTATAAACCGGAGTTCGATTTAATTGCGATCGCTCCCGATGGCACCTTCGCTTCCTACTGTTACTGTCCCATTTTTCCCGAAGATAACAAACGCAGCGGTCGTCAAGAAGGTTGGGTAGGTATTCTCGGAACTAGGCGCGGTTTTCGTCGTTTAGGACTTGGGAAAGCAATGTTACTTAGCGGAATGCAAAAATTACTTGCAGCCGGAATGAAAATCGCCAAAATCGGCGTAGATTACGACAATCCCAACGGCGCAAGACAACTTTATGAATCAGTTGGTTTCCGTAAACTCCATACCTGGGTGTGGTACAGCAAAGACGTTTAGACTTCTTTTTCCACTCCACCAAAAAAAGTTTCTCTTACCCCTTGACACCTTTTGTAGTATTTGTGTAGTATATAAATGTGGTGAGTTGAGGAAAGATTTTTCTGTCTCTTACTTACGAAATCAGCACCTTGAAAACTGAATAGTTAATTAGGTAATAATTCTCAGACGAAATTGAGAATCTTCTATTTAGGGATGGTCTATCATGGTGATACTTTATACCAAATTATTTGGAAAGCCATCTACCAAATCTGACTCAAAAATTGAGCAGAAAAATTTGACTTCCAACGCTTCTGAGACAGAATTAAATTGTCAACATTCTGAATATCTCAGACAAACTCAAATCAACGAGGAAACCCGGCGAATTCAGCAAGATTATCATTTAGAACGGCGAAATTTTTGGTAAAACCACTAATTTTCACCAGCCTTAATTTAGCAACATTCAAACAAATTAATAAAGGAGGTGCCCAGATGGTACATATTCGCTTTGAAGGACGCTCCTACGACTTAACAGAGAGCCAACTGGGTATTACCACAAACATGAATGAATCTGCGATTAAAGAGCGTTTAGCACAGCATTTTGATGTGGGGCGCGATCGCTTACAATACTACGTAATTGACAAACGACCAAGCGGCGATCTAATTATTCGTCCAGAAGCCGTTTACGGTTAACAAAATCGCAAATCCAAAGTCAATTGTTCCGCACCCTAACCCAAAAAGCTTACACACAAATCGCCTGATAAGCGGCAAGTTATAGGTGCAAATCCTATCGGCTCCACTTTCGGAAGTGAAAAGGAGAAAGACAAAGACAAAAGGCAGAAAAATCCTTTCTTTTGTCTGTTTCTTGGAGCCGTAGTTCAATTAGTAGAACTGCTAGTGACTAGCTTTTTTAACTTGTGCGGAACCATCCTATTTCTTACTAGTTGGAGGACAAACACTTCGCGCCCTAATCTAGAAAGCTTACATACTAGCTCATTGGTAGAGCACTCGGCGTTTAACCGATTGGTAGTAGGTTCAAATCCTACGTATAAACAAACAGCTTTCTTGACTTGCGCGAAGTGATTTAACTCAACATTAAATTAAGCTTGTATGACTAAACAAAATTAGCACTTCGCACCATAACCGAAAAAGCTTACATACTAGCCAAATGGAAAAGGCGCTTGACTCCAAATTCAAGATATACAGGTTCAAATCCTGTGTGTGAACAAACGGCTTTTTCAACTTGTGCGAAGTGTTAATTTACCACATTTACTTATTGTTTAAAGGAGGTAAGTATGTCTACCAAAACCGGAGAAATTCTAGAACAATTAAAATCTTTAAGTTTGTTGGAAACTGCGGAATTAGTTAAGCAGATCGAGGTAACTTTTGATGTTGATGCTTCAGTTAAGAAAATTATCCCGATTACTCCAATTATCGATGATTCCATCAACCAAGAGCCACCTGAATTCAAAACCTTTGATGTGGTTTTGGAAGAAGTACCAGCCAATAAAAAGATTGCCATTCTTAAAGTTGTGCGAGAATTGACTGGTGTGGGTTTGAAGGAAGCGAAAGATTTGGTTGAGTCAGTACCGCAAGTGCTGAAAAGTGCGATCGATCTCGACATTGCTGAAGACATCAAACATCAGTTAGAAGCAGTTGGTGCAAAAGTTTCCCTCAAATAACACTAAATATGATTGCTGAAAATGCAACATACCAAACTCTCAGTGAGATAGAAAATCTAATCCGCACCTTCGAGGACTGTACATTACCCAGAAGTGAGTGGACACATCCAGCACATTTAACTGTTGCACTATGGTATCTCACTCGTTATTCGGAAACAGAAGCAACAAATTGCATCCGTAACCATATCCAACGATACAACTCAGCAAAGGGAATTAAAACCACCAAAGATAGCGGCTATCACGAAACTATAACTTTATTTTGGATTCGGATAATCAGCCAATATCTAACAACTAAACCTAACGGACAACTTTTAGATTTAGCCAATGTAATCATCGAAAATTATGCAAACAAAACCCTACCATTTGAATATTATAGCCATGATTTACTCATGTCTTGGTCAGCCCGAACAAATTGGGTAGAACCAGACTTAAAACCATTTTGTTATTAGTCATTGGTTATTAGTAAAAATAACAAATAACAAATAACAAAAATAGCAGTTATCGCCGCGCCCGAACAGAGAGAGCTTACACACAGCTACTTTATAAGTAGCTCTATCCTACCAAGATAGATAGGTTCCTACATGGATAGTAGGATGCAAGCCTGAGCCTTTAATAGCAGGTAAATTTAGCTTTCTTGACTTGCGCGGCTTATTATTAAAATTATGCCGTGCGTGCGATATCTGCTCCTGAAAATTTGGGATTTTAGATGAGAAAAATTTGTTGCAAAAATGAATCAGATCCCCCCTAACCCCCCTTAATAAGGGGGGAACCAGAGAAGGAATTAAATTAATTCAAAGTCCCCCTTATTAAGGGGGGAACCAGAGAAGGAATTAAATTAATTCAAAGTCCCCCTTATTAAGGGGGGAACCAGAGAAGGAATTAATTTAATTCAAA